>JAJEIA010000116.1 GCA_022823505.1 Dehalococcoidia bacterium
GCCATGTCCGGCCAGGACTCCAAGAGCGGGCAGTTCGCCTACTACGTCTGCCAGTCGTTGATGAAACGGGGCAGCGGCGCCTGCAACTGTCCCCGGCTGAATGCCCGACGCTTCGAGGACCTGGTGGTGGACCGCATCCGCGACAACATCCTCACCGAGTCCAACATCCGGGAGTTGGTCAGGCTGGTGGACGAGGAGATGGACGGCATAGCCCGGGAACAGCGGCAGCGGCTGGAGACCGCCGAGGCGGAACTGGCCGACGTGAAGCGCCGTTTGGACCGCCTCTACAACCTGGCCGAGACCACCGACCTGGACGTCGACGACTTCATGCCCCGCATCCGGGAACACCGGGAACGGCAGCAGAAGCTGGAAGAAACGGCGGAGGAGGCGCGGGTCATGCTGTCCCAGCGGCGGGTGGTATTGGACGACGTGAACACCATCACCGCCTACGCCCAGGACCTGAGCGGGTATCTGCGGGAGAGCGAGCTGACCGAACGGCGGGCCTTCATCGAGTCCTTCGTCAAGGAGATCATGGTGCAGCCCGGCGGGGCCCTGGTGCGCTACACCATCCCCATGCCCGAGGATAGCCCCATCGGGGGAAAAGACACCGAGGAGATGGCCTTGCACTCCCCGGTACTGTCTACGGTCAAGTCTGGTGGGCCCGACAGGGTTCGAACCTGTGACCTGCCGATTATGAGTCGGATGCTCTTCCACTGAGCTACGGGCCCCGAACGCGCGGCGCGTGCATCGATATCGCGCCGACTTTCAGGTTAGACCCCGACTGCCCAGCCGTCAAATGCCCAGGCGCTCTCGGTACTGCGGGTCCCACTCGGCCAGTTGGCGACGTTCCACCAGTTCCTCGGGGTCCAGCGTCGGCGACGGTTCGCCGGTGGTGGGAACCTCGGTGATCACCGTGGCATCGGCCCACGCGGACACCTGCTCGGCCGGCTTGCCCAGCAGCGCCTCCAGCAGCGGCACGTTGTCCTGGCCGAACTTGGGAGCCGGCCCACGCACCTCCAGCGGCGTCTTCGACAGCTTGTAGGGCCGGCCCATGATGATGCGCGTGCCCATGTCCCGCTCCGGCGGGTATTCCACGCGCTCCAGGAAGTTGCGGCTGCGGTAGTGGGGATCGAAGTGCACGTCCTTGCCATTGAGCACGGGGCCGGAGGCGATGCCCTTGGCCTGCAGCGCGTGCATCATCTCGTACTTTTCGTGATGCTTCGTCCACCCACCGATGGCCTCGTCGATCTCGTCGTGGTGCTTCTGCCGGCCGGCCAGGGTGGCGAACCGTTGGTCTTTGGCCAGGTCCTCCCGTTCCATCAGGCGACACAGAGCCAGCCATTGCTGGGTATCCGCCACGGACAGCGTGATCCACTCGTCGTCGCCGGCGGCGGGATAGGCCCCCTGCGGCGCCCGGTTGGGGTGGCGGTTGCCGATGCGCTCGCCCTCGCGTCCGTTGGAGATGGCGTCCATGAGGTATTCGGACAGGAACATGACACCGGCCTGGTACATGCCGATGTCGACCCACAGGCCCTTGCCAGTGCGGTTCCGGTAGCGCAGCGCCGAACCGATGGCCAGCATCGCGCTCCAGGTGGACAGGAAGTCCACGAAGGAACGGCCGGCCTTGGACGGTTCGTCGCCGGGATACCCGGTGATCCAGCAGTGGCCGTGGGTTCCCTCCTGGGTGGTGGCCTGGGCCGGGTACGAGGAGTACGGGCCGTCGCCGTGGCCGTAGCCGGTGTTGGACACCATGATGATGTCGGGCCGCAGCTTGCGCAGGTTGGGGTAGTCCAGGTTCCAGCGGCGCATGACGCGGGGGGTGAAGTTCTCCATCACCACGTCGCTGACCATGACCAGTTCGCTGAAGATCTGCCGGCCCTCCTCCTGGGCCATGTCCAGCACCATGGACCGCTTGCCCCGGTTCAGGAGTTGGTAGGTTGAAGGACGGTTCCACCAATCCTCGCCCGGGTCGTTGTCGGGGAAGGTGCCGTAGAGGCCGCCACCGCGGGTTATGTCCGGTCGGCCCGGACCCTCGATCTTGATGACCTCGGCGCCCAGGTCAGCCAACTGCCCGCCGGTATAGGGCAGTGCGAAGACATAAGTGGAATCGAGGACTCGGATGCCTTCCAGGGGTAGTGCTGTCATGTCACTTCAACTCCCGCATGGGGCATCGCCATGCCGGTCAGGATTGCTCGCTGCGCAGTTGCGCTTCCAACTGGCGGATGCGCTCCTCTGCCGCCGCCAGCGCTTCTTCAACCAGCAAAAAGTCGCACAGGTAGCGGCCCGTCTTGCGGTCGTAGAACCGCAGGTTCGTTTCGTCGTCTACGTCCCAGTCCCACGCCGGATGCCAGCACGGGCACAGGTCCAGGGCCGGGCTGTAGCCCCATATCATGCCGTCCGCTTCCGTGGTCAGGTCAATTGCCTGATATTCGTCGCCAACCAGGCGGTCGCCGGCCAGCGCGTAGCCGTAGAAGTCGCCGCCGGTGGGGTCAACGCGCCAGTACTCGGCGATGCCCAAACTGGCGTACAAATCACGCTTGAATCCGGTATCCCTGCGGTGGGTAGTCTCGGACGCCACTTCCATCACAAAGTCCGGGGGTTTGCCAACCTCCCAGATGATGTAGCCGTTGCGCGGCAGGATCGACGCGGCTTCCACGCCAAAGGCCACCAGCAGGTCCGGCTCGACCCGATTGTTCATGTTGTAAGGGTCGAAGTTCAGCACGCAGGGCGCCCGCACCAGCGTGTCCGGCCTCGCCGCAAAATGGTGGGCGACAAAGTAGCCGGACTTGTTGATGGTGGGGCTCTGGATCATGTCGCGCGGTTCCGGGTCGGGGCAGACGTAGTCATCCGTGAACGGAACCGGGGGAGCGCCTGTGGTTTGCGGTTTCGTAACCATCTCAAACCTCCACCACCAGAATAGCCTAGATGACGTCCAGCTGACGCATTGCCGACAGCGTCGCCCGGTCGTGGCCCAAGCCATCCACGTACACTTCTTCGTTGTGCTGGCCCAGCGTCGGTGCGGCCATGCGCAACTGGTACCCGGCCGGCGTCATGCGGAACAACTCGGCCGGCACCTTGACGCGCCCGATCACCGGGTGCTCGGTTTCCCGGTAGAACTCGCGGGATTCCAGCTGCGGGCAATCCGCCAGTTCCGTCGGCGTCTGTACCAGGCCAAACAGCATGCGCTTTTCCGCCGCCGCGGGGAACAGTTCCCACTTCTCGCGGTCCTTGATGGCGTCCAGCACCACCTGGTCCATGGCCGGCCCGTTGCGCACCCGCTGGGCGCGGTCGGCAAACCGAGGCTCCAGCAACTCGGGCGCGCGGAAGAAATCGGCGATGTCCTCCCAGGTCGCGCCGCCGCCGGCCTGCACGATGATCCAGCCGTCCTTGCAGGGCATGGGGTTCTCCCACATGGTGCCGGGAGCACGCCGCACCTGCACGCCGCCGATGAAGGGGTAGATGGTCTGGGTAGCCATCATGGTGGACGCCACGCACTCGGTGACGGACACGTCCACGTGCTGGCCCACGCCGTGCCGGTCCTGGGCGAACAGGGCCATGGCCGTTGCCCCGGCGCCGAACAGGCCGCCCTGGTACTGGGCCTGGAACCCGCCGTGCTTGAGGGGAGGGCGGCCCTGTACGCCGCTGATCCCCATCACCATGCCCATGGCGTAGGACACGATCTCCTCGCCGGCGTACTGACTATAGGGCCCGGTCTGGCCGAAGGGGGTGATCGACGTCATCACCAGGTTGGGATTGATCGCCGACAGCGCCTGGTAGCCGATCCCCAGGTCATCTAGGTGTCCAGGCCGGTGGCTCTCAACGACCAAATCCACGTGAGGGACCAGTTCTACCAGGATGCGACGCCCGGCCGCCGTCTCCAGGTTCAGGGTGATCCCCTTCTTGTTGAGGTTCAATATGAGGAAGAACAGGCTCTTTTCCGGGTGCGGGTCGTCGTGGTAGTACGGGCCGACCCGTCGCATCGCCGACCCGCCGGTGGGCTCGACCTTGAGCACGTCGGCTCCGTAGTCGGCCAGGAGCCGCGCACAAAAAGACCCGGCGATGTCTTCGCTCAGGTCCAATACCTTGATTCCGCTCAACGGGCCATCAAACATGGCGGCGATTTTATCCCAAGCGGGCGACTGCGGCAATTTATGCGACGCGCTCACGCTTGCCCAGTTTGTCATCCCGAGGAGCGCAGCGACACGGCGATCCCGTTGCCGAAAGAGACCCAGTTCCCCAGAAGAGATGGCCGCGCTCCGTTCGCGATGACAGGTCTGTAGAAACCGGGTAAGCGTGAGGCGAGATGGCTACGCTGGGCAGGGTATACTTGTCGCAGCCTGGCGAATCAGCCCGCATCGCCCAATACGCAAATGAACCAGGAGTTTCCCCGATGCTCATCGACCCCAAGACCTTCGAACGATTCAACATGATACTCACCGGCGTGGTGGTGCCGCGGCCCATCGCCTTCGTGTCCACCATCTCCACCGACGGCGTGGTGAACCTGGCGCCCTTCAGCTTTTTCAACGCCATGGCCTACAACCCCCCCACAGTGATTTTCTCCTCGTCCCGCCGCGCGCCGGGTTGGCAGGACAAGCGCAAGGACACCCTTACCAACATCGAGGAGACCGGCGAGTACGTGGTCAACGTCGTGGTGGACGACATCGCCGCCGCCATGAACGCCACGGCCGCCGAGTATCCCAGCGACGTATCGGAGTTCGACATCGCCGGCCTGACCGAGGCGCCCAGCGAACTCGTGAAAGCTCCTCGAGTGCTGGAGTCGCCGGTGAACATGGAATGCCGCCTGGTGCAGGTCGTGAACATTGGGGAGCAGCCCCACGCCCATGGCATCGTCATCGGCGAGATCGTGCGCATGCATATCAGCGACGACGTGCTGTACGACGGTCCCAACGGCCTCCGAATCGACCACGCCGCCCTCAAACCCACGGGCCGCCTGGCCGGCAATATGTACTGTCACACCGACGACGTGTTCGAGCTGGTACGCCCCACGTACACCGAACAAGACGAGGGCGCCGGCCGCGTCGCCGATTAGCCCAACCATCCAGGAGGCCATCCCATGACCACCGCCGAACCCGACATCAAGCTCTATGGCGCCGAATGGTGTCCCGATTGCCACCGGTCCAGGAATTATCTGGACAGCCAGTCGGTGGCCTACGAATACATCAACGTTGATGGCGACGACGACGCGCAGAACTACGTCAAACAGGTCAACGACAACCGGCTGATCATCCCGACCATCGTGTTTCCCGACGGATCGGTGCTGGTCGAGCCTTCCAACGCCGAGTTGGCGCGAAAGCTCCGGAGTTGACGCGCCGGCAGCGCTAATCGGGAAACTGCAGCAACTGGAGCACGTTCCCGTCGGGATCACTGAATGTGGCGACCCATCCGCCCCAGTGCTCCCGCTCGGGAACGCGGATGAACTCCACTCCCTCAGCTGACAACCGCGCGTACTCGGCGTGAATATCGTCGACCCCCAGGTGCGGCATGATGCGGAGGGGGTCTTTGGACGCGCCGATTATCGCCCCGTGGCGGCCCACGTTGAAGCGGATGTCCCCCAGCTGAAAGGCGGCGAACCCCTCATCCACGTGGAACGAATGCAGGGGCAGTCGCAGGACGTCGCGATAGAACCGCAGCATCCGGTCCAGGTCGGCGGTCCACAGGGTTATGCCGACAACGCCGGTGATCACGACGACGGGCGACCTAGCCGGCGGGGGAGCTGGCCGACTCATCGGCCGGAACGCAGGACCGGCACCAGCCGTGAAAATCGACCCGCTGCCACATCACCTGGAACCGTGTTTCCGTGGAAACCTGATCGCGCAGGCGGATGATGATGTCGCTGCTGTCGTCCGCGTCGGCGATGTTTCCGCAGCCGATGCAAACCAGGTTGACATGGGGGGAAACGTTGCTCTCGTAGCGGGACTGCTTGGCGAAGGGCAGTTCCTGTATCAAGCCGCTTTTGGAAAGCACGCCCAGGGTCGAATAAACGGTGGCCAGGGTCATCGAGGGGAAGTGCTGCTGGACTCGCTCGTGGATCTGCTGCACGGTGGGATGGTCAGTGGAGTTGAGCACAGCTTCGGCGATTGCCAGGCGTTGGGGTGTCACCCGGATCCCTCCCTGGCGAAGTTGCTGCACAACGGCGCTCTGTATCATCGACCCCTCCGGATACTGCGCCCGTCGCCTTCCGCAAAAACCGCTCCGGCAGCATCTTGTGCGCGAAGTATAGCATCCGGTTTTTTGGGCGGCAAACCGACCGAGACCTGATGCGTACCCAGTTTTGAGGCAATGTGATTCCGAGCGCAACGCGGCAATCCCGGCGGGGTTGGGCCGGCTCTTCCGGCAACGAGATCGCCACGTCGCTGCGCTCTTCGCGATGACAAACTGGGTACGTGTGAGGGCTGACTGTCGGCGATTATAAGGGCAGGAGTTGCGACGCTGTACTTCTGAGAGACGGTACCATGGAGAAGCTGAAAGAAATGGCCCTCTTGGGCGTTTTTGTCGTCCCGGTCGTTGTCCTCTCACTCATCGTGATCCCATGGGCGATTTTTGCGCCGGTGACGTTCTGCGCCGGCTTGGATTCCAGCAACGAACTGATGGATGGCTGGGGAGGATCCTTTGCCCGAACCGTTTTTTCACTGCGCCTGGGTGGGTAAGTGAGCACAGTCCAAAAGGCTATCGCCGTTTGGACTGCCGTCATTCTGTCATTCACTGCCATTGCGCCGTACGTCCTGTTACGCCGGGCCGCGAAAGAAGAAAATTGGCGGACGGCGATCATGAACGCCTAACTGCCCTGGTTGGCAACGGTTCTGGTACTGCTGGCAACTTTTGGTGTAGGATGACGCACCGCAACCGCACGATAGGAGCAGCATCACATGGCTACCACCCGTTCCCGTCGACTGGCTCGTTCGGTGTCCATCGTCGGCGCCGGCCTGTCCCAGTTCGGGGCCTACCCCGACAAGACCAGCCGCGACCTGTTCGTCGAAGCGTTCCAGGACATGCAGGAAAACATCGACACCGGCATCTCAGCGCAGGACATCGAAGCCGGTTACCTGGGCAACTACTCGGCCGACCTGTTTGAGCACCAGGGCCACACCGCGCCGATCATGGCCGACTGGCTGGGAATGACACCCACGCCGATGACCCGTGTCGAGAACGCGTGCGCCAGCAGCGGCAGCGCCCTGCGAGAGGGCGTGATGGCCATCGCCAGCGGAATGTACGACGTGGTCCTGGTCGGCGGCGTGGAGAAGATGACCTCGCTGCCGACGGAAGGC
The DNA here is from genome assembly GCA_022823505.1 of Dehalococcoidia bacterium. Taxonomy (GTDB): domain Bacteria; phylum Chloroflexota; class Dehalococcoidia; order Lucifugimonadales; family UBA3495; genus Bin87. The sequence goes on from JAJEIA010000116.1 coordinate 7,287, forward strand.
GTCACCGACGTGCTGGCCTCCGCCGCGGACGGTCTCTACGAAGTTCCCGCCGGCCTGACGTTCCCGGGCATCTTCGGCGCCATCGCCAAAGCCCACATGGACCGGTACGAGACCAACCTCAACCACCTGTTAAAGGTTGGGGTCAAGAACCACGAGAACGGCAAACTGAACCCCAAAGCGCAGTTCCAGGTCACCGTCAAGGACATGATGGACCGGCGGAAGGCGCGAGCCGAACAGCGCGGCGAACCCGTTCCAGACTGGGCGGACGAACTGGACTTCCTCAATGACGCCCGCGCCAACCCGTGGATCGCCTGGCCGCTGCGCCTCTACGACTGCGCGCCCATCACTGACGGCGCGTCCTGCGTGCTGCTGGTTGCCAGCGAGCTGGCCAACCAGTTCACCGACAAGCCGGTGCACATCGCGGGAATCGGGCAGGCGACGGGCCGGCCCCTGCACGACGCCGAGGAGTTGACCTCCCTTTCGGCGGCGAGGATAGCTTCGGCCCAGGCTTATGACATGGCCGGCATCGGGCCTGAGCAGGTCGGCGTGGCTGAGGTACACGACTGCTTCACCATCGCAGAGATCGTTGCCAGCGAGGACCTGGGGTTCTTCGCGCCGGGCGAGGGCCCGCACGCGGTGGACGAAGGGCGCACCGCTCGCAACGGCGATCGTCCGATCAACACCAGTGGCGGCCTGAAGGCCAAGGGTCACCCGGTCGGCGCCAGCGGCGTTGCCCAGGTCATCGAGGTTTACAAGCAACTGCGCGGCGAGGCTGGGGAGAGGCAACTTGCCAACCCCGACCTGGAGTTCGGCTTGACGCACAACGTGGGCGGCACTGGCGGCACCTGCGTCGTCAACGTGCTGCAGCGCGGCTAGGGGGTCCGGAATGAATTCGGAAGCGGCAGACCGGCCGTTCAACGCGGCATCGTTCTACTCGTTCCTGCGGGAGGGCCGGTTCATGGGCGTCCGCTGCCGGGAAAACGGCAACATTTACGCGGAAGCCAGACCCATCGACCCGGTGAGCCACAGCCGGGACATGGAGTGGCACGAACTCAGCGGCCGCGCGACGTTGAGCACGTTCACCTGTATATCCGTCGCGCCGGCGTCCCTGGAAGCCAAAGGATACGGCCGGAACAACCCGTATTGCACCGGCATCGTGACGTTGGAGGAAGGGCCGCGGATTTCGGCACGGATTGCCGGCGTGGACGCGTCCAACCCGCAGAACATACGGACCGGTATGGCCCTGGAGATCGACCTGACCGAAATCGACCCGGACGAGCCGGGGCTGGTTTTCCGGCCGGCGTAAAGCCTCCGTCACCATCCTGATGGTCGCGCGGGTTTCCTGCCCGAACGACCATAACAAAACCGCTCCGAATCCGTGGAGCGGTTTTGTTATACGCCGGCTAGTCGCTACTTAGTCGACTCCGGCATCCTTGCAGAAGTTGCAGGTCTTGTCGTACCACACGTAAGCGGAGTTGGGTTCGTGGAACACTTCGAACTGCGTGACGCTGCGATATTTTCGGCAGCTGAAGCACAGTTCAGTATGCGTAGGGTCCAACTGCGGGGGGATTCCTTTTTCGGTACTGACGTAGGTTTTGCGAATCTGCCGACTGGAAAACGGCAGACGTTGCAGGATGCGCTCTTCGAATTTCAGCTTCCACACCTGTCCGCCAGGCATTGGGCGGAACATCAGCATCTGTTCGTCATCAGGCTGGCGCTCATGGATGAAATCGATATAGTTTCCCAGGCGCTCGTGCATCTTTCCAACAACTTCTTCGTAAGTATCCCCGATGGCAGGAATGTCAACTTCGACGCAGAACCCCTCCCACGTCTCAGGGTTGGCCTGGGTTTTCTTGATGTAGCAAGTCAGCTGTCGCGGTGTAGCGTTCACGATACTCCAGGGCGATGCGGCGCCGCATCGCCCCCCTCAACTGGTATTCTGCGCTGGAGGAGTTATTGCTTTTCCGACTTAGTCAAGACCGCGAGTGCCCACCCAACCGGTTTCCGAAACATCGATCATTTCGCCGTTGGGGCCCTCGTACTTGGTCTCAACGTTCTGCGTCCGCGGGCCGGTCATGCCGGCATGCAGGGCGTGGTTCACCTCATCCATGGGCTGGGAGTTGGCCGCCATCAGGCGCCCCTCGGTCTCTTCCAGGCTCTCGACCTCGAAACCGATGTGGTGGATTCCCTCCCAGTCCTTGCCGCGCTCGCCGGCCACGGTGTCGTTCTGGAAGTCCAGGATGGCCATGTTGACGTTCCCGTCGCTCAGCATGAAGCCGTTGGCGTTGGCGCTTTCCAACTTGGCCACTTCGCGCAGGCCGAATACTTCCTGGTAGAACTTGGCGGTCTTCTCCGCGTCGTTGGTTGCGATTGCGATGTGCTTGATCTGAGGCATTTCATCCCTCCACGTTGGGTTTCCGTCGGTGTTCTGGACGGTTGCTCCCTCTTGTTAGGTGAGCGCAACGATACCATTTTTGCGTAGAACGGGCTAGTGCTGGGGCGCCAACTGCGGTCATATCTGGGTCATCCCTGACCGTCAATCGCATCCACCAAACGGCTCCAACTGGCATGAGGCCGACCGACATTCGCCAGCCATCGCGAGAAGCTGCAACATTTCCACATCTGGAAATGAGAGGACGCAGGCCGCCGAAATGACCGGCCCCGCAACGCTTCAAGCGTACCCGCTTTGAACAACCACCGGGGTAGTTTTACATCGATGCACAGGATTTACCGGATTTGATTGCTTGTCGTCGGCGTCCCGGATGCCGGGACGCCGCTGTGATCGGAACGTCGCGACGGTATTGCCAGCATCCTGTTGATCCTGTCCATCGACGCGAAAAGACAAACTGGGCACGCCTGGGTCGAAACGCCGTGTTGCGCGGGGCGGGCGGATTGGTATAATGGTAAGCCCTGTGGGCCTGTAGCTCAGGCGGTTAGAGCGCAGTCCTGATAAGACTGAGGTCGTTGGTTCGAGTCCATCCAGGCCCACCAGATCGTACCGTATTCATAACTTCCCCGTTCAGGGCTATTTCCGAGGCATCCGCTCCCCCTATGGGGCTGTCCTCCGGCGTAGGAATGGTGTAGATGATGGCGGCCTTGCCGGGCCTCACCAGCACCTCCTTGACGAATGACTGCACGAAGGCCCTGGTCTCGGTCAACTCGCTGGTCTTCAGGAACTCGCTCATCTCCTCGGCGAAGGCGGCGATAGTGTCGGCGCTGTCCAGCAACTCCCTCCTCTGAGTCAACGCTTCCCGGGCTTCCTCGGCGGCGGCTTCAAGTTGCTCGCGGCGGTGGCGGTGTTCCAGGATGCGCTCCGAGGCGTCGGCCATGTCCAGGTCGGTGCTCTCGACGAAGTGCCAGATGCGGTCCAGCTTCCGCTTGACCTCTGCCAGTTCCGCCTCGATGGTTTCCAGATTCTGCCGCTGCTCCCGTGCCACGCCGTCCATCTCCTCGTCCAGCAGCTTCACCAGGTCGCGGATGTTGGATTCGGTGAGCACATTCTCCCGTAGCTGCTCGATGACCAGCCCCTCGAAGGATTTGGCGTTGAGTCTTGGGGTGTCGCAGGCGCCCTTGCCCTGCTTCAGCAGGGAATGGCAGATGTAGTAGGTGTACTTGCCGCTCTTGGCTTCGGCGGCGGTCATGGCCTTGCCGCAGGTCTCGCACTTGAGCAACCCGCTGAGCAGGTAGGGGCTGACGGCCCGGCGGGGATGGGCGACGGCGGGAGCGCGGGACTGCAACATTCGGTTGATGCGGTCGAACTCCTGCCGGGTTACGATGGCGGGGAAGGCGTCCTCCACCCGGACCGGCTCCTGGCCGTCCCGGGCGTTCAGACCCCAAACCAGAGTGCCGGTGTAGGCTTCGTTGGTGAGCATGGCGTGGATGGTGGTCTTGAGCCACCGCTTGCCGTTGGAGTTGGGGATGCCCTCGCCGTTCAGGGTCTTCACGATGTCCAGGACGCTGTGACCCTGGAGGGCCAGATCGAAGATGCGGCGGGCCACGGCGTCGTAGGGCGGGTTGAGTTCCAGCTTGGGCCGCTTCTTGGCGCCGTCCTGGACGGGAACCTTCTGGTAGCCGTAGGGGGCGTAGGTGGTGACCCAGAAGCCCCGGGACGCGGCTTCCCGCATTCCCCGCACGACCTCCTGGGCCAGATTTTCGCTGTAAAATTCGTCCACGCTCTCGATGATGGCTTCCATGAGCTTGCCGGTGGGAGTGTCGTCGGCGTGTTCGGTGATGGAGACGACGCGGATACCCTTGCGCCGGAGCATTGACTTGAACGCTACGGCGTGCTCCCGCTTGCGGGTGAAGCGGCTGAACTTCCAGACCAGGATTTCCTGGAAGGGAGCGTCGGGCTTGGATGCTTCGTCCAGCATCTTGCGGAATTGGGGCCGGTCGGCGATCCGGCCGCTCTCGGCCTCGTCCACGTACTCGCGGACGGACAGGTAGCCGTTCTTCTCGGCGTAGTCCCGGAGCGCCCGCAATTGGGCGGCCACGGACAAATCCACATCCTGGCGGTCGCTGGACACGCGGGCATAGAGGGCCGCCGGTATCAGATCATTCTTCTTACTCATTGCTTTCACCTCGATCAATGTTCTCACCTTCATTCTGGCGGGAGCGCAGCCGTTCCAGGCGGGCCTCACGGCGCAACTCCCGGTCTTCCATGTACAGGCGGAGGGCCTCGCGCACCAACTCGCTCATATCGCGGCCCTCCTCGTCCTTCACCCGCTGCACCTCCTCGAACATCTCCGGGGGCAGGGAGAAGGTGATGGTCCTTGATTTCCGTCGTGGGGGCATGGTCTCTCTTTTTTGCCAATGTAGGTAAGCGTTTGTCTTACTATTGATTATCAGACATCCGGCCCGGCCGGTCAAGGCGCGGCGGCCACCGGCCTGAAATGGCTCCTGGGATAGGGCTGCCCCTGCCGGCCCAACTGAGGCTCCAGGATGCTGCGGCGCTCCCAGGGCACGGCCACCACGATGACCTTGGCAAGGTGTCCCTTCCAGAAGACGGGAGTGGCGATGGCGGCAACGCCATCTCCTTCGGCGTACTCGGCCCTGCCGCTCTGGGCCGCCCGCTCCGCCAGGGAACCGGCGGGCAGGGCCTTGCTCTTGTGAGGCATCCCTCCTCTACGTCCGTTCAGCAGCGGGGAACGGCGCGCCCCGAAGCCCGCCGTCCGTTTCACCACCCCGGCCCGCAGCGTGGGCGGCTCCGTCCAGCCCTCCGGGTCGCCCCGCTCTTCCCGCTCGTACAGGACCACCATCAGGGGTACGTCCCGCACCAACTCGGCCACGCGCAGCGCCACCGAGGAATAGGCGCAACCGAACTGGTCATGGATGGTTGCCACATCGAGCCCGCTGGCCCGGGCGTAGGACAGGAATACGTCCGGCTGCATCAACACCGCCGCCGCAAAGCGGTCGGCCTCCCGGCACACCTTCCGGCACGGCGGCCCGCCGGAATGCAGGTCGCACATGGTCTCGTGGATGATCTCGTAGGCTTCGTGCAGCACCGTGTGGGACTTGGTCCCTTCCCACAGATCGCTGCGGTGATAGATGTGGTACTCGCCGCTGGGTTCGCCCATGTGGGCGCCCTTCAGCCCCTCCATATGTCCGTCCCGCACCGTGCCGAACCCGGCCCGCTCCATCAGGGCGGTAAGCTCATCCAGGGTCGGTCGCACCGGCAGGCGGAAGTGGTCCACGAAACGGGCGGCCATTGCCTCCGGGTCCAGGACATGGCCGGACAGGTCATCGTCCAGCAGGTCGCGGCAGAAGCCGCCCAGGGTATTCGTCGTCATCATTCCAGCAGCCTCTTGCCGGTGAACTTCTCGTACATCTCCACGATGAACCGCTTGGCGTTGATGGTCATGGGGCCGTCGGGCCGGGTGCCCACTCTAAAGGCCGGGTCGTCCAGCACGTAGCGGTAGGCCCGCTCCACGTCCTGGATTTC
>JAJEIA010000099.1 GCA_022823505.1 Dehalococcoidia bacterium
GAACAGGCCCTCCTCGACGCCGCTGTTGCCGCCGCCCACCACCAGGGTTTCCATGTCCCGGTAGAACGGCCCGTCGCACGTCGCGCAGAAGTGGATGCCGGCGCCGATGAAGTCCTCCTCGCCCGGCACGTTCAGCCGGCGATACCGGGTTCCGGGAGTAAGCAGCAGGGCGGGTGCGCGGTACTCCTGGCCCGACTCGGTGCTGACGGTGCGCACTCCACCGTCTTCCATACCAGGATCGACCGACGCGACGGTTTGGGCGACCAGGATTTCCACGCCGAAACGCTCGGCCTGTTCCCGCATCCGATCGGCAAGTTCCGCACCTGTGATGCCATCGGAGAACCCGGGGTAGTTGTCGATGCGCTCCGTGGAGCCGGCCTGCCCACCGACGCCGCCCTGCTCGATGATCAGCGTGTCCAGCCCCTCACGGGCCGCGTAGATGGCGGCGGTCAGACCCGCCGGCCCGCCACCGACGATGATCAGGTCGTAGTAGGAACGGCTGGCCTGCGGGTTGATGCCCAGACGCGCCGCCAGCTCGGCGTTGGACGGCTCGACCAGGATGGGGCCGCCGCCATCGAAAACGATGGTGGGGATGATCTGCCGGCCGTCGTTCAGCAGCCGAACGGTTTCCTGGGCCTCCGGTTCCTGCTCGATGTCCACCCAGCGATAGGGTATGCGGTGTTCGGCCAGGAACTGCTTGGAGCGGCGGCAGTCAGGGCACCACAGCGCGCCGTACACGGTCATGCCTGGGGATTGCGTCATATACGCACCTCGCTTCGTATCGCCGGAGGCCTATTGCAACAGCGCGTGCCTGGGAAATTATGGTAGCCGGAGCGGGACCGTGGCACCCTCCCAAAGGCGCACGGACGGGCGTTGGATTAGCGGAAACTACTCAGGGTTATCTTCAGTATATGGCGTGCTTTCAGGTTGGTCCTGTGGATGGTCCATATCTCGGCCAGACCCTGCCCGCTTGATGCGCCACAAGTCATCGGAAGACTTCAGGGTTTTGCGGAACTCATCCCAACCCGTCGGGTCGGAGTAAGGTGTGGGAGCTTCGCCACGCCAGTAGGCCAGCAGGCCGGGAGGCAATTTTTTCCTCAGTTCTTCGGTTATGCGCCCCGGATGCTCGCTGGTTAGGGTACGACGGGCCATTTCCTCGATACGTCGCTTCTTTTCCTCCCAATTGGGATCCGGGAGTATCTCGTAGTCCTTTAGGGATTCCTCGATTTCCCGCTCAAACTCATCCAGATCGCTATCGTCGAAAGGCCACCAAGCATCGAACTCCTCATCGCTCATCGGGGGTGGCGTTTGCGGTTCGTGCTTATCGCCGTTCATCGTTGCCTCCAAATTGATGCCGGTAAATCCGAGTGAATTTCTCACTCGGATACGCAGTGTACAGAAACACATGGTCAGTAGTCCGCCGGTACGGAACAACCCACGCAAGGTTATTGATCCGAATGATGTACAAGCGTTGGCCCGGATACCGTTCCTGGTTGGGGTTCGGTATATCGTCCAGCAAATCCCCAGATGTCAAACGGTATTTTATATCGTTGAACGAGATGCGTCGCTGATATTGCAGCAATCGGTCCTTCGCTTCGTCCCAAACATACTCGGGCATGGGTGGTTTACAGGACTCCCGAGTGACGCCAAGCGGACACGTCATCCGACCCGAAGCCCAGCTCGGCCAGGACCTCGTCGGTGTGCTCCCCCAACGCGGGCGGGTTCCCCGGTTCCAGGGGCGTGTCGGTGAAGGTGGCCGGAGGGCCGGCCATGCGCACCGTGCCCAGGTCCCGGTGGTGCACGTCGATAGCCAGGTTGTTGGCCTCCACCTGGGGATGCTCAAACAGCTCTTCCACAAAGCGCACCGGTCCGGCGGGAACCCCGGCGGCGTCCAGCAGCTCCAGCCACTCGCCGTTGGTCTTGGCCCGGAATATCACCTCGGCGTCCGTCATGAGCCGGGCTCCGAAATCGGCGGCCTCCTCCGAGCGCGGATCGTAGCCCTCCTCAAAGCGGATGTCGCGGAGGCCGACCACGTCGAGCATCTTGCGACGCAGGCCGTCGTTCAGGCAGCCGACCACGATCATGCCGTCCGCCGTCTGGTAGAACCGGTAGTAGATGTTGCCGGGAGACTGGAAGTGCTGCGCCTCGTAGACCTTCAGCAGATCGGGGTACGGAGTCCCGGCGGTCCACATGGCGTTCACCGACTCCATGATCTCCGCGTGCGACGCCTTGTCGATGTTGTCGATGCGTACGAATCGCATGCCCAGCATGAGCAGGCCGGTCCCCAGCAGCGACGCCTCCAGCTTCTGACCCTTGCCCTTCTTACCGGTGGGGGCGCCGCGCTCCCGGGCGAACAACGCGCCGCAAACGGCCCACGCCTGGGCGAGCCCGCAGGCGGTGTCCACCAGTGGGCTCGCCACGATCTGCTGCGGGACGCCGTTCGCGACCTTGCCCTCGGCGGTGGCGATGCCCGACATGCCCTGGATGATGATGTCGTAGCCGGGCCGGTAGGAGTCGGGCCCCTCGTGCCCGAATGCCGACCCCTCGCAGTAGATGATGGACGGGTTGATACTGGCCAGGGTCTCGTAATCGATGCCAAATCGACCCGCCACGTCGGGCCGGTTGTTGGCCAGGATCACGTCGGCCTGCTCGGTGAGGCGGCGCACCACGTCGGCGGATTCCGGCTTGGTCAGGTTCAGCGTCACGGAACGCTTGCCCCGGTTGTAGGCCATGAAAGGGCGGCCGTCGGTGGGGAGGACGGCCTGAGCGTAGCGCCACAGGTCTCCCCATGGGGGTTCCACTTTGATCACGTTGGCGCCCATATCAGCCAGCAACATGCCGGCCGTGGGCGTGGCGATCATGGTGGAGAATTCGACAACGTTGATGCCTTCAAGCGGGCCGGCCATGGCGCAATTCCGTGCGGTACAGGATGGTCGGCCGATTATAGCATCGCAGTTCTGCCCAGCCGGAACCGCTCCGGACCCAGCGTCAGCGCCTCAGCGGGGATCATAGCGGCCAGTCCTGCCGGAGTGTGCTCGTCAGAGGTAGCGCCGTCCTCGAGCCACAGCATCGCGGCCTCCGCGCGGTCGGCGGTGATGCCCTTGGCCTGGACGAGCACGCGGAAATCGCCCAGCCCGCCGGGACGCGCCAGGTGGGTGAGCCCGGTCAGCCAATCGCGAGCGTCGTCCGGCTGCGGAAGGAACGGTTCGGCCAGGGCGTCCGGCAGCGCGCCCTCCGGGTTCATCGGAATCGTGATCCAGCCCGCGTTTGCGCTTTCCCGCGGCAATCCGCTGCGCCGCATGGTCTGCAGGCCCAGCCGGGTGAGGAATCGTCCCTGGGGCATGTAGCCCACGGTGGTCAACCCGGCCCGTTCTCCGGCGCGCCGCAGGGATGTGAAATCGACCTGTGCCGTGATGTCCTGACGACCCGGTTCCGCCAGTGGCGTGTCGGTCTGGCGATGGGAAAGGTAGGTTACGAGCGTTCCGTGGGGCCTCTCAACCGGATCGTAGAGATCCTCCGCGCTTCGGCCGTAGTCTATGGTGAGCACGAAGCCAGCATCCAGCGCCGACGCCGCCGACGCGGCCCAGTCGTCGAGCAGCAGGCAGATTTCCGCCGTCTGCCCTTCGGACAGGTCGACGCCCAAATCGGACAGGCGGTTTTCCAACATCGGCGTGGAAGGGTCGCCGGCGATCTCCACCAACTGGCCTTCGTAGCCGTCGGCAACGTCCGACTGGATACCGACGTATAGCTCGCGGAGGCGTCCCCGTTCCATCCGCACCCGGTGCACTGGCAGGGCATCCAACAATTCGTTGGAAATCACGCAGCCCGTTACATCTCGGAACGGCAACCGCAGCGCATCGCCGGTGACGTCGCAATGCGGGATCGAGCCGGACCCCGGTCCTCTCGCATGACGTTCCAACGCGACGTACCGCAGCGACGCCCCGAACCCGTCGGGAAGATGGCTGGCGGCGTTGCAAATGTCACGACCCAGCAGGCCGTCTCCGGCCCCGGGTTCGATCACGTGGAACGGGTCGGGCCGATCCAGGAGGTGCCAGAACCGGAACAACTGCACGGCCAGCAACGCTCCGAACGCGGGATGTACCTGCGGGCTGGTGTAGTAGTCGGTCCCGACGTTGCCGCGTGCGTAATAGCCGCCAGGTCCGTACAGGGCCCGATCCATATACTCCGCGAACGTGATCGGGCCGTGGCGGGCGATGCGACGGCGGATGGCCCGTTCCGCCTGGGACGGGGGCAGGTCAGTCGCCGTTGGCGCGGTGACCATTCTGCTGCTGCTCGGCCAGCCGCACCAGGGTGGCGTTGATTTCGGCCAGGGTATTCATCATGGCCTGCTGTGTAGCGACGTATTGACGACGGTCCTCGTTGGCTTGACGGCGTTCTTCGAGGAATTCGTCCATCAGACGCTCGTACCGTTCCCGCTGCCGTTCGTCTTCCCGTTCGCGTTTCTCACGTTCCTGATCGTTGCGTTCGCGCTCGGCCTGGAGCCGCGCTTCGGCGTCGTCAGCGCGTTGGCGTTCCTTGTTCAGCATTATGATGTTGTAACCTCCCGCGAAGGTGGCAAAACCTCCTCCAATTGCGAGGCAACTGGCCAGAGCCGGCAGGTTGATGTAACTGGCCAACACGCCCGGATTGCAAAGCCCGGCCGCAGAATTCTCCATTATGCAAGGCACTTTGGTGAAATACCAGACCAGCCACGCGCCCACCCCCGTAACTACGCCGGCGATGACGGGGGCACGCCAGAAGGCCGTTACATCTTTGAACCTCGACCACCATCGGGTTGGTTCGGGCATGGCGGCGGGGGCGATTACCGGTACATCGGCTTGAAGAAGCTGTGCAGAAAGTTGTTGCGGTGGGCCCACGAGTGGGCCCGCTTGAGCACTGTTTCGGGAATGGGTTCGGACCGGCGGTGGGTGATGCGAAGGGTCTCGTAGTCGGCCAATTCGGGCGGCGCGTCGGCGGTGTAGAGCAGTTCGCAGCCCTTCCCTTCGGCAAAGAGCTTCAGGCTGTCGAAGCCCTTCACCCGCCGGCCGGGGGTCTGGTAAACGTAGAACTCCACGCTGCCGACCAGTTCGTCGAAGTGGTCGTTCCCGTTGCCGCGGCCCCCGCCCTGGCGGATCTGGTCGCGGCCGATGCCGTAGCTGCTCAGGCGTCTGCGTTGCATGAGGACACCACCGGATTGGTTGCGTAACGTGCCGTCCGAAGGGGCGATCAGCCTTCCCTCAGCAGGGCCGGCTTGATGACGCCGTTCCACGGGTCGTCGGGATCCCGGCGGCGCACGGTATCCACCAGGTCCGCGGCCGCATTGCCGTGAAGCAGCCTGAGGTCTTCTATGGTCTGGCGTCCGGCAAGCTTGATTATCGCTTCGCGCAGCGCCTCCACGTAGGGAACGACGTCACGAGAGGCGGACAGGCTTTCGTGGCGAATCCTGACGTTTTCCAGTTGCTCGACCCAGTCGATCTGGCGTTCCACCTGATCAAAGGGGTCATCCTCCGGATCCGGAGTTGGGGACATGGTCGTGGTCATGACCGGGGCCTCCCTGTTATTCGGAGCTGCGATTATGTCGTTATGGATAGATGGCCCAGCCGACCCGGTCGGTGCTTGCGTGGAAGAAATGACCGTCCGTTGACGTTACGAATACATCGGTGAGATCCGGTCCGCCGAAGCACACGTTGGTGGGACGCGTGGCAGCCACCGGATGCGTCTCGATGACGCGACCGGTGGGTGAAAAAACATAAAGCATCGGGCCGGGCCCGCCCGTGGGCCAGCCGGCAGTAGCGATGATGTTGCCGTCGGCGTCAAGGCACATGCCATCGATGCCGCGATGCACGCGGTTGGCGTCGCGGCCAAAGGTGTGCAGCGTGGTGTACGTCCCCAGGGTGCCGTCCGCGTTGATGGGGTAGGCGCGGAGTTCCCGGTCGATCTCTATACGGTCGCTGTTGCTCTCCGCCACGTACAGGGTGTTGCCGTCCGGAGAAACCAGGATGCCGTTGGGCATGGTGGTGTCGTGGGTGGACCGCACGGTCCGGTAGGAACCGTCGGCCTGGGGCACCGCGCACAGCACCGAGCGATGATCCAGTTGCTCGACCTCGTGAGGGTCGATGTTTCCGGCGTTCCAGGGGTTGGTGAACCAGATGCGGCCCTGCGAGTCGATGGCCAGGTCGTTGGGCGTGTTCAGCGGTACCCCGTCCAGGTTGTCGGCAACGGTGACCATGTTGCCATCGGGATCGAAGCGGACTATCGCCCGCCCGTTCTGGCAGCAGCCGAACAGCCGCCCCTGGGCGTCGAAAGCCAGTCCGTTGGTGCGATTGGTGTTTTCGCGGTAAACGGAGAAGTCTCCTGACTTGGGGTTGTAGGCGTATATTCTGCTGGCGTGAATGTGTGTGAAAAGTACTACTTCTCCGTTCCATGCCGGCCCTTCGGTGATGCCGCCAGGAGGGTCTTCAAAACGATTGAGGAGGCTGAATCGCCACGACATAATGGCAAACTCCTTGGGTCCGTCGCGCACGGGAGATATGGATGGATCGCGACGGCACTGCCGCCGCCCGATTGTAGCAGGCGACCCCCGGCCCGGCAACGGCGGCTGTTCCCCACGCGTATCCGCTTTTGACGACCAGGGGTAGTTTTACATCGATGCACAGGATGGACGGGATTTGATTGAATATTCGGAACGTTCCTGCGTCCCGGACTGCGCCTCAAATGGAGTGGTGTGCCGGCGTTGCCGCATCTTACCCATCTTGTACGTCGATGTGAAAAACAAAGTGGGAACGCCGCCGCGGTTGTGCGAGGTTGACGCACATCTTGGGCGGACTGCATACTCGTGCGCACCAGCCGATCAGTGCTGCGAACTCAGCAATCGCCAGCCGGACCACTCCTGCCGATTTGCGGCAACCGCAGTATTCTGGCGGGCGATGGATCGCAATTCTGGCAAACCCAAACCCATCCGGCCAAACGGGGAGGTGAACCGTGGCAGGACCATGTACCGGCCTGACCGTCCTGGATTTCTCGCTGGGGATGCCGGGGGCTCTGTGCTCCCTGGTGTTGGCCGACTACGGCGCCGAGGTGATCAAGGTCGAACCTCCCGGCGGGGACCCATTCCGCTTCCAACCGGCCTGGATTTCATGGAACCGCGGCAAGAAGGGCATCGTGCTCGACCTCACTACTGCCGAAGGGCGCGAGCAGGCCATCCAACTGGCCGCCAATGCCGATGTCCTTGTGGAGTCCTTCCGTCCCGGGGACATGGCAGGCTGGGGCCTGGACTATGACGCCCTGTCGCAACTCTACCCGCGGCTGGTCTATTGCTCCATAACTGGCTTCGGGCAAAAGGGGCCGCTGCGCCGGGTGCCCGGATACGAGGGCGTCGTTGCGGCCAAAGCCGGGCGGATGCTCAACCTGGAGGGACAGACCAACCGCGATGGTCCCGTGTACTCGGCGGTGAACACCGGCAGCTGGCACGCCAGCCAGGCGGCGGTGCGCGGTATCCTGGGCGCACTCCGCGTGCGGGATCTGTGCGGACGCGGGCAGTGGGTCCAGACCAGCATCGTGCAGACCCTGGCTTCGCCCCACGACAACAACGTCGGCGACGGCGGCCTGGTGAACATGCAACTCCGGCGCCGCGACCCGGAACGGTTTCCCGCCCGACCCCGCGGCCGCGGCCTTTCGTCCATCGGTTACGTTCCCGTGCGCACCGCCGACGGCGCGTGGCTGCAACACGCCAACCAGAGGGTCCCGCACATCCAGGGGCATCTCAAGGCCATCGGCCTCGGCCCCCTGCTGGAGGACGAGCGCTTCGCCAGGGTTCCCGGCATCAATTTCGAGAACCAGGAACTCCTGCGGCGCGAGATACTCGAGAAGCAACGGGAGAAGATCGCCGACCAGTGGATGGAGATTTATCTCGAGGACGGCAATATCGCCGCCGAGCCCTACCGCACGAGCGTCCAGGCGATGGATCATCCCGCCGTGGTCGCCAACGGCACCGTGGTCACCATCGACGATCCCCGCGTCGGCCCCATGCGTACCCTGGCCCCGCTGGTCGACCTGAAGGAAACCCCGGGCGAACCCAGCGGCCCAGCCCCTGACGTTGGTCAGCACAACGCCGAAGTCCTGGACTCTCCGCAGCTGCGGTCTCCGGCCGCAAACGGCGCATCGCCCGGCGCCGACGCGCCATCCCACCCGCTGTCCGGGATCACCGTCCTGGACCTGGCGACGATCCAGGCCGGACCCTACGGCGCCGCCCTGCTGGCGGATCTGGGAGCGCGGGTCATCAAGGTCGACGCCACCGACCGGCGTCTGGACGAGGGACGGCGCTCCACCTCGGTGGCCATCGCCGACGCACGGACCTACGCCGGCAAGGAGGGTATCCAGATCGACCTCCAGACCCCCGAGGGCAAGGAGATCATCCACAAGCTCATCGCCAAAGCCGATGTTCTCTCGCACAACTTCCGCCTCGGCGTGCCGGAGCGCCTCCAGGTCGATTGGGAGACCTGCCGGAAGATCAACCCCCGCATGATCCACGTCTGGATGGCGACCTACGGCGAGCACGGGCCCCACGCGCGCCGGCCCGGCGCCCATCCCATCCCCGGCGCCATCATGGGCGGCGCCATGCGACAGATGGGCCGGGGCATGCCCCCGCCCCCGGAACAGGTCATGGACGTCGAGGAGACCGTTGAGGCAACCCGCTGGCTCATGAAGTCCAATTGGGGGCCCGACCAGAACACCTCGCCGGCAGTGGCCACCGCCGTCATGCTGGGGCTGCGGGCGCGGGAAGCAACCGGCCAGGGCCAGCCCATCGAGCTCACCATGCTCAACGCCAACGCCTGGACCAACGCCGACGAGTACTACGACCACGCTGACCGCCCACCCATCGCCATGCCCGACGAGGAGATCCACGGCCTCCACGCGCTGTACCGTCTGTACCGTTGCCGGGAAGGCTGGGTGTTCCTGGGCTGTCTGCTCCAGCACGAATGGGAGGCTTTCTGCAATGCAGTGCAGCGCGAAGATCTCCTGACCGACCATCGCTTCGCAACACCCGAAGCGAGACAGGCCAACGACGATGCCCTGGTCGGCGAGATCTCGGCGATCTTCGCCGGCCGCGCCGCCGCAGAGTGGGAGGAGTTTCTGACTGCTGCGGACGTCGGTTGCGTCCAGGCCGACGAAGCGGTGGAGGGAGATTTTTACGCCGACCACCCTCACGCCAGGGCGAACGAGCTCAGCGTCGAAGTCGAGCACCCGCACGTCGGCAAGTATCGCCGCTACGGAGGGTTGGTCGAATTTTCCCTCACCCCCGGTATCTACCGGACGTCCATCCAGGTCGGCCAGCACACCAGGCCGTTACTGCGAGAACTCGGATACGCCGACCACGAAATCGAGGAGCTGGGCGCCGCCGGCGTGGTGCAGTGGGCCGACCCATCGGTGGGTGGCGAACCGTAGGGGAATCGTCAGAAGCAGCATTTCCGGGATTTTAGGATTGGCCGGATTGAGACCCTACAGCAGTAGACCACTCCCGATCCTGTCAATCTTCTAATCCGGCAAATCCTGCTTCTGACAAGTTTACGAAGGAAGGTCATACTTGGCAGTACTGGTCAGTTTCGACATCGATGGAACCCTGGAAGCCGGAGACCCGCCCGGACCGGTAACCATGAGCATGGTCCGCAAGGCCCAGGCCCACGGGTGCATTATCGGCAGCTCTTCCGACCGCCCGCTGCCGGTTCAGCAATCCATCTGGGACCGGCACCGCATCGAGGTGAGCTTTATCTCGCACAAGCAGGACCTTCCGGATGTCAGGTCGCGCTTCCCGGCCGAGGAGTACTACCACATCGGCGACACTGAGATGGATCAGCAAATGGCCCATGAAGCGGGTTTCCACTTCATCTGGATGGATGCCGGGCACACCGAACCGTGGATCAGTAACCATGCCAGCCCGGATTAGGCCCGCAATCCTGACCGCCACGCATCTTTAGCCAATTGCCGCGCATCGCATATAATCCGCGCCAGATGACGCCGCTCGGGGCGCGCTGCCGCGAGCAAGTCCGCAGGAGGGAGAACCATGTCGACGATCCCAGGGCTGGAGAGACCCGGTCCGGTACCCAACGATTTGACCCGGCCTTTCTGGGACGCCTGCAACGAGCGGCGTCTGGTCCTGCAGAATTGCACGGCGTGCCAGCGGATGCACTATCCGCCGGCCCAACGATGCGACCAGTGCGGCTCCGCCGACAACTTCGAGTGGAAAGAGGTCGAGGGCAAGGGCCACATCGACGTGTACATGGTGATCCGCGATTCCCGCATCCGGGGGTTCCGGTCGGCGCAGCCCATCAACTTCGCCGTGATTACCCTGGACGAGGACCCGGGCGTCAACTTCCTGTCCAACCTGCCGGGCACCCCGCCGGGGGAGGTTCCCGTTGGTGCTCCGGTCGAACTGATATTTGAGGAGACGAGCACCGGCCAGTTGGTCCACGAGTGGCGGGTGGTCAGCTAGGCCGCTCGCGTCTTTGCAGAGTATCGAAAACAGTGCCGAGGGCACGGGGGGTTCATATGGTTAGCGACAGGAGTTGGATGCGTCTTCAGGAAGGGATGGGGCTCTGGGAGCACCGGGGCAAGGTCGCCGTCGTGGGGTGGGGACAGTCCCACATTGACCGGCGCTGGGACGGCGTCACCATGGACCGCAGCTGCGGCGGCCTGACCAAGGAGGCCTGCCTGAAGGCAATCGCCGACGCCGGCCTGTCCCTGGACGACATCGACGGGCTCATCACCAGCCCGGAGACCCGCGCCGAGCAGACCTGGGCGCCGCGTCCCTACTTTGACCCGCCCTACGACACCGAGGACGGCTTGACCTACGCGTCGGCGGAGTGGATCGAGCGGGAGCTGGGGTTGAAGAACGTCCAGTATCGGGTGTCCGATGCGCCCTACATCGGCCCGATGATGGGCCTGGCCGCCCAGGCGGTGGGCGACGGCCGGTGCGAGACCGCCCTGGTCTGGTACCCGATGGTCAACCTCGCCGGCCGCTACGGGCACAATAATCCCGCGAACAACAGCGAAGAGGCGCCCGGACCCAGCGCGTTCACGCTGCCCTGGGGTTACCAGAGCGGCGCCATGTTCAACAACCTGGTGATCTTCCAGCAGTATTGCAAGAAGTACGGCACGTCCCACGACGGGCTGGCCGATCTCTGCCTGAACCTGCGTCGCAACGGCCTGATGACTCCCTGGAGCTACTACGCGCTGCACGAGCCGTACCAGCTCACGCGTGAGGACTACCTGAACGGCCGCGTGATCGAGGAACCCCTGGTGATCTACGATTGCGACCGCCCCGTCAACACCTGCGCCGCCTTCATCTTCACCACCGCCGAGCGCGCCAGGGACCTGCGGCAGAAGCCCATTTACGTGCTCAACCACGCCCAGACCGCCGGCCGGGGCCGGAGCACCATGTCGACGCTGGAGGAACACCAGGAGGCCGTGGCCAGCCTGGCGCGGAGGATGTGGGAGGGTTCGGGCCTTGGCCCCGACGACGTGGACGTCTTCAATCCCTACGACGGCTACCTCACGTTCACGCAGCAGTTCCTCGAGGGATTCCAGTGGCACGGGGTCAAGTTGGGCGAGGCCCACGACTTCTACGCCGACGACATCCGGGTCGAGGGGCCGCACCCCTTCATGTCCAGCGGCGGCAACAACGGAACCGGCCGGACTCGCGCCTGTCTCTTCTCGGACAGCCTCGAGCAGCTCCGCGGGACAGCCGGCGCGCGGCAGGTGACGGTGCGGGCCGAGACCGCCCTGGCGGGCTGCAACACGCCCGACAGCAACGGTTTTATCATGCTCAGCAAATCCCCCGACTAGAACGGTTCCGGCGGAATAAATTCAGTGCCCGGCGGCGGGTCTCCACGCAGAGACGTACCGCCGGGCCTTTCACGCCCGGTTGCGAATTCGAGAGCGACGAACATGCGCCACGCCCCAGCGGGCCGCCCGATTTGCCGCTCAGTCTTCCGCGCCTCGAAATCCCAGCAGCTCGACGCCGGCCTCGACTCCCTTGGCCTGGGCCAGTACTTTGAAGTCGCCGTACTCGTCCGGGTCCACCAGCGTCATCATCGCGATGCGGCTCAGCTCGGCGCGGGCTGCGGACAGGCCCCGCGTCTCCAACGCTTCCAGGAGTGAACGGAACCCCAGGTCCTCCAGGAACCGGCGCTGGAGCGTGTAGCCCACGGTTTCCAGTCCTTCCACCTCACCCAGCCGCATGAGGGACGTGAAGTCCACCTG
This sequence comes from Dehalococcoidia bacterium, assembly GCA_022823505.1. Classification (GTDB taxonomy): domain Bacteria; phylum Chloroflexota; class Dehalococcoidia; order Lucifugimonadales; family UBA3495; genus Bin87. The sequence goes on from JAJEIA010000099.1 coordinate 12,259, forward strand.
GCAGGTGATGTCCTGCTGCCCAATATCCTGGTAGGGATCGCCGCCGATGGCGTGCCGGTTGAAACACACCAGCGTACCCTGCGCATTCTCAGGCGAGTACAGGTCTTCGGCCAACTCACCGTAGTCAATCGTGAGCACGAACCCGTGGTCCAGGGCTCGGCTGACCTGGCCGACCCAGTCCTCCATCGCAAGATTTACCTCGCCCCGGTATCCCTCGGGCAGAGTCAGGCCCAGCCCGTCCAGCCTCTGTGCGATGCGATGCGTAGATGGCTCGTCCAGCACTTCGATGAATCGGGCCCCGTCCGTCGTGACGAAGATCTCCTTTACCCTCCCATCCTCGATGGCGAACCGGTGCACCGGAAAGTTGTCGATCAGCTCGTTGCACAGGATGCAACCAACAATATTCCGGAACGCGGCGAGTCCTTCCGCCCTGACCTGCTGGATTGCCGAAGCCCCGTCGTGACCGCTCGCAGACAGCCTCTCCCGCGTCCCGTCCGGTCCGTCGAACCCGCCGACGGGTGATTGAACCCATCCGGGCTCGTAGTCCGCCGCCACGTAGTAAAGCGCCTCGGCGAACCGGGGCGCCGTGCGCCGGCAGGCATCGGTGATGGAACGTGCCAGCGCGCCGTCCCCGGAGCCAACCTCGATCACATGGAAAACCGGCGGCTCGCCCAGTATCTGCCACATCTGCTCCAGTTGGCGCGCAATCAGCGCGCCAAACGCCGGGTGGCTCGTGGCAGACGTGCCGAAGTGGGCGCTGATCCGGTCCCCCCGCGCTGAGTAAAATCCTCCCCGCGGCGAGTACAGGCAGGTTTGCATAAACCGGGCGAATGTGATCCGCCCGTACCTTTGGATCAGTTCCCTGATCTCCTGCTCAACCGCTGATACCAACGTCGTTTCCCGAGCCGGCCGAAATCTCCCGACGCCTTCGCGCAAGTGTCCCCTCGACACGCCCCGTTGCGCAAGGGGATAATCGCTCCTCGGCGGACATCCGTCGGGACGATGAAGCAACAGAACCAGCCAGCGGGTGCAGACCCCGAGCGGGAGGTGCGACGATGACGACCAGCGAAATCCGGCAGGACCAGTCCCAGGCCTCGACCATTCCCCAGGAACTGCTCGGCGCCGTGCGGTGGCGCTGCATCGGCCCGCCCCGGGGCGGCCGGGTGGTGGCGGTCGCCGGTGATCCGGTCAACCCCATGGTCTTCTACTTCGGCGCGTGTGCCGGCGGTGTCTGGAAGACCACCGACGGCGGCACCTACTGGGACAACGTGTCCGACGGCTTTTTCAACACCGCAGCGGTGGGCGCCATTGCCGTCGCGCCCTCCGACCCCAACGTCATTTACGCCGGCATGGGCGAGGCGTGCATCCGCGGCGACGTGACCTACGGCGACGGGGTGTACCGCTCCACTGACGGCGGGCAGACCTGGACCAACGTGGGCCTGTCCGACACCCGGCACATCGGCCGGGTGCGGGTGCATCCCACCAACCCCGACCTGGTGTACGTGGCGGCGCTGGGACACGCCTACGGCCCCAACGACGAGCGGGGCGTGTTCCGTTCCAAGGACGGTGGGAATACCTGGGAGAAGGTATTGTTCCGCAGCGAGGACGCCGGCGCAATCGATCTGTCAATGGACCCCAACAACCCGCGCATCCTCTACGCCACCATCTGGGAGACCCGCCGTACCCCGTGGAGTCTCATCAGCGGCGGCCCGGGGAGCGGCATCTTCAAGTCCGTTGACGGGGGCGACACCTGGACGGAGATCACCGATAACCCCGGCCTGCCCGGCGGCCTCAAGGGACGCATCGGCGTCGCCGTTTCCCCCGCCAAATCGGGCCGGGTCTGGGCCACCATCGAGTCCGAAGACTGCGGAGTGTATCGTTCCGACGACGGGGGCGAAACCTGGGAGCTGGTCAGCGACGAACGCGATTTGCAGGGCCGGCCCTGGTACTACCAGCACATCTTCGCCGACCCCCAGGACGCGGACACCGTATGGATCCTCAACTACCAGTGCTGGAAGTCCGTGGACGGCGGGCGCAACTTCAGCCGCGTCACCACGCCCCACGGCGACGACCACGACCTCTGGATCGACCCCAACAATCCCCTGCGCATGATCGAGGGCAACGACGGCGGAGCCTGCGTCAGCTTCAACGGCGGCGAGACCTGGTCCAGCATCTACAACCAGCTCACCGCCCAGTTCTACCACCTGACCACCGACAACCGCTTTCCCCACCGGGTCTACGGAACCCAGCAGGACAACACCGCCATCAGCGTGCCCTCCCGCACCCACAAGGGCGCAATCCCCTGGGGCGACTGCTACGTCGTCGGCAACTCCGAAAGCGGCCACATCGCCCTGCATCCGGATGATCCCGACACGGTGATCTCCGGGGCCATCGGCAGTTCCGCCGGCGGCGGCGGAAACCTGCTGCACTACGACCACGCCACCGGGCAGGTGCGTATCATCACGGTGTGGCCGGAGCTATACACCGGTTGGGGCGCCAAGGACATGCGGTACCGCTTCCAGTGGACCTACCCCATCATGTTCTCGCCCCACGACCCGCAGACCCTGTACGTGGCCGGCAACGTGGTATTCCGCAGCCGGGACATGGGCAGCAGCTGGGAAGCCATCAGCCCGGACCTCACCCGCCACGATCCGTCCACCCTGGAGCCATCGGGCGGCCCCGTCACCAAGGACACCTCCGGCGCCGAGGTCTACGCGACCATCTTTGCTTTCGTAGAATCTCCCCACGAAGCCGGGGTCTTCTGGGCCGGCTCCGACGACGGACTGGTTCACCTGTCCCGCGACGGCGGCGCCACATGGAACACGGCCACCCCGGAAGGCATGCCGGAATGGACCCTCATCTGCATGATCGAGGTCTCTCCCCACGACCCGGCAACGGCCTACATCGCCGCCACCCGCTACAAGCTGGACGACACCCGTCCCATGCTCTACCGGACCACCGACTACGGCCAGTCCTGGACGCTGATAACCGCCGGCCTGCCCGACGGCGACTACACCCGCGTGGTGCGGGAAGACCCCGCCCATCCCGGGCTGCTCTATGCCGGCACCGAGACCGGCGCTTACGTGTCATTCGACCAGGGCGACACCTGGCAGCCGCTGCGGGCCAACCTGCCCGTGGTTCCCGTGTACGACCTGGCGATCAAGGACGACAACCTGGTCGCTGCCACCCACGGGCGGTCCTTCTGGATCCTGGACGACTTGACTCAATTGCGCCAACTCGCTCCGGCGCTGGCCGACCAGCCTGTCGCCCTGCTGCAGCCCCGGGACACCTACCGTATCCGGACACCATTCCGGGATCGGAAACCCTCTCCGGGCAAGTTCTATCGTGCCGGCCTGGGCGCTGACGTCACCTACAGCGAGTCGCTGGGGCCGGCGGGCCAGACCCTGCGCAAGATGTGGGACGCCGGCGAAAACCCGCCCGACGGCGTGATGATCCACTACTACCTGCAGGAGGCGCCCGAGGACGTGACCCTCACCATCCTCGACGGAGCCGGAGAGACCATCCGTACCTACTCCAGCAAGCCTCCGGAGGCCGGCGAGGATTCCGGGGAATCCCGGCCGCCGGCCCAACCCGGCATGAACCGCTTCGTGTGGAACCTGCGTTATCCGGACGCCCGCAAGGTGCCCGAGGACAAGACCACCGAGGATGCGGTCATTGGGCCGCTGGCATCACCGGGCGAGTACCAGGTGTCGCTGCGAGTGGGCGACGATACCCAGACCCATACCTTCCGCATACTCAAGGATCCCCGCGTGGGTGCCACCCAGGAAGATTTCGACGCCCAGTTCAAGTTCCTGATTGAAATCCGCGACAAGGTGTCGGAGACCCACGACGGCATCAACCAGCTGCGCCGGGTCCGCCAGCAGGTGGACCAGTGGGTCAATCGCGCCGAGGGGCATCCCTCAGCGGAAGCGGTGGGAGATGCGGCCTCGTCGGTGAAGGAGAAATTGGGTCAGATCGAAGAGCAGCTCATCCAGTCGGCGTACCGGGGCGCCCGGGACCGGCTGAACCTGCCGGCGCGACTCAACCGCAAGCTGGCGGAAGTGACCGCGGTGGCGGCCGCTGCCGACTTTGCGCCTCCCCATCAGGCTTACCAGGTCTTCGACTACCTCTCCGGCGAGATCGACCAGCAACTGGCTGCGTTGCAGCGGGTTGTGGATGAGGACGTGGCCCAGTTCGCCAACCTGGTGCGTGACCTGGACATACCGACCATCGCGACATAAGCGCCGGCAACGGCTCCGCACACCACCAATGTACATGCCGCCCGTTGCCGCAACGGCGACGAGCGGCGTGGCAAATCAGTCCTCTAGCAGGATGTACACCGCGCCCGACGGCGACAGGTCGTGGTGCGAGTGCCCCTTGCCGGTGACGTCCTCCATGAGACGGATGTCGCCGGCTCGGAGCACCCGCTTAGAGCCGTCGCTGGCCCCGATCTCCACCTCGCCGGACAGGTGGATGATCAGCCGGCGCTCCGGCAGGGGATGAAAGTCCATTTGTCGCGATCCGTCAAATTCCTGGACGCGAACCTCGGAAACGTTGATCAGCGCCCCCAGCTCCGGATGCTCCTCCAGCTTCAGGTCCTCGATGTGGCTCTCGCCGTCGGCGTCCGAAAAAACCCGATAGATTGCCATGTTGCCTCCCAAAAAGGTCGTCGGATTTCCGCTCCTCATTCCCGCAGTCTAGCACCGTCGATTGCGTTGCCGTATTGGCGCTGGTCCGTTTGGACCGATGTACGCACATCGGCTGCGAGAATCGTTGCGCTGTCCCCCTTCGGGTGTGTATCCTGACCACACAGGCGTTCATAGCTAAATTCGCATTCATAATGGCGGAATTTTTCAACGTGTTGCCTCCTGCGGAGGCGTTGATGTTGCTCCTGGATCGCCTTCCGGAGCGGCCGGGGACCGGGGTGTGTGTGGTGAGGACCGTCGACGCACTGGGAAGGGTCGTCGCCACGGACATTCCCGCGACGGAATCCCTTCCCGCCTTTCCCCGCTCCACGATGGACGGCTACAGCGTGCGCGCGTCCGACACCTTTGGAGCCAGCGACGGATTGCCGGCGTGGTTCACGTTGGTGGGCGAGGTGCCCATGGGACGCGGGCCGGAGGTCAGCCTGGGAGTTGGCGAGGCGGCCGCGGCCTACACCGGCGGGATGCTGGCGGGAAACGCTGATGCCGTGGTCATGGTCGAGTATACCCAGACCATAGATGACCGCACCATCGAGGTGATGCGGCCGGTGGCTCCTGGCGAGAACGTTGCCCAGCCGGGCGAGGATGTCCGCGCGCACGAGACGGTCTTGTCAGTCGGGCACGTGGTCCGACCCCAGGACATTGGCGGGCTGCTCGCCCTGGGGATGGAGAGCGTCGAAGTTGCTCGACGCCCGCGGGTGGGCATCCTGTCCATGGGAGACGAGGTGATTCCTCCCAGCTCAACACCCGGCCCGGGGCAGGTGCGGGACGTCAACACCTATACCGTCGCCGGGCAGGTGACCGCCGCCGGTGGGACTGCCGTGCCCCTGGGATTGGTCGGAGACGATTACGAGGAGCAACTGGTCGCCGCGCGACGGGGATTGGCTCGGTCGGACATGCTGGTGCTGTCGGCGGGCAGCTCGGTCAGCGCCCGCGACCGCACCGTGGACATCGTAGCCGAGCTTGGCGAACCCGGCCCATTGGTCCACGGTTTGGCATTGCGGCCGGGCAAGCCGGCCATCGTGGGCCTGTGCGACGGCAAACCGGTCATCGGGCTACCGGGCAACCCGGTGTCGGCGATGGTGGTGAGTAGCCTCTTGGTGCGGCCTGCGGTGTACCGCCTCATGGGTTGCGTCCACCCGCCTCCTCCGACGGACCGGGCGGCAATTCTGGCTCAGGACATACCCTCCGTCCCCGGGCGCGAAGACTACGTGCCGGTGCGGCTGGCGGACAACGGCAACGGGGCGGTGAATGCCCATCCGGTGTGGGGCAAGAGTGGCTTTATCTTCACATTGGTCCGGGCGGACGGGTTGGTGAAGGTGCCGGCGGACGCGGGGGGAATCTACGCCGGCGAGCCGGTACAGGTACGGGAGTTGTGAGCCCATGGAGGACCCGACACCGCACCGGTCACGCCGTCGCTACTTTCTGCAGGATATTCCCCTGCAAGAAGCGACGGCCCGCTGGTTCGGCGCCCTGGCTGAGGCCGGAGCCCTCGGCCAGATGCCCGGCGAGGATGTTCCCTTGGCCGCGCCCGACATCGTGAGCCGGATCACGGCCTGGCCGGTTTGGGCCGTCGCCTCTTCGCCCCACTACGACGCCGCTGCCATGGATGGCATCGCGGTGCGCGCCGCCGACACCGTGGGAGCCACGGAAACGCGCCCCGTAGACCTGGAAGTGGGCCGACAGGCGGTGTGGCTCGACACCGGCGACCCCATGCCCGTGGGGACCGACGCCGTGGTGATGATCGAGCACGTGCAGCGTTACCCTGCGGATCCGTCCACGGTGCGGGTGTCCGACCCCGTCGCCCCCTGGCAACACGTCCGGCCGCTGGGCGAGGACATCGTGGCCACCGAGCTGGTTCTGCCGGAAAACCACCGCATCACTCCCGCCGACCTGGGCGCCTGCGCGGCCGCCGGCCTCACCAGCATTCCGGTGCGCCGCCGCCCTCGGGTCACAATAATCCCCACCGGTGATGAACTGGCGCCCATTGGCGCGCCGAGGAAACCGGGCGACATCCCGGAGTTCAACTCGCTGATCCTGGCTGCCCTGGTCCGTCAGTGGGGCGGGGAGCCAGTGGTGACCGACCCGATGCCGGACGACTTCGACGCCATCCGTGAGGCCGTTTCCTCTGCTTTGGCAACGTCGGATGTCGTGGCGATCAACGCCGGTTCCTCGGCCGGCGACGCGGACTACACCGCCTCGGTGATCGAGTCGCTGGGAACGCTGCAGGTGCACGGCATCGCCGTCCGGCCCGGCCATCCGGTGGCGCTGGGCGTCGCTTCGGGCAAGCCGGTCATGGGGTTGCCCGGCTACCCCGTCTCGGCGGCCCTGACCGCGGAACTGCTGCTGATGCCGCTGCTGGAATGGTTGCTGGGTTCGTCTATGCCCGCGCGCCCTAGCATCAGCGCGAACATCACCCGCAAGGTGGCCTCTCCCACCGGAGAGGACGAGTTCCTGCGCGTTGCCGTGGGACGGGTGGGGAGCAAGATGATCGCCACCCCGGTCCAGCGCGGCGCCGGCGTGGTGATGTCCCTGGTCCGCGCGGACGGCATCGTACGGATCCCCAGGTACACCGAGGGAGTGGAGGCCGGCGCCGAGGTGGAGGTGGAACTGCTCCGCCCGTTGGAGGACGTGCAGAACACCATCGTCGCCATCGGCAGTCACGACCTGGCATTGGACCTCATGCGCAGCTTCCTGCGGCGTGGCCGTCCCTCTGTGAACCTGGCGTCGGCCCACGTGGGCAGCCTTGGGGGGCTGCTGGCGTTGCGTCGCGGCGAGGCCCACGTCTCCGGCTGCCACCTGCTGGACACCGAGACCGGCGAGTACAACACGTCCTACGTTCGCCGCTACCTGCCGGACACCCCCGTTGCCATCGTTCGCCTGGTCGGCCGGACGCAGGGCCTGATGACCGCGCCCGGAAACCCGCTGAACATCGCGAGCCTCGAAGACCTGCTGCGGCCGGAGGTCAGGTTCGTGAACCGACAGCGGGGTTCGGGCACCCGGGTGTTGCTGGATTACCGCCTGGGGCAGATGGGGGCGACGCCCGATCGTATTGTCGGCTACCGGCGGGAGGAATACAGTCACCTGGCAGTGGCGGCGGCCGTGGCCGGCGGGTCGGCCGACGCCGGTCTGGGCGTCCTGTCGGCGGCGCGCGCCCTCGAGCTGGCATTTGTGCCCCTGCTCAACGAGGAATACGACCTGATCATCCCGGTGGAACATCACAACAGCGATCACCTGCGACCACTGCTGAATCTGCTGGACGACCCTGATTTCAGGTTGGCGGTTGATGATCTGGGCGGGTACGATGTTTCGCGCATGGGCGAACTGCGGGCAACGCTGCCATGACCGGGCCGCTCGACAAACGCATTGCGCGCCGCTCCGCCGAACTTGAAGCCCGGCTTGCGGCCGACGGCAGCGATCATCCGGACACCCTGCGCGCGCAGCATCGGCTTGCCCACGCCTACCGCGCCGCCCGCCGGTTCGACGAGGCGCTGCGTTGGTTCAGCCTGGCCGCCGAGAACAGCGCGCGGGTTTTTGGCCCGGATCATCTCGAAACGCTGCGCTACCGGAGCAGCCTGGCCAATTGCCATTACGCCGCCGGACATACGGACCTGGCCATAGAAATGTTCGCTGCGCTGTTCGAGGCCCGTCGCGACGCGTTGGGTGAGAGCCATCCCGATACGCTGCGCAGCCGGGGAAGCCTGGCCAATGCGCTGCAAGCGGTCGGTCGCTACGACGAAGCGGCCACGCTGCATCTCCGCAACGCGGGCGATCGGGCCGAGACCCTGGGCCGCCAGCATCCGTCCACCGAGGCCAGCCTCCGCAATCTCGCCCGGGCCACGCGGGACGCCGGCGCGGACGCGACCTGATCTTGGCCGCCGGGGAAGCAGCCAGCGGGTCATACGATCCCGAGCGACCGGGTCCCGAAGCAACGACCTCGGTTCGGGCCTGGTCGGTCCTGCTGCTGAACCGGACCCACCAAAGCACGGTCGTGCTGTCATCCTACGGGCTGGGGCTGTTTCTCCCCTTTGTCCAGGCGGACCTGGACCTCAGCTATCTGGAGATAGGCGTCCTGCAAGCCGTCTGGTGGGGCACGCCGGCCCTTCTCCTGGTTCCCTTCAGCCTGCTGTTCGCCCGATTCAATCCCAACCGCCGGGTGTTGGCTGCGCTGGCCCTGATGGTGCCCTGCCTGTTCAGCCAGGGGCTGGCCATCGGGTTCTGGACCCTTTTGGCATCCCGTTTCCTCACGGTGCTGGTCCACTCGTCGATGGCCCCGGCGCGGCCGTTGCTGTTGCGCTGGTGGGCCGCGCCCCGGCAGTACTCCCAGGTGACGTCCATCGGCCTGTCCATGCACTCCACCTTCATGGCGGCGGCCCTGACCTTCGGCCCGATCATCATCGTGGTGCTGGACAGTTGGCGACTGGCCTATTTCGTTCAGGGCGCGCTGATGGCCGGCCACCTGCTGGTATGGGCTGCGCTGACCTGGGGCGCCCGGGAGCCGGCCCAGGGCCCGGAGGATGCGGTCGCCGCCGCGCCGTCGCCGGATGGTTCCCAGGACGGATCAACCGCCTCTGAACCGGGCGACCGTCGTCCCTTGGTCCGCTCGCTGGTCTCCTATCCCCACGCCTGGCTGCTGGGAGTGGTCATGCTGTGGCTGTCGGCATCGTGGACGACGATCCTGACCTTCCTGCCCACGATCCTGGAGCAGCACCGGGGCATCGCGATCACATCCGGCAGCGTGCTGTTCGGTTTCCTGTACTACGTCCTGATACCGGGGGCGCTGGTGGGCAGTTGGATTTTCAACAACATCACCAACCGGCGGCTGATGGTGCTGTTGCCGGCCGCGCTGAACCTGGTCGCCACGGTCGGCGCCGTGTTGTCGGGGAACGTGGTCATCGCCGCGCTGGCCCTGACCGGGATGGGAATCGCGTGGGTGTTCGTCCCGGCGATGGAGATACTGCCCTTCGAGTTCCGGAACATCCGCGCACGGGAAGTTTCCGTATTGTCTGGGCTGGTGCAGACCTTCGGCGCGGTGGGTTTCGGCGCCGGTCCGGTGATCGCCGGTGCGCTGGCTCAGATGTCCGGTTCCCTGGTAATCGGGGTGCTGGCCGTGGGTGGAATGACCGCGCTGGCGGTCGTCGCCGCGGCCGCGCTGCCGGGCAGGTTCGGCGGCCGGCTGGTGTGATTTGCGCTCACGGCACGGGCATGGCTCGGTAGCGGGCTGAGGCGACAGGATGACAATGCACTTCACAGACGCTCAAATTGACGCCCTTGGCGAGCGGCTGCGGCAGGGCGCTCCGCCGGATATCCGCGAGCTGTACGGCGCCTATATGGGTTTCCTGAACGAATTGAGGGTCGGTCTGCTGGCTGAACTTCGTGGATTGATGCCAGGGTACGAGGTGAACTCGCGCCTGAAACGCATGGAAACGGTTGCGGCGAAATTGTGGCGGCGCCCCCGAACTGCGGTTGTCTCAAATGCCTGATGTTGTAGGGTGTCGCGTCATCGTGCCGGACCGAGACGCACAGATCGCGGTTGTTGAACGGCTGGCGAGCGCTTGCAACGTTCGCCAGTTGGATGACAAGAGCGACGATCCAAAGTTCGGATATCGTGCTGTCCATCTCGACATTCGCTACGGCGAAATATACGCGGAAATCCAGGTGCAGACGCGCAACCAGCATCTGTGGCAGACAGTTTCGGAGCAAGTCGCCGGCTACGACATTTCCATCAAGTACGGTGGAGGCCACCCGGAAGTCAGCATGGCACTGCTGGATCTGTCGGAACTGGCCTGGCAGTGCGATGTGGCGGGTACGGAATTGCCGGCCGCGGACGTTGACCGCGTGAGGGACGTGATACTATCAGTTTACGGTGGGTGAGCCGGCCACGGACATCGCGGGGGAGCATTATGGACAAATACTATCTGATCGAACACGACCGTCACGGGAAAGTTCCTACTCGGATAACCGAGTACGGCGAATTCAAGGACGCGGAAGAACGGCTTTGCAAACTGGACATTGACCAGCTGGATGAGCTCAACGCCTGCCTGGGTGCGGGTAAGCCGGTTCGAATGGAGTACGTAGTCATCTGCGCGCAGTCGGTGGAATCGGTCAAGCAGACCCACGCCCGTTACTTCCAGAACGATTATGAGGTGCTGACGCCAACGGAAATCCGTTATGCGGCCAGCGCTAATGACAGGGAACCAGAAACCGCGCCTGCTCCGGTTCCGGCAGGGGCATGACCACTCAGCTGAGCGTCAACCTGCACACCGCGCCGGCCGACGCCGGCGACGGTTCGATCCTGCCCAACCTGTTGATGTTCGGCGAGGTTCTCCGCCGCCTGGGGATGGACGTGGGCTCCGGCAACATGCTTGACCTGGTGCGCGCCACCGAGTTCGTGCCCATCGGAGGGAACCGCAACGACTTCCGGCTGGCCGCCCGGGCGCTGCTGGTCCATCGCCGCAGCGACCTGGAACTCTTCGACGAGGCGTTTCAGGTCTTCTGGAGGCGGCCGGCCCACGGACGAAGCATGCGCGACCTGCGATCCATGGGCGAGGAGCGACGCTATCGCACGCCCCGCGTCATGCCCCATCGGGAGGACACCTCCGACGGCCCCCCGGGCAACGACGACCCCGACGATGCCGGCGACCGGCAGCCCGTGGTGGACCTCCGGCGCTCCTTCAGCGCCCGGGAAGTCCTCCGGCAACGGGATTTCGCCGAATACACGCCGGCCGAGGTCACCGCGGCGCGAATCCTCATGTCGGAACTGCAGTGGGATCTGGGCGACCGTCGCACCCGTCGGCTGTCCTGGGGCGATGGACGCGATGTCGATCTGAGGCGCACCATGCGCCGCAGCCTGACCTACGGCGGCGAGATGCTGGACATTGCCCACCGCCGACGCAAGTCCAAGCCTCGCCCCCTGGTGTTGATCTGCGACGTCAGCGGCTCCATGGAGCGCTACACCCGCATGCTGCTCCACTTCGTGCACACTGTCGCCGTCAGCGGGCAGCAGCTGGAGGCCTTCCTTTTCGCCACGCGGCTGACCCGGATCACCCGCCACCTGGAGCATCGTGGCGTCGACCGCGCGGTGTCCGAGGTGGCCCGCGCCGTGCCCGACTGGGCCGGCAGCACCCGCATCGGAGAAGCGATCAAGGCGTTCAACTACCGATGGGCGCGGCGCGTCCTGCGTGGCGGCCCGGTCGTCCTGGTCATTTCCGACGGGTGGGACCGTGGCGACCCGGACCTGCTGTCCCGGGAGATGGCCCGCCTCCAGCGCAGTTGCCATCGCCTGATCTGGCTGAACCCGCTGTTGGGCTCCCCGGGATACGAACCGCTGACCCGGGGCATGCAGGCGGCGCTGCCCTACATCGACGACTTTCTGCCGGCGCACAACCTGCACAGCCTGCAGGAACTTGCCATCCACCTGAACCGGTTGACGGCGCGGCGCGCACCCCCGACCACGCGGCGCAAGCCAACGTCCGACGGCGACGATGCCACCGTGTCTGCCGCCACCACGACCCACGACGGCGGCGCGGCTGCTCGTTCGCGGCGCGAGCTCAACCCGGCGTTGGCCCCGACCTTCCGGCACCCGCTGTGGGGTCACCCCAACATACCGGGCGGGGGCGGCTAACCGGCCTGGCCCGGCGCGATTTCGTTGTACAGGCTGGCCAGCGTCGTGGCCAGCGCGTGGGGCCGCTCTTCATACTCCGGCGTGGGGTACCACTCGTAGTCGAAGCTGCGCACGATGTTACCCTCGATGCTGGTGCGCAGGCTGGACACGATGACGCGGAAGCCCAGGGCGTCGGATGCCTGCTCGGCCAACTGCTCCAGCACGATGTTGGGGCAATCGAAAATCACCATAAATCCGCCTTGACGCTGGCCGTCGGTCACCCGGGCGCGGAAAACCTTGCCGAACAGGTCCACGTCCACGATGGTATAGCGGCGTTCCGCGGCGCCGTGATCCGGCCATCCGATGTAGATGTCGCCGCCGACGTTCCAGTGGTGCATTGGCAGTCCTCCCCGCGTCCGATGGGTAGAGCAGATTGGGCAAAATCGTAGCGGCGCCATGAAACCGATGCAAGGGCAAACGCGTATACACACGACAGGAAGAGGAGTGACTGTTCAGAATTGTCGAGAAAGGGTCATTGCGAGCGCAGCGCGGCAATCTCGTTGGGATGGGGAAGTCCGTTGTGCCGGACGTCGCTGCTACGGCGTCGAGAGTGCCACGACGAAAGTGTCTTGCAATGGCCACCTCACGGATTCTGAACACTTACGAAGAGAATGTACGTTGTACCGTGCGTTCGTGTTTGTGATAACATGCCGGCCCCATGATTGAAAAACTCAACATATTGGGACGAGCTGCGAGCAGTTGGTACGTCGCCGGGCCGGCGGCGGTTATCCTCGGCCTCGTCATCGGCGGGGTGGTGTTCTTCTTTGTCGCACCCGGCAAGCCGTCGGTTGGCGTGATTAACATCCCCTTCACCGTCATCGATGAAGGCTCGGCATTCGTCATCGGCCGGCACCTTGATTACGCCATGCAGGACGACTCCATCAAGGCCGTGGTGATCTCCCTTTCCAGCCCGGGAGGCGGCGCGTCTTCCAGCGAGCGCCTGTACATCCATACCCGCCGTCTCCGCGATGAGAAGCCCGTGGTGATCGTGATGAACGGGCTGGTCGCCAGCGGCGGTTACATGATGTCCATGGCCAGCAACTACACCTACGCTCAGCCGTCGTCGTTGGTCGGCAACGTGGGCGTGGTCGGCATATCCGGTGGACCGTTGCCCCCGATATTTCCCGAGATCACAACGACCACCGGCCCTCACAAGCTGACCGGCGGGTCCCGTCAGCATTGGGTCTCGCTGATCGACCGGCTGAAGGAAGGTTTTGCCCAGATGGTGATCCGCGAACGCGGTGACCGCTTGAAGATGACCAAGGCGGAGCTGCTTGAAGGGAACATCTACTCTGGATCGCAGGCGGTGTCGCTGGGTATGGTCGATGCCATCGGCGTAACCGGCGACGGGGTGGAAAAAGCCGCCGAACTGGCCGGAATTGGCAGGTACAACATTACCGACGTGAACGCCGCGGTCTTCGAGAAATACGGATGGCGCGCGCAGCTCGTTCGGTTCTCGCCGGGGGAGATCACGGCGGATAACGATCGGGCCCCCGACGCGTCGAAATCAGATCAGGACGGTGAAGTCTCTGAGGATCATTACCGGCAGCCCTTGATGGGAGCCCTGGGTCAGGAACAGGTGAACCCCCTTTCGGAATTCCCGGTGGAGATCGGGCAGCCGAACATCTATTACCTGTATGCAGGCTATGGCCGCTAAACTCGCGGGGATATTGATCCTCCTGGTGGTCGGTGTCGGCGTGGCTTTCGCCGCAGCCTTCCTGGTTTTCTATCGCGGCAACTATGCGGGTCCGCCGGCGGTGGAGGTCGACTACCTGTCCCACAGCGTGGTCAGCGCCAACGACGGCACGCAGTGGACGCCATCCGTCGGTGAGCGCTCCGGCGGCCTGGTGCTGCTTGATACCCTGCACAGCAACGGTTTCTCTTCACGAGAGATACTGACGCTGCGTACGCGCGTAGTCGCCCAGGGATACGACCTGGAGTTGCTCGGCAACTTCGCCCGATCATCGGCGGCGGACCGGCGCGCTCAGTACGTGGAACGGCTGCGTGAGGCGGACAGCCTGATCGTCATCACGCCGTTGGTCGCCTACTCGGCCGGCGAGGTTGACGCTATTGAGGATTTCGTGCGCAAGGGCGGCAAGCTGATCATGGTTTCCGACCCCGGCCGGCGCGACCAGATGAACACCCTGGCCCAGCGTTTCGGCGTGCAGTTCCGGCCGGACTACCTGTTCAACCAGCTGGAAAATGACCAGAACTACCAGAATATATTCGTGCGGGATTTCCAACCCGACGAATTGACTGCCGGTCTGGACACCATCGTGTTGTTCACCGTCGGTTCGATCACGTCTTCCGGCCCCGGCCTCGCGGTGGCGGACGCCAGCACCGAGTCGGTGGTGGCCGAAAACAACGGTGATCTTTACGTGATGGCGCGAGCCGACCAGCGGAACGTCGTGGCGATCTCCGATTTCACTTTCATGATACCGCCAAACGATGCCACGGCCGACAACGACCGCCTGCTTTCGAACATAATCGACTTTGCCACCACCAGCGACCGCGTCTTCGACCTCGCCGACTTCCCGCACTTCTACCAGACCGGACCCGACGACGGCGTCCAGATCCTTTTGGGCCAGCCCGAACTGCTGGGCAGCGCCGCGAACCTGAAGAGCGGGCTGGAAGAATACGGCATCTCCGCGGATATCCAGGGAACCGAAGACGTGAGCCGGGACACGGTGTTCCTGGGTCTGCACGACGATGCGCTGCAGGTGCGGCAGTACCTCCAGGCGGCCGGAGTTCGCGTCGACGATACGGTGGGCATGCCATCCGGCCTGGAACTCGACCGCGCCGGTACGACGCTCACGGTGCTGGACCGCGAAGGGGGACGGCACGTGCTGATCCTGCTGGCCGACACCCCGGCGGCCCTGAACCGGGCGGTATCCGGGCTGTTGAGCGGCGGGTTCAGGTCCGATCTGATCAGTGATGTAGTTGGAGTAAGCATCTCAGCGGGAGCGAGTAAGTAGTCCATGAAAACAAGATGCAAACGGCTCATTCTGCTCGTTCCGGCGCTGGCACTGTTCGCAATGATCGCCTGCACCGCTCCGGCTGCCCAGGAGCCCGAGGCCGCGCCTGCCAGCTCCGCCCCCGAAGCCATGACCACCCGGGCCCAGGCTATGGAACCTCCCCCGCTGGCCGATTTCAACGAGCAGCGGGAGAGTGTCCAAGAGGCATGGGACCTGCTGCACGACGATTTTGACCAGTGGCGTGCCGACCTGACCATGTGCCATCCCACCACGATGACCGAAGCCCTGAGCGAGTTTGCCATCGATTTCGGCGGCGTCACCGAGGACGCGCGCGACCTGACCCGTACCAAGACCACCGGAGAATTCGCCGACAAGCTGATCACGGCGGCGGAAGGCGAAGAAACCGCTTTCCGGCAGCTCCGTGACCGCTGGCAGCCCGGCAACGTCTCTTTGTTCGAGAACGTTGAGCAGCAGCGCAATCTGGCGGGCCAGGCCCAGCGCGAGGCCAAGGACATGGCCATCGAGTTGCGCGCGACCCTGGAGGAGACCGCCGACCCCGAAGAAATCGAGGAATTCGCCGAGGCCTTTGCCGCCATCGAGCAGGACTGGGAAGAAGCCAACTCAGAGTATGACGAGCTAACCGACGGCGCGTCGGATGACGAGGTCTCCGAGGTCATCAGCGGTCTCAAGGACTTGGACGCGAAGATGGAGGCTATCGTCGAAGCTGTTGACGAACTGCCCTCACTGAAGAGCGCAAGGGAAGCCACCAAAGCCCTCGAAAAAGCCGGCAAAGACCAGGCCGATGCAATAGGGGACGCCATCGAAGCGGCCGGCACCGGCGATGACGCCAAGGTGCCCGATTTCAAGGCGGCGGACGCCAGTGTCAAGGCCAGCGAGGAAGCGCTGGATAGCCTGTCCGACGTGCTAGAGGACATATCCGTCGAGGACACTGCCGACGCCCTGAACGACATCACCCTGTTTGAGCTCGAATATGACAGCCTGTTGCAGACGTGGGACAGGTTCCACTCCCGGTACAACGCCTGGCGCGCGGACGACGGCGGATGCGACCGCCTCGAGGTCCTGGAATCGCTGACCGAATTCAGTTCCAACGTGGATGCCGTCGGTGACGGAGTGCGCGGTCTCCCCAAGTCCGGCTACCTGGAGCCCGTCCATCGGCTGCTGGTGGAAGCGATCGAAGGCGAAGAGCAGGCCTTCCGGAGCCTGCGCGATACCTGGCAGCCCTTCACCCTCGACGCCCTGCGCGCCGTGGACCGGGCGCGAACCATGAGCGACACCCGCCGCAGCGACGCGGAAATCATCATCCTGGAGCTGGACAACCGCTTCTAGGCTCGTGAACCTGGCGGCCTGCCACCGCTCCATCACTACTGTTTGATCTCGCGGGCGGCGATCCTCAACAGAGATCGCCGTCCGCTCTTCTATCGGCCGACGTGGTGCAATGCGCGGGTCCGCGAGCCACTCGGTGCTATAATCCCCGAACTCCAATTGGTGTTACGGTGTGACCATGCGCTTCGGCCATTTTTTCTACCCCATGAAATTCGACGATTCCCGCGATGACGTGGAGATCCAGGAATGCCTGGACGAGGCGGTGCTGGTCGAAGAGCTGGGGTACGACGCCATCTGGTTCGCCGAACACTACTTCACCGGCGAGTGCGTGTACGGAGACCCCCTGGTGTTCGCCGGCGCGGTGGCGGTGAAAACCAGCCGCGTCCTGCTGGGCTTCGGCATCATCGAACTGCCGCTCCACAACCCGGTCCGCGTGGCCATGCAGACCGCGCTGCTGGACAACCTCAGCCGGGGCCGCCTGGTGGTGGGTACCGCCCGAGGCTCCAACTACAACGCCTTCGAGTACATCGGCTTCGGCACCGATCCTGCACTGGGCATTGCCCAGATGGAAGAGGCCGAGGAGTTGATGGTCACGGCCTGGACGCAGGATGACGTCTATTTCGAGGGAGAGCACTACCAGGTGGCGTTCCCCTCGGTTCGGCCCCGGCCCTACCAGAAACCACATCCTCCGTTGGCGCGCGCGTGCATCAACCGCGAATCGATCATGGAGATGGCCCGGATCGGCCGGCCCATCCTGCTGCGCGGCCGCTCCATCAACAGCACCGCCGCCGACATCGCCCTGTACCGCGACACCATGGCGGAGGCGGGGTTCGACGACGAAACCATCGAGCGCAACCTGGACCAGATCTGGGTCTGGCGCGAGATCCACGTCGCGGAGACCGATGACCGGGCCATGGACGAATTCCTGCCGGCCAACCTGGCGGCCTACACCACCATCCAGGACTACCGGGAGCGGTGGAACCCCAAGGAGTTCCCCATGTCCTACCAGCCACCGCCCATCCAGAAGGAGTCCTACGGCGAGCGGCCCGACCCCGACGCGCCGGAAAACCTCGTCGGCAGTCCGCGGCGGGTCGCCGAGCAGTTGGACGAGATGCGTCGCCTGGGCGTCCGCAACCTGATGCTGACCAACCGCGGCCTGATGTCAGCGGATGCGACCCACCGCTCGCTGAAACTACTCGCCGAACAGGTCATGCCAAAGTTCCGCAACGCCTGAACCGGTGATCCCCGAGGTGTCATTGCGAGCGAAGCGCGGCAATCCCATCGGGTCAGCGCAACCCTTCGATGACCGACCAACCGAACCCGCATTGAATCGGAGGAAACGGTAATGGAAAAGACCAGGAACAATCATCCCGACATCGCGCCGTCCGGCCCGACCTTCAGCCGCAGCGTGAAGGTGGGCAACCTGCTGTTCGTCGCCGGCTGTACGGCTCGCGGCACCGACGCCCAGGGTAAATCCATGATGGAACAGACGCGGGTGACGCTGGACCGGGTCGCCCGGATCGTGCAGGCGGAGGGAGGGCAGTCTTCGGACATCGTGAAGATCACGACCTTCGTCACCAGCGTGCCCGCCTGGCAGGAAGGGCGCGAAACCCAGGAGGCGATGTGGGCCGAGTTCTTCGGCGGCGCCTACCCGGCAAACACCCTGGTGGAAATCACCGCCCTCGCCGAGCCCGGCCTGGACGTCGAGATCGAAGCCATCGCCGAGATCAGCTGAGGGCGGTCGCCGTCCCGACGATCATTCGGGACGGTGGAACTCCTCAACCTGCTGCAGGTAGTTGCGCAGCAGGTCATGTCCCACCGTGGTCAGGATCGACTCGGGGTGGAACTGGACGCCCTCCACGGGCAGCTCCTTGTGGCGCACGCCCATGATCAGCCCGTTGTCGGTCCAGGCCGTGACCTCCAGGAAGTCGGGTAGCGTCTCCGGATAGATGACCAGGCTGTGGTAGCGGATGCCCTCGAACGGGTTGGGCAGGCCGGCGAACACGCCCCTGCCGTCGTGGTGGATCATCGAGGTCTTGCCGTGGCGGATCTCACCGGCGCGGTCCACCGTTGCGCCGTAGGCGTCGCCGATGCACTGGTGGCCGAGACACACGCCCAGCACCGGCAGCTTGTCGCCGAAGTGCCGGATGACGTCGTTGGAGATCCCGGCCTCCCGGGGCGTGCACGGCCCGGGTGACACCACGATCCCCTCCGGTTGCATCGCCTCGATGTCTTCAATCGACGTCTTGTCGTTCCGGACCACCTCGACCTCCGCGCCCAGCTCACACAGGTACTGGTAGAGGTTGTAGGTGAAACTGTCGTAGTTGTCGATCAGCAGCAGCATCAGTACAGCTCCACCAGTTCCAGCCAGTTGCCGTCCGGGTCCTGGCAGTAGGACGCCTTGCGCACCATGTTGCCCGCGTCGTCGTACATCGGCACCGGCGGCGTGGGGTAACTGAGGCCCCGGTTGCGGGTGTTCTCGTAGAAGGCGTCGATGTCCTCGACGTAGAAGGCCAGGTGCGCGGCGCGCACGTCGTTCTTGTCGAAATCGGCGTAGCCGCCCTCGGGGTTCATGTACTGGATGAGCTCCAGCTGGTGGCCGTCGCCCATGTCGAAGAACGCGCCCTTGATGTGGGTATCGGGGAATCCCAACAGGGTGGTGGGAAACTCGCCGGTGCGTTCGGTGCGCATGGTCAGGGTCAGGCCCAGCACGTCGGAGTAGAACGCGACGGCGGCCTCCAGGTCTTTCACGATAAAGCCGGTGTGGAAGAATGATTTCAGCATTGTGGCCTCCGGTTACGAATTGGTGGCGGATGGCGGAGATAGTGGTTGTCAGACGGCGCCCTCGGCAACGTCGATGGCGCGCATCATGGCGCCGGACTTGTGTCGGGTCTCCATGTATTCGTCCTCGGCCACGCTGTCGGCGACCACGCCTCCGCCGGCCTGGACGTACATGACGCCGTCCTTGAAGATTCCGGTGCGCAGGACCAGGGCGGTGTCCATGTTGCCGTTGTAGCTGAAGTAGGCCACGGCCCCGCCGTAGGGTCCGCGCCGCTCCTGCTCCACCTCGGCGATGATCTCCATGGCCCGGATCTTGGGCGCGCCGGACACCGTGCCGGCCGGAAAGCACGCGCGCAACGCGTCATATGGGGTCATGTCGGACCTCAGTTCGCCCTCGACATGTGACACCAGGTGCATGACGTGGGAGAACCGCTCCACGTCCATGTACTGGGTCACCCTGACGGTGCCGGGCACGCTCACCCGGCCAATGTCGTTGCGCCCCAGGTCCAGTAGCATGATGTGTTCGGCCTGCTGCTTCTCGCTGCCCTTGAGCTCTTCCTCCAGCGCCAGATCCTCAGCCGTCGTCTGCCCGCGCGGGCGGGTGCCGGCGATGGGATGTGTCGCCACGGTGCCGTTGTGGACCGTGGCCACCGTTTCAATCGCCGCGCCCACGATCTGGAAGCCGTTGAGGTCCAGGTAGTACATGTACGGCGACGGGTTGCTTCCCCGCAGGGCACGATACACCTGGAAGGGATGGGCGTCGGTGCGCCGGCTGAACCGCTGCGAGTTCACCACCTGGATGACGTCGCCGGCGTAGATGTACTCGATGCACTTTTCAATTGCCGCTTCGTACTCGGGTACGGTGAAGTTGGACTCGGTTCCAGCGGAGGAGGGCAGCGCCGGCTGGGTAAGAAGTTCCGCCGGCAGCACCAGCGGACGGGAGAGTCGGTCAACCATGCGCTCGATCTTGGCGGTGGCCGCTGCATACGCCTCCTCGATGTCTCCGCCGTCCAGCCGGGCATGGCTGACCACCTTGATGTCGTGGCGCAGGTGGTCGAACACCAGCAGCGTGTCGGTGAACATGAACACCGACTCGGGCAGGCCCTGTGGGTCGGCGTCCGGCATGGGGACCCGGGGCTCGAAGTAGTGCACGGCGTCGTAGGCAACATAGCCCACGCCGCCGCCGTGGAACGGTGGCAGGCCCTCCACCGGGATCAGTTGGAACGAGTCCATCTCGCGCTGCACCAGCGTCAGCGGGTCCACCGTTCCCGAGGGCTGGTCGGCGCCGGTGCTGAACACGTCGTAGGGCTCGGTGCCGATGAAACTGTACCGGCCGATGCGCTCGCCGCCGGCCACCGATTCCAGCAGGAACGAGTACGGCGGGCGGGCCACCTTCAGGTAGGCCGACACGGGGGTTTCCAGATCGGCGTTGATGGTCCGGTAGATGGGGCAAAGATTGCCCTGCCCGGCAAGCGCGCGGACCTGGTCAAGCGTGGGGTGATAGGTAGTCATGGTTTGATGTCCAATGGTGTTGGGCAGCGACGGCAAAACAAAAAGCCCGTCCCCGCGGGACGAGCCAGTTGGCCGCAATGCCACCCTGCATACGGTGTTCTGCGGGCCTTTAACGTTGCCCCTACGGCCCGTCCTACTCAGTGCAACAACCCTTGGGATTGCAGCTTTTCGGCGAGCGGCTCCGGGGTCCATTCCGCGTCTGCGCCTGGCGCCGGTTCGCAGCTAACCCGGCTCTCTGGGCCCCGCTGGACGCGTACTAATCCCCTTCACGGCAGTTCGGTATTCGGATTTGCGGCGTTAATTCTATGGCCGCAGGGTTGGGCAGTCAACGCCAACCGTTTATTCGCGCAGGACGATTGCAAAGTCAGGGTAGATAGCCTGCCAGGTGGGCTATAGTCTGTTGCGGGCGAAAACAGCTGGTCTTGGCGCGCAAAGGCAGGGACATTCGTTGTGGGAGCCACTGGGCCCGCCGCAAGACATTCAAACTGGCATTGACCAAGGCAGCAAAAATCTCGCCCAACCCAGGACGTCGCAGGGTGTGCCGGTCTTCATCCCAGCTGCGGTCTTTCACGTGATGCAGACTGTTTTCAACGCTCCAATGCTGGCGAAATAGCCGGAGCAAGGCATGGGGATCACACCGTTCCGGCGGCAGGCTGGTCAGCAGATACCAACGCTCCTGGGCCAGCGCGCCGGTGGCTGGCTGGGTTACCGTCTTTGCCACCAGAGCGGCCTGTCTGGCCCCGGGAAACCCCAATTCCTCTCGGATATAGTCGGCCAGTTCCGGGCTGGACCACAGTTCTCTCACCTCGATTTGGCCCCCCTTTTTGACACCGTCCTGGCTTGGGGGTCCCCTAACTCCCCTGCCGCAAACCCAGTGCACAGCGCCCTCTGAGTGGCGGGGCGGTTCCCTTTTACCCGCACCAGGTAGTCCCGACCGTAACTGACGATGGCCTGGCACAAGCCCTGTTCCGCATACAAGGCGTCCATGGTCAACAGTTCCAATCCCGGATAGCGCTGAAACAACTCCGCCAGATGGCTCCGCAGTACCGCCGGTTCGTACCGGCGCTCCGCCAGCGGCCACTGGGCCAGGCACAGCTTCAAGTCGTGAGCCAAGACGTTCACCATCGCCAAGGGTTGCCCTCCTGCGTCCCGGGACTGCTTGGCCCATTTGCCATCCACCGCCGCCGCCAATTCCCCGTCGGACACTACTCCCACCATCCAGTCCAATAATGCCCCCTGCAACTGTGCGAAAGGCACGCCGGCCAACGCACGGGATATGGTGGTGGCATGGGGAGCCTCTTCACGCTCAAAGCCCAAAGGCTCCCGCAGCATCGGCCAGTGCAACTTCCCGTACCAGGCAATGTGGGCCATGGTGGTTTGACCGCTCACCAGACCCAATACGGTCAAACGCAAAAGGGCCTGAAAGGGATGCCTCACTCCCCGTCGCCGTCGCGGGTCCGGTATCCGCTCCAAACTCTCGAACAAGGAACCGGCCACTGCTGGCGTCATCTCACACCTCACCGCTGCGTTGCTGCCGTATTTCTACCCCAGACCACACGACTTTGCAATCGTCCTGTTTATTCGCGGGTGCATGCCCTGTTTGCCGTTTGCCACGAGCAACAGGGGCACGTGGAAAATGCAGTTGACATGATGCGTATGACATCCGTGCCTTGCCAAAGTTTCAGTGCGACGGCCAGCCTGACCTGATAGACTGAATCCCACGCAATTGTTGCGCCACCGGAGCGGGCGAGGGTCGCATGGACGTAAAGGAAGCTGTAGGTATAGCAAAAGGATACGTCATCGACCTCTTTGCCGAAGAAGCCATAACCCACGTAGCGCTCGAAGAGGTCGTTTTCGATGAACCTTCCGGAGATTGGAAGGTCACGATCGGATTTACGCCCCGTTGGAACCAGTTCAATGCCGCCCTGACATCGGCATTGGGCAACGGGCACCCCGACAGTCGTAACCGTTCCTACAAAGTCGTCCGCATCAGGGACCTCGACGGGCGTGTAATATCCCTCACCGACCGTCTTCTGGTTCCGAGCAACGACTAGATGCCCGCGAACGGATACTTCATCGACGCTAATCTTCTTCTCCTTCTGGTAGTGGGCAGCGTGAGCTTGGATGCGATTGCCAGACATCGGCGGCTGCGAGAGTTCACGCAGGACGACTACGGTATCCTGATCCACCTGATCGATCGAGTTGACCGTGTCCTGGTGACGCCCAACACATTGACGGAAACTTCCAATCTCCTCGGACTCCACGGAGAACCGGAACGTTCTCGCTTTTTTGAGCGATTTCGTTTCATCATCGAAGAAACTGATGAGATTGTTGTCGCCAGTGTCGACGCTGCACGCAACGGCACTTTCACCAGGCTGGGTCTCACCGACGCTGCGTTGCTGGAAGTAGCTACGGAAGAGACCCCGATTATCACTGTAGATTTGGACCTGTACCTCGCCGCCTCCTCATCTAACCCTGGCAGCGCGATAAATTTCACCCACCTTCGGAACCTGTAGCGGCAATGCGAGGATGACCATCACGGCGTCAGCAGTATCTTCCCCGTCGTCTCCCTGCCCTCCAGGCGGCGGTGCGCCTCGGGGGCTTCGGCCAGCGGGAGGTTCAGGGTGACCTTGAGCCTGACCTCGCCCGACTGCACCCAATCCAGGCATTCCTCGGCGCGCTGCAGTAGTTCCTCGCGCGTGGCGGTGTAGTCGCCCAGGCTGGGGCGGGTCAGGAACAGGGAACCGTTGCGGAGCACGCCGGAGTCCACCGGCCCGACAGGACCTCCGGCCTGTCCGTAGAGAGCCATGCAGCCGCGCCGACCCAGAACGCGCAGGCCCTTCTCGAAGGTCGTGGCGCCCACGGCGTCGTAGATGATCTTGACCCCCTGGCCGTCGGTCATCCGCCTTATCTCTTCCTCGAAGTCCTGTCGGGTGTACAGAATGACGTCGTCGGCGCCGGCGTTGCTGGCGAGCGCGGCCTTGTCGTCGGTGGAAACGGTGGTGTACACGTGCAGGCCCTTGCGTTTCAGCATCTGGATGAGCAGCAGGCCCATGCCGCCCGCGCCCGCGTGGACCAGCGCGCTCTGGCCGGCCTGGAGCGGCGCGATGTCGTTGACCAGGAAATGGGCGGTCATGCACTGGAGGAGCGTTGCCGCGCCGGTTTCAAAGTCCATCTCGTCGGGGATGCGCACCAGCAGCCACGCCGGGACCGCCTGCTGCTCGGCATAGGAGCCGGTGTGCATGGCGTAGGCGACCCGGTCACCGACGCTGACCTCGGTCACGCCATCACCCACCGCGATCACCTCGCCCGATGCCTCTCGGCCGGGCGTCCACGGGAACGCGGCCGGCGGATTCGTTCCCTTCCGGCTGGACACGTCGGTGTAGTTGACGCCAATGTTGCGGATGGCCACCACGGCTTCGCCGGGACCGGCGCTGGGCTCGGGCATATCCTCATATCTCAATACGTCGGGTCCGCCGACCTCGTAGGCGCGAATGCCTTTCATGGTGTCTAACCTCCAAGTACGGATGCCATTCCGGTCACGTTGTCGATGTCAAGGATGCCGCGAAAGCTGCTGACCGCTTCGTCTATGTGGTCGGCCGGCAGGATGTAGCGGGTGCAATAGAGGAACTTCGCATCCAGCTCCTCCGGGTCCAGGGGCATGGACGGCGAGCCTCGCGGGTGGTCGATGCGGTGGCGCAGGGTGCGCCCGTCGTTGAGGGTGATTGCCACCTCGGCCGGGTTGAGGGCCAGCGGTGATGCTGGCAGAGTGGCCTCGATGGAGATGCGCTCCATCATGACGCGGACACCCTCATCCCGGACCGCCGGGTCGGAGAAGAAGTTGATCAACGGAGCGCCGTGGCACAGGGTCGCGGCGGCGATGAAGCCGATGGAGCGACGAGCCTGCCACCCGTTCACCGGAAGCACGTGAGGCATCCGCTCGATGTCCTCCGCCGTCACCCCGACGTGGACGCTGGCGATATCCGCAGGGGCAAACCGGTGCAAATGGGCAAGCCCCAGGATGGCGTCAATTACGCCGTGGCTGCTGGGGTGGCACGGATACAGGCGGATGGTTACCCCCGGGGCGGTCAAACGCCAACGCTCCCCCAGATCGTCAAGCATTCCCCCTGGCAAGCCCGCCGCGTTGGGAACGCCCCCGATGCCTTCGGCGGCGCTCAGCGCGCAGATCACACCCTGCATGGCGGATCTGCCCGCGGCCATGGCCGCCGCGCCGGCGGAACTGTACTCACTTCCGCTGTCGCCCGAACCCAGCGCCAATCCCGTCGTGAGGGCCACGCCGTCGGGGTCCAGACCCAGCAACATCGAGGATGCCACGGCGGCGCCCACCGCGCCGGCGGCGCCGCGCGTCGGTTCGGCGGAGGCCAGTCGCGCCGCCACCTCGCATCCCGCGGCGAAGGCCGAAAGCACGCCCGGCCCGGAGTACCCGTGCATCTCGCCCAGCGCCATCACCGGCGGAAAAACGGCGGCCGTAACGTGTGCCCCCGCGTCGACGGTGTTGTCGTCGTAGTCCAGCAAACGCACCAGGGTTCCGTTCACCAGCGAGGCATACACCGGCGAGGTGCGCATGCCCATGCCGATGATGGTGCTGCGGCCGTTGCCGCCCATCTCGCGAACCACGCGCGCCAGGGCGACGCCGTCGGGATGCGCCGCGCCGGCCAGGGCTGCCCCGGCCGCGTTGAGCATCATCTCGCGGCACAGGTCGTGCACGTCGGGCGGGACTGAGATGCTGGATGCAGCGACGCCGGCCGCGAACTCGGCGATAAGACGAACGGGGTTGGGATCGTTGTGATTCATGGCAAGGCAAGGATACCGAGGGCCGGCCAATGGCGCAACGCAGGGGCGCGGAGGTCGGAGTGTATAATGCCGACGTGGACAGCAGGACGGTGATACGGCGGCTGGAGGATGATGGTTGGTATGTTGACCGCATCAAAGGATCACACCACCAAATGAAACACCCGGTGAAACTTGGTACTACCTCGGTACCCCACCCGCAAAAAGACCTCAAGATAGGAACGATACGCAGTATTGAGAGGCAATCCGGCATCAGGCTCAGGCGGTAAGAGAGGCGTTATGGAGCGAACCTACATCGCACTGGTTGAAAAGGATGCAACCAGTGATTATGGGGTGTTCTTTCCCGACCTGCCCGGCTGCATCACAGCTGGGACTACATTCGACGAAGCCCGTGCAATGGCACGTGAGGTGTTGGCGCTACACTTGGAAGGGATGGCCGCCGATGAGGAGCAAATCCCTCCACCCTGCTCCCCGGATGCAGCGTTGGCCCACGAAGACGCCGGCTACGCCATCGCCCTGATTGCGGTGGAGGCTCTGCCGGAGCGTACTGAGGAGGAAGCGCGAGCGGAGCTTGAAGCATTCCTGGCCTCGGACGAATACCAGGAAATCTACGGTACTCCCCTTACTGAAGAGGAATTGCATAATTTGTACGAGTCTCCGGATGAGCCGCCCCAATCCACCATCTCTCTCAAACCTGTAACCGACACCGGCGCAGCACGGACCTACGCCGCACTGGTTCGCCAAGTCTCTGATGACGGTTTCATGGTCAGCTTCCCGGACCTCCCCGGTTGTACAGCCGCCGCCGGCACCCTTGAGGATGCCTGCGAGGTGGCACGCGAAGCCCTGTCGCTGCACCTGGAAGGATTGGCAGCGCGCGGCAAGGCCGTGACCGCGCCGAGCCCCGCTAACGTGATATGGGACGAAGTAGACACCGGGGAGGCCGTCGCGCTGATCGTTGTGGAGGCGGCCCCCGGGCAAAATGACGAAAAGGGACGACCCGCATTTGAGGTCGTTTCGACTACTACCTGAGGACCTTCACGGTCTCTATGCCGGAACACGACCCCACTACCGGGTAGGGAGCAGCGCCAATGACTACACCAAACAACAGCAGTTCCAACTCGGTGGAAGCGCGCCAGTACGACGTGGCCATCGTCGGCGGCGGCATAATCGGCTTGTCCACGGCGATGCAGCTGCTGGAACGCTCGCCGGACCTGAAGGTGGCGGTGATCGAGAAGGAAGAGCAACTGGCCCAGCACCAGACCGGCCACAACAGCGGCGTCATCCACTCCGGCATCTACTACCGGCCCGGCTCGTGGAAGTCGCGGTTCTGCGTGGGCGGCAAGGATCGCCTCATCCGGTTCTGCGACGAGAACGAGATCGAGTACGACCCCTGCGGCAAGGTCATCGTGGCGACCCATGAAAGCGAGTTGGGACGCCTGGACGATTTGTACGAGCGCGGCGTCGCCAACGGCGTTCCCGACCTCGAGATGGTGGGATCCGAACGCCTGAAGGAAATCGAACCCCACACCACCGGCGTCCGCGCACTGTGGGCCCCGCACACCGGCATCGTTGATTACGTGCGCGTCGCGAACGCCTACGCCGGCAAGTTCCAGTCGGCCGGCGGGGACATCTTCACCGGAGCGGCGGTCATACGGGCTCGTCAAACCGGCGGCGGCGCTGCCCTGGAGACGGAACGCGGCGCAGTGCAGGCCAGCCACGTCATCAACTGCGGCGGCCTGTACGCCGACAAGCTGGCCAGGATGATGGGCGAAGAGACCGACGTGCGCATCATCCCCTTCCGCGGCGAGTACTACAAGCTGACGCCGGCCAGCGAAGACCTGGTGAAGGGGCTGATTTATCCGGTGCCCGACCCGCGCTTCCCTTTCCTTGGCGTGCACTACACGCGCAACATCCACGGCTACGTCGAGGCCGGACCAAACGCGGTCCTGGCGTGGGCGCGGGAGGGTTACCGCAAGAGCAACATCAGCATCGGCGAGACCGCCGGCGCGCTCACCTTCCCTGGGTTCTGGAAGATGACCGCTCGGCACTGGAAGACCGGCATGCAGGAGATGCACCGGTCCTACAGCAAGTCCGTGTTCGTCAACGACCTCAAGAAGCTGATCCCTGAGATCCGCGCCGACCACCTGGAACCGGGCGGCAGCGGCGTGCGCGCGCAGGCGGTGTCCACGTCGGGCGCCATTCTGGACGACTTCCACATCCTGCGAGGACAGCGGGCGTTGCACGTGCTCAACGCGCCGTCCCCGGGCGCAACCTCGTCGCTGGCCATTGGAGAATACCTGACCGACATGGCGGTTGAGGACTTCGGACTGGCCGTTCGCTGAGCATACGACCAACCCGGTATCCGTGCCGGAAACCGCAGCGCGGATGGTCCGTACCCGCTGGGTTTGGCGGGACCGGACCGCTAAGCCGTCGGCCTGTTACCCCAAACGGGTTTCTGCTATACTTGCCGCCTAACCGACAAACGTCATCGCACAAAAAATGTCGTGCCGCCGCCGGCAGCAGCCTGCGGGGGCGATTTTTCAGTTTAGTCTCTAAATTATCCGGGAGTACAGGACGATGCCGGCTTATGCCGTAATTGGGGGACAGTGGGGCGACGAGGGCAAAGGTAAAGTAATCGACTACCTTGCTGGCCAGTCTGATTGCGTGGTGCGATACGGCGGAGGGAACAACGCCGGACACACGGTGGTCAACGAGCGCGGTGAATTCCAGCTGCACCTGGTCCCTTCCGGCATCTGCTGGCCCGGCGTGACGGGCATCATCGGCAACGGCGTGGTCGTCAATCCGGATGTATTGCTCGGTGAGATCGCGGGGCTGCGCGAACAGGGCATTGACACTGACCAGTTGTTCGTCAGCGACCGTGCCCACGTCATCATGCCCTATCACATCCTGCTCGACGAGCTCCAGGAGAAAGCTCGCGGTCGCGACGCCATCGGCACCACCGGACAGGGAATCGGGCCGGCCTACGTGGACAAAGCCTCCCGCGACGGCATTCGCGTCGGCGACTTGCTGGACACCAAGCACCTGCCGGACCGGGTCAACAATGCCGTGGCCATGAAAAACCGCCTCATCACCGGTGTGTACGACGGCGAACCCGTGGACGCGGCTGAGGTGTTGGCCAAGTGCCAGGCGTGGGCCGAGCGATTGCGTCCCCAGGTACGCGCCACCGAACAGATGGTCCAGGACCTGCTGGAACGAGGCAAGCGCGTGCTCCTCGAGGGGGCCCAGGGCACCCTGCTGGACCTCGACCACGGATCGTATCCCTACGTAACGTCTTCGTCGCCGTCTATCGGCGGCGCAATCACCGGCCTGGGCATCAACCCCCAGTCCATCGAGGGCGTCCTCGGGGTGTTCAAGGCCTATTCGACGCGCGTTGGCGGCGGACCCATGCCCACCGAGATGTACGGACAGGCTGCGGACGACCTGCGCGAGAAAGCCCACGAGTACGGCACTACCACCGGTCGAGCGCGGCGCGTGGGCTGGTTCGACTCCGTTGCCGCTCGTTACAGCCGTCAAATCAACGGTTTCACTGGCATAGTACTCACTCGCTTGGACATCCTGGACGGCATGTCCGACGTGAAAATCTGCGTCGGATACCGCGCTGATGGCGAGGACCTGGAACGGTTCCCGGCGAATACCACCCTGCTGGAACGGTGCGAACCGGTATACGAAAAGATGCCAGGGTGGTTGGAACCCACGGCCAGCGCAACACGGGCGGAGCAACTTCCTGCCAACGCCCTGGCATACGTGAAGCGGATAGAGGCGCTGGTCGGGTGCGATGCGCAGATTATTTCCACCGGTCCGAGTCGCGAAGAAACCATAGCGATTGAACAAATTATCCGGTAGCACATTTAACATTTTCGTAATAACATTGTTGCCGCAGCATCGCCTCCCCGATGGAGGCGAAATAACTAGCTGCGGAGGAAAATGTTATGGCCACAAATAACGCAACGCAGGCGGATACGTCCATCTTTGGTCGTATCTTCGTGCGATTTACCGACGAGTTTTACTTACTGTTCAGGCTCATCTTTGCCTTCATTGTGTCGCTTCACGGAGCGCAGAAGGCGTTCCAGATGTGGGGATTTCCACCTCCGGGCAGCGGGCCGCCCGACATCGTTTACGTCGCCGGCTGGATCGAGTTCATCTCCGCCCTTCTGATCGGGTTCGGTGTACTCACGCGTCTGGGTGCAGGGGCACTGTGCGTCACCATGGTGATCGCATACTTCATGATGCACTTCCCCAATGGCATTGCGCCACATATCTTCCCGGCCGAAGGTGGTTTCACCGCTTCTGGTGGTGAGGTTTCGATCCTTTGGTTTGCCATCGCCGGCATCATAGGTATCATGGGCAGCCGGAAGTATGGGCTGGAACGCCTCATACTCAAGAAGGAAATCCTCTGACGACATCGCAACGCACAAACAAACTCACACCGACCGCCCGGCGTCCCCCGTGATGCCGGGCAAAGAGTAGCCATCATGCAGCAACAAGCAGCGCGCTTCGGCATCTACTTCAATTCCACCCAGAATCAGGTGGTTCGCATCAATTCGCCCTACTGGTTTCCTCCCGAGCCGGACTGGCAGAAAGTCACCGGCGAGGTCAACTCCACCCTGCTGGACCTGCGGCGGATGATCGGGGAGCAGGGACTGTCTTCCGACCCTGATGGAGTGACCTGGACCACCCTGCCGTTGTTGGACGAAGACAACTAGCCGGTCATGGCCTCGGAGCAGCCGGGAGCCGTACCGGAACCGGCGGCCCCGGCGGAATACTACCCCCGCCCGCCGGGATGGCGCGGGCGAATGATGGCGGCCAACCCCGAGCAGGCCCGCCGCTGGATGCGATGGGCCTGGGTCTCCGGCCTGGTATGGTGGGTGTGGACCATCGGGGTGCTGCTGGTGTGGATGGCCGCCCCGGCCGTGGCGGTATCCGAGGTTGAGGGCAGCGCCCCCGCGATACCACCGGCCAGGCTGCTCATTTACTACGGTATCGAGGGCTTCGTGATGGCCCTTCTCGCGCTGGGTGTGATGCGCCACTGGAGGCCGACGGCCGTGCTGCTGGCCGTCGGGTTCGTCGTGTCCAGGATCGTGTTGATCCTTCTCGGCCTGATTACGCTGGACAGCTTCCGCGACGCCATCTGGCTCGTGATTTACGGCGGGCTGCTGTTCGCCTTCGTACGGGGCGTCCAGGGAGCCTACAGCTACCATTGGTTCACGCGATCACCCATGCCGGGACCCAGGTAGCAACAGGGCCGTACAAAAATGGGGCGGGTTCATCACCCGCCCCCAAATTGCTTGAGCCACTTACCGCTATCAGGGTCAGCTGCCGTTGAACGCCGGCATCACGTCCTGCGCAAACCGGGACAACTGGTCCTTGAAGACCTCCCGGGGCATCCCCATCACCGAGCCGAGGTTGATCCGTTCCACGCCGGGGTAACGAGCCTCGTCTTCCTTGAGGGCGTTGACGACATCATCCGCGGAGCCGCACAGCCACGCGCCGCTCTCCACCGCCTCTTCCAGCGTGGGCAGATGGACGCCACGTCGCAGCCCGGGATTCGCTACGGCTTCAATCTGATCCTGCTCCAGGCGCATTAGCCCCAGCGGAGCGGCGAACTTCATCGCCTCCTCGAAGTAGGGCTTCGCTTCCTTGATGGCTGCCTCCCGGTTGGCGCCGATGAAGAAACGGTAGCCCAGCGCAATATCCTCGCCCAGGGCCAGTTCCCTGCCGTACTTCGCGGCCGCCTGCTGGTACATGGTCAGCCGCTCGTGCCTTGCCGGTTCCGGCGTGTTGGCAACCATGGCCTTGATGCCGATGCGCGCCATGAAATCGACACCCTTGGGGTTGCCGGAAACCAGCGGCTGCCAGATGTCCACCGGCTGGCGCAGCGGTCGGGGCACCAGGCTGAGTTTCTCCAGGGTGTAGCCGCGGTAGGGCACCTTGGCCGGGATCTGGTAGTGCTTGCCCTCGTGGGAAAAGGCCTCCTCGTTGAAGGCTTTGACCATGACCTCGACCTGCTCTTCAAACAGCTCGCGGTTGGCGTCGCCGTCGAACATGGGCGAGCCGAAGGTCTCGACCTCGCGGGAGTGGTACCCACGACCCACGCCGAAGATGATCCGCCCGCCCGACAGGATGTCGGCCATGGCGAAGTCCTCCGCCAGCCGCAGCGGGTGCCACATGGGCGTGATGTTGAACCCGCAGCCGTACTTCAGCCGCTGGGTGTTGCAGGCCAGGTACAGCCCCAGCATGATCAGGTTGGGAATGCACTCGTACCCCTCGGGCTGGAAGTGATGCTCGGCCATCCAGAACTCGTCGTAGCCGTTGTCCTCCAGATGCCTGGAGATGTCCAGTGCCCAGTCGAACACCTCTGCCAGTTGCTCGTTGGAGTACCAACGGTCATTGGCGGGAGTGCCCTCCAAACCCAGGTCATTGTCGACCACATGGCCGGCGTAGGATGCGCTAAAGCTGTTGAACATGATTAGGTTCCCTCGTTACGAATTTCCTCAACGGGATCGTTCGATCATCAATTGTACTGCATTTCGTCGCACCGCAGAGACCGCCGCCGGTGATCCGGGGGGTTGTGCAAAGCCCATCCCGGCGGCAGTTGTCAGAATCAGGGTTGCCAGGATTGGAAGATTTTCGGGATTCACGAACATCCTGACAATCTCAAAATCCGGCAAATCCTGCTTCTGGCGATGACTTTGCACCTGCCCTGTAGCTCGCTATGCCTTTGTTGACGCTCGCCGGCGGCCGGTGCTAACCTGCCGCCACGGTCGCCGGAATCCTGGCTATTCGAGGTCTCGGCGCAGCCGCCACCGGAGGGAATTGAAATGAAAGCAGCAGTTTTGCGCGAAGTTAATCAGCCGGTCGTCGTGGAAGACGTGCAGGTCGACGCGCCGGCGCCCCGTGAGGTGTTGGTGCGAACCGGCGCGTCCGGTGTGTGCCACAGCGATCTCCACTTCGTCGAGGGGCTCTACACCACGCCCATGCCCTGCATCCTGGGCCACGAGGCCGCCGGCGTCGTGGAAGCGGTGGGCGAGCAGGTTAGCTACGTCAAGCCGGGCGACTCGGTGATCTCCTGTCTCTCCGTGTTCTGTGGGACTTGCGAATTCTGCACCCGGGGCCAGCCCTACCTGTGTGACCGGACCGCGGTAACGCGCCGGCGCGACGACCCGCCCCGCCTGCGCAAGGACGGCGAGGCCATCACCCAGTTCGCCCAGTTGGGCTCCTACGCGGCTGAGATGCTGGTCCACGAGAATGCCCTGGTCAAGGTCGACGACGACATCCCGTTCCCACAGTTGGCTCTCATCGGTTGCGGCGCGACCACGGGCCTGGGTGCGGTGCTGAACACCGCGCAGGTCGAGCCGGGAAGCACTGTGGCCGTGGTCGGTTGCGGCGGCATCGGCATCCACTGCGTGCAGGCGGCCGCGCTCGCCGGCGCGCTCCGCATCATCGCCATCGACACCACCGAGGACAAGCTGGGCTTGGCCCGTGAATTCGGCGCCACCGACGTCATCGACGCCACCGCCGGCAACGTCGCCGAGCGCATCATGGACCTGACCGACGGCGGCGTGGACTACTCCTTCGAGGCCATCGGCCTGAAGCAGACCGCCGAGGACTGCTACAACATGCTCCGCCCTGGTGGCGTCGCCACCATCATCGGCATGGTGCCCGAGGGCGTGAAGATCGAACTGGACGCCGGAAACTTCCTGCGGCGGGGCCGCGCTATCCAGGGCTGCACCATGGGCTCCAACCGCTTCCGCACCGACATGCCCCGCTACATCGAGTTCTACAAGCAGGGCCGTCTCAAGCTGGACGAGCTGGTCACCCAGGAGTTGGCGCTGTCGGAAATCAACAAGGCCTTCGCCGACATGAAGGCCCAGACCGTCCGCCGCAGCGTGATCACCGATTTCGATAACTAGGCGACGCCCCAATCCCTGACCTGCGACGCCAGCGTTCCAATTCGAGCGCTGGCGTCATCGTTTGTCTATTTTTCGCCCGTGGGATATGGCATGAGAGCTTACGTCTACGGCGACGAATCCGGCAATTTTGACTTCAGCGATCAGGAAGGAGCCAGCAGATATTTCATCCTGACCACGGTCGTCGTGGCAGGCCATGCTATCGAAGCGGACCTGATGGACCTGCGCCGTCAGCTCGCGTGGGAAGGGGAATCGCTGGCAAGCGGTTTCCACGCCACCAACGACAAGCAGCGCGTCCGCGACCGGGTTTTCGCAGTGCTCGAGCGACACGATTTCAGGGTGGACGCAACGATTTTGGAGAAGCGCAAGACGGATCCAGGAAGACGCTCGCCATCAAGACTTTACAGCCTCGCTTGGTATTTCCACCTTATGGGACTGATCCCTGAGCTCGTGGCGGGACACGACGAATTGTTGCTGATAGCGGCATCAATTGGAGACCGCGATATGCGCTTGGAATTCCAGGCGACGGTTGAAAACATCGCAGATACGCAATCTCCGCCACGCAGTTTGGCTTCCACGATGTGGCCGTCTGCAACGGCGCCGTTGCTACAGGTCGCCGACTACTGCGCTTGGGCGATACAGAGGAAATGGGAGCGCTCGGACACCCGAGCATACAACCTGATCCGGCACAGAATCGCCTCGGAATTCGAGGCTTTCAGGGAAAGCGGATCAATCTGACCGGAACCCAAAACGAGCCGGCTATCCGATTTTTGCGAGAGTGGCCAACTCTCATCGGAAGAGGCCCCGGGCCTCTTGTCACCAGCTCAACTACCGGTTCCAGTGTAGTATCGACTGGCAGGAGCGTCAAGTATAATGGCCCAGCCCGTGAAGGGCTAATCAACAACGCTTTCGGATAGCCACCATGTACGTCATCGGAACCGCCGGCCACGTCGACCACGGCAAATCCACCCTGGTCAAGGCCCTCACCGACATCGATCCCGACCGCCTTCCCGAGGAGAAGGAACGGGAGATGACCGTTGACCTTGGTTTCGCCTGGATGACCCTGCCCAGCGGCCGCGAGGTCAGCATCGTCGACGTGCCGGGACACGAGAGGTTCATCAAGAACATGCTGGCCGGCGTCGGCGCCATCGACCTCGCCATGCTCATCGTTGCCGCCGACGAGAGCGTGATGCAGCAGACCCGCGAACACCTGGCGATCCTCGACATCCTCCGGATCCGTCGCGGCATGGTGGTCATCACCAAGATCGACCTGGTCGACGAGGAGCTGGTCGAGCTGGTCAAGGCCGAGGTCGAGGACACCCTGGTGGGCACCGCCTTCGAGGGTTGTCCCATGGCGCCGGTATCCGCCTACACGGGCGAGGGCATCGACGACCTCAAGGCGATGATCGACGACATCCTGAACGACACCGAGACCCGCCGCGACCTCGGCCGGCCCCGGCTGCCCATCGACCGCTGCTTCACGGTGAGCGGGTTCGGGACCGTGATCACCGGCACGTTGATCGACGGCTCGGTGGCCGTGGGTCAGCAGATCGAGCTGGCTCCGTCGGGTCGGCAGGCGCGAATCCGCGGGCTGCAGAGCCACAAATCGCGTCTCGACGCCGCCGCGCCCGGCGTGCGGCTCGCCCTGAACCTGTCGGGCATTTCCCGCGACGACGTCATGCGCGGCGAGGTGCTCACCAACCCGGGCTGGCTGCGGCCCACCCGTCGGTTCGACGCCAACCTGCGCATGGTCAAGGGCGCGCCCCACGCGCTGAAACACAACGAAGGCGTGACCTTCCACCTCTTCACCAGCGAGACCACCGGCCGTGTGCGCCTCCTGGACGCCGACCGCCTGCAACCG
>JAJEIA010000027.1 GCA_022823505.1 Dehalococcoidia bacterium
GCCTATGAATCCTGGCCCCTGACGGACGCGGGGCAACAGGCGCGGGAAGCATACGATCCGAGGCTGATATCCCAGGCCAGGTGCATCCCCTTCCCTCCACCCCTGCTGATGCTCTACCGATCCATAAACGTCGTGGAAATCCTCGACGACCGCGTACTGATTCACAGCGACTGGATGGACGCTGAGCGCGTCATCTACACCGATGGCCGCAGTCCGGCCGGCGAAGAAGTACCGGCCCATCATGGCTTCTCGACCGGGCGCTGGGAGGACGGCGCGCTGGTCGTGGAAACCAGCCATTTCAGCGACAACTACGCCGGCAACAATTTCAGGGTGCCGTCAGGACCGCGGAAGCACCTGGTCGAGCGCTTCTCGCTTGCCGATGACGGCTCGCATCTGACCTACAGCTACGTGATGGAGGATCCCGAATATTTGGCGGCGCCGGTGACCGGCGCCACGCGCTGGGACTACCGTCCCGAACTCACTCCGGACGAGGTGCCCTGTGACCTGGAGTCCGCGGGACGCTATCTGAACGAATAACGGCAGCGCGGCTACAGGCGAACGACGCGGCGGGAATTCATCGGCGCCAGAACGAACGACTCCAGCGAATCCGAGTGCACCGGCAGGAAATCCTGTTGGGTGGCGAAGTAAAGGGCGTTCTCGCAGAACATCCCCAACTCGAAGGCACGCTGGCTGTCGACGATGCCCGCGATCACCGGCCGTACGCCGTCTGTGCACACGTTTCTGAGGGTGCCGTACCACAACTCGTCCGTCCGCCCGCTGAATTCCAGGACCGTGGCGCCCCGGGCACTGAGGTCCGCGGCAAAGGACAGGGACTCTTCGAATTTCGGGTCGGCCAGTACAACCCAATCCTGCAGGTCGTTCGAGCGCGCGGCCAGCGTGACCGGCACGGCGCCCAGCGCCACCGACAGGCCTGCGGATTTCATCAGGTCGCGGCGAGTAAACATAGGGCCACCTCTTGTTCAGTCCGCAAATCATACACGATCGGAAGCAAATATCAGGCTATTCATCACGCAAATGAGCAGCCTTCCGGCTGATGTAGAATCCGGGAAAACAACCACAAATCCGTCCCGGACCACGAATGAGGAACAGCAATGGCCATCCCTCCCGGAATCACCGAACAGGACTTTGCGAGCGCACTGCAGGAATTCGCCAATATCGTCGGCGAGGAGTGGGTATTCACCAGCGAAGAGGACACCTCGCTCTACAAGGATGTCTACTCCATCTACCAGAACTCCGACCTGGAACCGGAAGTCTCCGCCGCCATCGCACCGGATTCGGCGGAGCAGGTGCAGGCCATCGTCAAGGTGGCCAACCGGTACCTGGTGCCGCTCTACCCCATTTCCACCGGCAAGAACCTCGGCTACGGTGGCTCCTCGCCGATCCTGTCCGGGAGCGTCGTGCTCGACCTGAAACGGATGAACCGGATCCTCAACGTCGACACCCGCAACCACACCATGCTGGTGGAACCCGGGGTCAGCTTCTACGACGTCATCAACTACTTCGAGGAAAACAACCTGCCCCTGACCCTGGACATTCCGGACCCGGCCTGGGGCAGCCCCATCGGCCACGCGCTGGAGCGCGGCTTCGCCCATACCTTCAGCGAGAACGGCCGCGACCGCTGGGACACGGTCTGCGGCATGGAAGTGGTGCTGGGCAACGGCGAGATCGTGCGCACGGGCCCCGGCGCCTGCGAGGGATCGCAGACCTGGCAGGACCAGAAATGGGGCATCGGCCCGTACGTGGACGGCATCTTCTCGCAGTCCAATTTCGGCGTAATCACCAAGATGGGCTTCTGGATCCGGCCGGCACACGAGGGCTATCGCAGCCTGACTGTCTTTGTCCCGAGATACGAAGACCTGACCCGGATGGTCGACCTGGATTCCTACCTGCAGAACGCCGGCATCGTCAACGGCATGACGGTGATGGGCGCGCCCATGTTCGGCGGCGGCTTCATGTTCTTCAACACGCCGCCACCCAGTCCCGAGCACCGCAGTCTCCTGCAGGTGGAGGACAACCGACGGCCCGACATCGCGCCGCTGCAGCAGTACTGCACGGAAAACCGTATCGGGGCGTGGGCGCTGGAATTGAAGTGGCACCTGCCCAATCAGATATCCGCCGCGGCCGTGGAATACACCAGGGACCTGTTCACCAGGGAGATTCCCGGTTGCTGGTTCGGTGACGAGCACGTATTGGAGTTCCCGCTCAGCGAGGACGTGATCGCGACGCTCAACGAGCGGCCCGGCAATCCCGAACGCGTCAACCTGGGCATACCCAGCCTGTCCCGCTTCGGCATGGGCGTGCGCGCGACGGGGCAGCCCTCGACCAGCCAGGGGCATTTCTGGTTCGCGCCCATGGTCCCGAAGAAGGGCGAGGAGTTGCTCAAGTACCAGGAGGTCATGCAGCAGGCGCACGTGGAGCTGGGCGTACCGTTCATGGGCAGCTTCTACGGCAACCTGCCGATGTACTGGACCAAGCGGGTCGGCGTGGGGCTGGCCAACTGGGCGGTCAGCACGGACCCGGAAGTCAACCGGCGCACCCGCGAGCAATACATCGCCATGACGCAGATCTGCGTGGACAACGGCTGGACGGAGTACCGGGCGCCGGCGCCGGTCCATACCGAGATCATGAGCATCATCAACAACTGGAACGACGGTTCGCTGCTGACGCTGCACGAGGCGCTGAAGGATGCGGTGGACCCCAATGGGATCTTGTCGGCGGGGCGTTACGGCATCTGGCCGAAGCATCTGCGCGAGGAGATGCGGGGTGCTTAGGCGGGCTGCGATGCTCCGGTCAGGACTTCAGTCAGTGCTTCCCGGCCTCCTGCTCGCCCTGGCGGCGCCGCTGGCGATTGCGCAGGATGCGCCGGCGGATCCGGGCAAGCAGGTGTTTGACGTCTGGTGCGGCATCTGCCACGGACTGCCGAACGGCGCCTCGGGGGGCGGGACGGAAACGCTGGCGGCGCTCTACCGGGGTACCGAGATTCCAGCGCAGCTTGAGGATCGGAGCGATCTGACGGCCGAGCTGGTCATCACGTTGACGCGCGATGGGCGGAACACCATGCCGAATTTCCGGAAGACGGAGATTTCGGACGCTGAATTGGAGGCGTTGGTGGCGTACCTGGTGACGGATAGCGCCGAATAGGTGGCTCTGTTGCCGCGCGTGTGTGTGCGG
>JAJEIA010000029.1 GCA_022823505.1 Dehalococcoidia bacterium
TAGCTCACCCGGTTTCGAGTCTACTACATGGAACTGAACGCCCTATTCAGACTCGCTTTCGCTACGGCTCCGGAACTCCAGTTCCTTAACCTTGCTCCATACAGTAAGTCCCCGGATCATTCTTCAATAGGCACGCCGTCACCCCGAATTGAATCGAGGCTGCGACCTTCTGTAGGCTTACGGTTTCAGGTCTATTTCACTCCCCGCTAGGGGTTCTTTTCACCTTTCCCTCACGGTACTGGTACGCTATCGGTGACCAAGAGTATTTAGCCTTGGAGGGTGGTCCCCCCAACTTCCCACAGGGTTTCACGTGCCCCATGGTACTTAGGATCAACTTCGGGAGCTCCATCCCTTTCGTCTACCGGGCTGTCACCGTCTACGGCGGCCCTTCCCAGGGTCCTTCGACTAGAGATGAAGTTTGTAACTCCCCGGAGCCTGATGAGGCGGCCCCAGAAGTGTCCTGTAACCCCGCAACGACACAGGCCCTCATGCCGTTAGGTCGTTGCGGTTTGGGCTGTTCCCCGTTCGTTCGCCACTACTAAGGGAATCTCGGTTGATTTCTTTTCCTCGGGGTACTTAGATGTTTCAGTTCCCCCACTTACCTCCCGCAATGCGGGTGGACCGACTCAACGCCGGAACAGGTTACCCAATTCGGAGACCCCCGATTACGCCTGTTAGACGGCTCATCGAGGCTTTTCGCAGCCTTACCGCGTCCTTCTTCGGCCCTTGGTCCCAAGGCATCCACCGTAAGCCCTTTAAAATTTGACCCACGCTAGGAACTTCAAATTCCTAAGACTCGGTTCTTACAGTTCAAATTTCCTATTCAGTTGTTAAGGTCACCAACCCGCTGCTGCCTCTACAGCGTTTCCGCCGGTGGCTGGGGACCCTCCCTGGAGGGCGCCCGCAACCAAGTTGGTGGGTGAGTAATATATCCTGCGACGCCCCAATCGTCAAGGGCATTCGAGCGGTAATTCGCAGTTCCAGCCGCTATCTTCGCCAACCCGTCAGCGCCCCACGAAGGGCGGCATGCCGCGGTTCTTGTCCAGGAACCACTGCACGGCGATCTTGTGATCTTCGGTGCGCCGCACGTGTTCCTGGGCCGCCGACGCCAGTTCCAGCGCTTCCTGGAAGGTGAGGTCCATGCTCTCGTGAACCAGATATTTGGTAAGCGAGTGAGCGATGGTCGGGCCACCGGCGATCCGGGTAGCCAATTCCATGGCGCCTTCCATCAGCTGGTCGTCGGGGAAGCATTTGCTGGCCAGGCCGATCCGAACCGCGTCCTCACCCCCCATCCAGTCCCCGGTGTACTGGAGCAGCAGGGTGTTGCTGACGCCGATGAGCTTGGGCAGTTGCCAGCAACTGCCGTCTCCGGGTATCAGGCCGTTGAGCACGAACCGCTCGGAGAGGCGCCCGCTGTCCCCTACCACTCGGATGTCGCATGACAAGGCGAGGCCGCAGCCGACCCCGGCCGCCGGGCCGTTGACCACCGCGATCGACGGCTTTTGCAGGTCGTGGATGCGGAGCGGCACGAAGTTGACACGGGGGCCACCCTCGGAGCTGCGCCGCCGGCCCTTCATGTACTCCATCTTGCCCCAGGTCAGGGGTTCCGGCTCGGCTTCGCCTTCGCGCTCCTCGATGCGCTGGCGGAAGCCGCGCACGTTGGCGCCGGAGCAGAAGGACGGTTCCGTTCCCGTGAGCAGCAGCACGCGCTCCTCCGGGTTGTTTTCGAACTCGTCCAGCCGCTCGAACATTTCACCGGCCATATCCGGACCCAACGCGTTGCGCGTGGGCGGATCGTGCATGGTCATCACCAGCACCCCGTCCACGACTTCGGTCTTGATGAACTCGTAAGCCATGTTTCACGCCTCACAATGACCCCGGAAAACGCCCGGGGACAGCAGATTGGCGTGCATTCTACCCAATGGCGCCGGAACGCGGCAAAGTGCGGTTTGCCAACGGGCCGGCCATATCCTAAAATCCGGTCTGTTCGTCATCCGCAGATACGAGGCCGAGCCCGGCCCAATAATGGGGAGCCACGCCATGCAATCCGGCACCATAGTCAACCTGCACATCGCGCGAGTGAAAGGCACGCCTTCCGACCCGGTGCAGGAGGCCCGGGCAATTTCGGCGGAAGGACTGGAAGGAGACCGCAGCCGCAACCCGCGAAATCTGCGGCAAGTCCTGGTCATGGACAAGGAAACGCTCGACCACTACGGACTGGAACCGGGCCAGATAAAGGAAAACATCACGGTAACGGGGATGGACCTTTCGACGGCGCGACAAGGCCACGTCTTTTTCATCGGTGACGAGGATAGCCACGTTACCCTGGAGGTGACGGGCGACTGTGAGCCGTGCCAGAAGATGGACGCCCTGATACCTGGCCTGCAACAGGAAATCTTTGGCAAACGGGGCATTCTGACCGTCGTCCTTCAAGGCGGGGACATCAAGATCGGAGACTCCATTCGATTGGAACCGTAATCCACGTCCCCGATTAGGGGACGAGACGCCAATACCACGAAATTTTCTCCCGGTATAGGGAGCTGATCCAACCATGCCACCGCGACTGGCTTGTCGAGACGGATCGCCAAAATTGGGTTCCAGCTGCACTCAATAAAACGCAGCGCACTGTTGTAACGCGGCGAGCTTGGCGCTCGAAAACGGAGCATAAAGATGCGATTGATCTCTGTCCTTCCTCATTCGAGATACCGTCTCATTGCAATAGCGGCGGCGCTCATCCTGCCCGCCCTGGCGTTCATCGCCTGGCCTCACGCGGCGCACGCGTCGGGCGTCGACGGTGAGACGCAGTTTGTGCTGAATACGTTTGCGTTCCTGATCTGGGGTGCGCTGGTGATGTGGATGTGCGCCGGGTTCACCATGCTGGAGGCCGGCTCGGTGCGCACCAAGAACGCGTCGATGATCTGCCTGAAAAACATCGGCATTTACTCCATCGCCGGGCTGGCCTTTTTCTTCATCGGCTACAACCTGATGTACAACAACGTGCAGACAGTGATCGGCACGGTGGTGTGGCCGCTGTACGGTCCGTCGGCCGATGAAATTGCCCTGCTCGGGGGAGACGAATCCGCGCTGGCGGCGGTGATCGACAACGGTTACTCGGTGATGTCCGACTGGTTCTTCCAGATGGTGTTCGTCGCCACTACCGCGTCGATCATCTCCGGGGCCATGGCCGAGCGCGTGAAGATGTGGAGTTTCTTCCTGTTCACCCTACTGATCACCGCATTCATCTACCCGATCGTGGGCGCCTGGACCTGGGGCGGCGGCTGGCTGGCCGGCATGGGTTTCCAGGACTTCGCCGAGTCCACCATCGTACACAGCACCGGCGGATGGGCGGCCCTGGCCGGCATCCTGGTCGTGGGTCCGAGGCTGGGCAAATTCCGCAGCGATGGCGCGGTTCGCGCAACCCCGCCATCCAACGTGGTGCTGGTGACCCTGGGCGTGTTCATCCTGTGGCTGGGCTGGTTCGGCTTCAACGGCGGTTCCCAGTTGGCCTTGGGGACGGCCGCTGACGCAGTGGCGATGAGCGTCGTTTTGATCAATACCAACCTGGCGGCGGCGGCCGGGGTGATAACCGCGCTGTCGGTCTCCCGCCTGTTCTTTGGCCGGATCGACCTGATGGTGGGCCTCAACGGCGGGCTGGCCGGGCTGGTCTCCATCACTGCCGGACCCGATTTCGTGACCCACATATGGGCGGTGCTGATCGGCATCATCGGCGCCGTGATCTGCACGGCCGGAATCAAGCTGTTGGAGGTAGTGAAGGTGGACGACGTGGTGGGCGCCGTGCCGGTTCACCTGTTCGCCGGCGTGTGGGGAACCATTGCGGTGTGCATCGCCTCCGGCGGAAACATCCTGACCCAGCTGGTGGGGATCCTGTCGATTGGGGCATTCGTTTTCGGCCTTTCGTGGGTGGTATGGTTTGGCATCTCGAAGACGATCGGTCTGCGCGTTACGGAAAGCACGGAACGCATCGGCCAGGACGCGGCGGAACTGGGCATGGAGTCCTACCCCGAGTTCGTGCTCATGCCGGAGATGGACGACGATTAGTTCTCGCGTTTGCGGACGGGACCACGCAAAGGGGGCGAGACCGGTGCTCGCCCCCTTTGGGGTCGCGTTGAGTCCGCTGCAGATCAGCGAACCAGCGTGCTTCGGATCGCCGTGCCCACGTCGCCAACCTGGGTTACGTCCTGCCACCGCTGAACGGCAGCGTCCACGCGGTCATCGGAAAGCACGAGCGCCACGTTGTCGCGGAACTTGCCGGCGATGTTGTCCATACCCCAGGGGTTGGCCTGGCTGCCGAGGATCTGCCCGCGCGGCGTCTCGTGATCGATCACGCGCCCGTCCTTCAGGGTCACGCGGATGGGAACGCCCTTGGACACCGTGCCGCCGCCACGCTCAAACTTGGACTGGACTCGGATGCGCACTCGTTCCATCATGTCCACGACGTCGGCATCCACCACTTTTTCATCGGTGAAGGTGTCGATGCCGATCTGGCCGTCGACCAGGGCAGCGGCCATGTTGTACTTGGCGCTGAACTTGCCCTTGAGATCAGTCTCCGGCTCTTCGTAGAGCATCACGGTGGACGCGTAGGATTGGACGATCTCGGCGTTTTCGACGTCCTCGTGCCCGAACTCGTACTCGCGCATCAAACCGAAAACGCTGTCCAGCATGGCGTGGTTGCCGCCGCACGACGGGTACTTCTTGATCATCAGCGCGTCCTGGACGTGGAAAGGCTTGCCCAGCTTTTCGGCGGCCGCTTCCAGGTCGGTGTGCTCGTCGCCGATGACGGTGGCGGTGAACCCGACGGGGTGCTCCAGGATCTGGTCGCCGGCGGTGAACCCGCGCTGGGCCAGTTGGGCGGCCATCACACCGTCGCGGCAGGTCATTCCGGCGTGCAAGGGTTTGGTCATGGTGCCGAAGTTATGGATGACGCCGCCGGCCATGGAACCGGCCATGCCCAGCGCCATGGTGGTCTGCGCCTCGTCCAGCTTGAGCAGCTTGGCGCAGGCTGCTGCCGCGGCCAGGCGGCCCA
The DNA here is from genome assembly GCA_022823505.1 of Dehalococcoidia bacterium. GTDB lineage: Bacteria > Chloroflexota > Dehalococcoidia > Lucifugimonadales > UBA3495 > Bin87. The sequence goes on from JAJEIA010000029.1 coordinate 5,045, forward strand.
GGATAGCCGTGCTGTGGAAACCCCGGTGCATCTGCTGGGTGTGGTAGTGCGTGGCGTAATCGACTGCGAGGCCAACCTCGCAGCCGACGACGTAGGCTTCCATCAGGTCGCGGCCGGTGGCGCCGATGGTCTCGCCCAGGGCCAGCAACGCGGGAAAGATGGCGACCGTAGGGTGCCCGAAACCGCCGAAGTCGTCGTAATCCAGGGCGTGGCCCATGGTGCCGTTGACCAGCGCGGCGTTGACGGCTGAAGTCCGCTCGCCGGTCGCCAGGATGGTCGCTTCCTCGTTGCCGCCCAGGTCGCCCGCGTAGTCGCGGATGATGTCGCCCACCTTCTGCGTGGAGCCGGCCAGGATGACGCCGATCAGGTCGAAACAGGACTCGTTGGCCACCCGGATCGCGTCCGGCGGGATGTCTTCATAGGTCGTATCCACGATCCATTTGGCCACCATTTCAGTCGCGCCCATGGTGCGAAACCTCCTGCATGTGCTCGGTTCATGCTGCAAGACGTGCAGCAGCGCGATTATAGCACCGGGGCAGTGCTACAATCGCGCACCGCCTACATCCAACCGGAGGACACGGCCGTGTCTGGTTCGAATCACACGCTCAATTTGGTATTCGCCATATTGGTCACGATCTTTTGCTGTCTGCCTCTTGGGATAGCGGCCATAGTATTCTCCGCGATGGGCATGGCGCGACAGGGTTCCGGAGACTATACGGGCGCCGAGTCCGCAGCCAGAACCGCCCGCATCCTGAACTGGATTTCGTTCGGGATAGGCCTGGCGGGGATAGTCATATACCTGCTGGCGGTTCTGCTGCTTGGCATCGGCGCCGGCTTCCTTTTCTAGCCGCAGCGATTAAACCCGGCTGTGCGGAGCGGGATGATGGCGCTATTACCGTGGACATGGGGCAGCCGGCCCGCGTGGTTCGGGTTGGGTTTGCTGGCCGCGATCGGCATCGGCGCGGTCTACTTTGTCGACCCCAGGGTCGCGGGGAACTACCCGCCCTGCCCATTCCTCTACCTGACCGGCTGCTATTGCCCCGGCTGCGGCACGTTGCGGGCTATTCACCGCCTGCTGCACGCCGACCTGAGGGGCGCGATCGGGTACAACGCGTTGACCGTCGTGCTCATTCCGTTTCTCGCGGTTGGGGTGGGAGACCGCACGGCCCGGCTATGTGGTCGGGCGCTGTTGCCTGCGTCGACAATGTCGCCGCAAGTGGCGTGGGTAACATTGATTGCCATCATCGCGTTCTGGGCGCTGCGGAACGTTCCCCTGCATCCTTTTACGGCGCTGGCCCCGTAGCGAACGCCGAGGCCGTGTTGCCCGGTTTCCGGGCGTCTGCTAGACTCGCGCTGTCCCACGGCCGAACCGTGGGCACGCGCATAACCCATACCCCGCCCCTCAGGAGCTACGGCTGATGATTTACGAAGTCCGCACCTACGACCTGAAGCCCGGCGGCGTGCCCATCTTCGAAGAGGCATTCGAAAAGGCCCTGCCGCACCGGGAAAAGTACTCCAAGCTGGCCGCGTTCTTCCACACGGAAATCGGTCCGCTGAACCAGGTTATCCACATCTGGCCCTACGAGAGCCTGGACGAGCGCAACGCGGTACGCGCCGAGGCCGGCAAGGACCCCAACTGGCCGCTGGACAGCCAGGGCACCATCCTGCACATGGAGTCGGAGATCTACTATCCGGCGCCCTTCATGCGGCCCATGGGCGGCGGACAGAAGCAGGGCAACATCTACGAGATGCGGATTTACGAGTACCAGAACGGCGCCATGCCCAAGGTGCTGGACATCTGGTCCGCCGCGATCGAACACCGCGAAAAGTTCTCCCCGCTGGCCGCGGGCATGTACAGCGACATTGGCGCGCTTAACAAGTGGGTCCACATCTGGCCCTACGAGGACCTGGCCCAGCGCGATAAGATCCGCGCTGAAGCGTCCGCCACGCCGCACTGGCCCCCGCCAACCCGCGAGTTCCTGGTCAACCAGCAGACCAAGGTGCTGGTGCCCGCCAGCTTCTCGCCACACGCGTAACGGCAGCGACATCCGCAAACTTTTGCAGGGGCGAATGAATATTCGCCCCTGCGTTATAATAGGTGCGGTGGGGTCTGCCGCCACATTCACCCAGTCTCCGAGGATCGTTCCATGAATATCGGCATCGCAATGTTCGTCACCCAGTCGTCCATCGACATCGCCGAGTTGGCTCAGGCCTGCGAGGCCCACGGGTTCGAATCGCTGTGGGTGCCGGAACATCCCGCGATACCGGCGGGACCCAAAACCCCCTGGCCCGGATCGCCCGACGGCGTGATCCCGCAGATGTACTACGAGTGCGTCGACCCGTTCGTGGCCCTGGGACGCGCCTCGGCGGTCACGTCAACGCTCAAGCTGGGCACGGGCATCTGCCTGGTGCCCGAGCGCAACCCGATCCTGCTAGCCAAGGAAATCGCAACGCTGGACTACCTGAGCAACGGGCGGTTCCTGTTCGGGATCGGCACCGGCTGGCTTCGCGAGGAAACCGAGCTGTTCGGCATCGAATTCTCCCAGCGCATCGGGTACACGCGGGAGTCCATCGAAGCCATGAAGGAACTGTGGACCAAGGAAGCCGGCGAGTTCCACGGTCGGCACATCGATTTCCCGCTGATCTACTCGTCTCCCAAGCCGGTACAGAAGCCGCACCCACCGGTGCTAATCGGCGGCAACGCGCCCAACGTCGCACGCCGCGTGGTGGCCTGGGGCGACGGCTGGATGCCCAATCGCATCTCCCCGGAACAATTGAAGGAACGGCGCGAGGAGATCGTCCGCCTGGCCCAGGACGCTGGCCGGGACCCCCATGAAATCGAGGTGTCGGTCTTTGGCCAGCCGGCCGACCCGGAGATCTTGAAGGCTTACGAAGAGGCCGGGGCGACCCGAGCCATGGTCTTCGCGGACAGTGCGCCGCGAGACTCTGCACTGCGACAACTGGACGATTTCGCCAGCAAACTGCTGTCCTGACCCTCCTCCCGGAAACCCGTAACGGCGAGCAAACTCATCGATTATGCTTCCTGACGACGCCAGCATCCTTTCCCTGCGGGATGCCAACCAACGCTTCTACGACGCCTTCGGGTCCCTGGACATGGCCCAGATGGACGCGGTTTGGGAGCAGTCCGAGCGGGCGCTGTGCGTCCATCCCGGGTGGCAGCCCATCGTGGGCTGGGCGGACATCCGGCGTTCCTGGCAGGGCATTTTCAATGGCGCCGCGTTGATGCACTTCAACATCCATTACGTCAACATCGCCCTGGAGGGCAACTGCGGTTTCGTCACCTGCATTGAGAGCATCACCAGCGTGGTCGAAGGGCAGGCCCAGGGGTTCGGCGTCCTGGCAACGAATATATTCGTTAGATCCGGCGATGACTGGCTGTGCATCGCCCATCACGCGTCGCCTCGGCTATAGTCAACCGGCGCGGTCGCATCGTGTTTCGGGGCGGAGATAACCGTTCCCGATGACCGCATAATTGTCCTATTCCGATCCTTCAGACCTGATACCAGGGAGCAGCCCATGTCATTTTCGCCCAGCCCGTTGACCGACGTCTCCAAAACCGACCGTAACCTTTGGCAGGCCATCGTCGCAGAAGCGGTCGCGCACCTCACGTACACCGCCTACGCCCAGCAGGCCCGCGACGAAGGTCACCCGGAAATCGCCGAGGTTTTCGAGGAAGTTGCCCGCGCCGAGACCTCCCACGGCCTCAGCTATCTGAAGATCTCCGGCGCCATTGAAAGCACATCGGTCAACTTGGAAAACGTCATCGCCGGAGAAACCCGGGAGTACACTCGAACCTATCCGCGCATGATCAACGATGCATTCGCCGACGAGCGACAGGACGCGATCGACGCATTCACTCGGGCGATGGAGCAGGAAAAGGACCACCAGATCGCTTTCTCCGACGCGCTGTCCCAGTTGCAGATACATTCGGCGAACGGGGCCAGAGCCGCGGTGGTTCACTCAGCCTTGGCGCCAGGCGCTGACCAGACCGATCCCTTGGCGACCGTTTCGGGGGAAGCCCCGGCACTGCCGTTGGACCTCGAAACCTACATCGATGCCGCGCTGGCCCTCGACAAGGAGCCGTTCCACGTGGCCAACCTGGGCCGGCTGCGCGAAGTCGTTTTCGGGGCGCAGGATGGGATCATCAGCACAGTGGCCCTGACCACATCCGTGGCGATCGCGGTGGGGAGCACCGGTACCGTGCTCGTTGCCGGGCTGGCGGCCGCGGCGGCTGGGACGATCAGCATGGGCGCCGGCGCTTACCTGGGCTCCAGAGCCGAGGAGGACGTGCGCCAGTCGGCCATCGCGCGCCAGATCAGCGATCTGGAAGAGCGGCCGGCCGAGGAACTGGCAGAACTGGTGATCCTGTTCCAGAGGGAAGGAAAGACATACGACGAGGCCGTTCACCTGGCCAACGAAATATCGAGCAACGACACGCTGTGGTTGAACACGTTGCTGGAGAAGAAGCTGGGGATCAGCCCGGACTTCGGTGGCAACCCACTGAAGGATGCGGCCGTGATGTGCGTTTCCTTCGGGTCCGCTGCGATCCTCCCCATCATCCCGTACCTGTTCCTGGCGGTGAGCTCCGCTACCATTGGGTTGTCCGTGGGCCTGTCACTGGCTGGACTGTTCGCGCTGGGCCTGGCCAAGGGTCGCCTGGTCCGCAAATCCCCGATCCTGCAGGGATTGGAGATCCTCGGCATCGGCGCCGCTTCCGCTGCCATCGGGTACGGACTGGGCGAGTTGCTGCCGCGGGTCCTGGGATTCTGACATCCGGGGCGGCGTCCCCGGCGGTCCAATTCAAGCGAAAAGGGGGCGGTCGAAAGGCCGTCCCCTATGATTTTCCGGCGTCTGCCAGAGACTATGCGAAACGACCCAGCAAGCCCTTCACGGCTTTGAGAAAGTCCGGAGGATTGTCCCCCTGTACCAGGTGGCCGGCGTTGGCGACGGTCACCGCGGTGCAGTCGTGATGTTCCTCCGCCATACGCTGCATCGTTTCGTCGGCGAAGATGTCGCTGCGATCACCTCGCACCACCAGCGCCGGGCAGTCGATCCGGCGCCAGCCGTCCCAGAGTTGTTCGGGAGTCCAGGCCGGCGCGCGAAAACCGCGACGGCGGATGACCTTGTCATATTTCCACGTCCACTTGCCGTCATCCCGCTGGCGGATGCTGTACTTCAGCGCCCCCAGCGTCTGTTCCCGGCTGCGGCCGGTGTATTCCATGACTCGTTGGGCGAACTCTTCCAGCGTGTCCAGCTCATCGGGCAACTCCCGAAACGCCTGGATGCGGTTGGAACCGCGCCGCTGCGTCTCGGGTCCCGTATCTACGATGGTCAACGACTTCAACGTACCCGGCCGGCCGGAGGCCCACGCCAGGCTGTTCCTCCCGCCCATGGAATGTCCAATCAGGTGGAAATCCCGCAGCCCCAGGGAGGCGACCAAGGCCTCCACGTCACCGACATAGGCGTCCGTCGAATAGTCTTCGTCCGGCGACCAGTCGCTGTCTCCGTGCCCGCGCTGGTCCACGGCAATCACGCGGTAGTCCACCGACAAAGGCAGGCTGATGAAGTCCCAACTGTGGGCCTGCTGCTGGATGCCATGCAGCATCACGATCGTCGGAGCATCCGATTCGCCCCATTCCAGGTAGTGGAGGTTCAGGCCGTTGACCTCGACGTACCGGTCCACCGGCTCGTTCTCCACCGTAAAGGGGACTCCCATCTGTCGTGCAGCATCATGCAACGACAGCCCCATGGAATGTGACGCCATCTTGGTTACCTCCTGCCGTAAACGTGGTCGCCATGTTACCACGACTAACCGGTCTCCTCCGCCTGGCGTTCCAGGATCCCCCGGATGGTGAACATGCGCTGGAACAGGGTGAAGCACGATACAGCAGCGATCACCCAGAGGACCCACACCATGATCGGTACCGGGGCCAACCCTTCGATGATCAATCCAATGCCCAGGATAGCCACCCGCTCGGTCCGGGTCATGATCCCCGAACGGGTGAACGCGCCGAGTCCCTCACCCCGGGCCCGCAGGTAGGAAACACCCTGCGAAAACACGAGCCCGCACAACACTGAGAGGACGCTGATGATCATCATGGTGGAGGGCAAGTCTGCCAGCAGGTAATAGAGGCCCAAACCAACAAACAGGGCAGCCTCGCCAAGCCTGTCGAACACTGAGTCCAGCAGCGCGCCAAAAGGTGACGCTCGGCCGGTCAGGCGAGCCAACCCGCCGTCAAAAAGGTCCAGAATGCCGCCGACGAGAAACACAATGCCGCCGTACAGCGGCCATCCCAACGCCACCAGCGCCGCCCCAGCAACGCACACCGCGAACCCGAGAATGGTAATCACGTTGGGGGTCAGCCCCACGGCGCGGAGAGCCCGGGCCCCGGGCAGCTCAACATAGCGCAGCATTGCCGCGCGCAACTCCTCTCTACCGGGCATTGCCACCGTGGTTGGCCTCCTCCATGCAATGTTGGTAATAGTCTTCGACTTCCGACGCGACCCGCTGCCAGCGATGATGCTCCGCCACGCGTTGCCCAGCGGCCGACATTTGTTCGACGAGCCCGGGATTGTCAATCACGCTGGCGATGGCGGACGCGATGGAGTCAGGCTGACGGGGTGCCGCCAACAATCCGTTACTCTCGTGGGTCACGACGTCGCGATAGCCGTCGATGTCCGATGCGACCACGGGCGTTCCGGAGGCCATCGCTTCCAGCAGCACGATCCCGAAGCTCTCGCCGCCGGTAGCCGGGCTGCAAAATACATCCGCGCTGGCGTAATAGCGTGGCAAGTCCTCGTCTGAAACCGGTCCAACCAGCCTGACCATGTCCGCGTCGACGCGGGACAAGACATTGAGCCACGACGCGCAAACTCGGTCCGGCTGCCCTGGGCCCACGATGATCAGCCTGAGGTCTTGTCGGCTCTCGGTCAGACGGGCACAGGCCTCCAGCAGGTAGCGCAACCCCTTGCGTTCATCCTTGCGACCAACGAACAGAACGTTTTTCCGCCCGTCGCACAACTCTGCAAACGGAGAGGCTTCGGCGAAACGCCGGAAATCGATGCCGTTGGGGATGACGCGATATGGCCTCTGCGGAAAATGGGGAGCGACGAAGGTTCTCGCGGCCTCGGAAACGGCGATGCGACCGTGCAGGCGACGGTGCCATGTCCGGAGCGCAAAGCGCGACCAACGGTACAGATGTTGGCCATCCGAAAACGCGTGAAAGGTGCCCACGTTCACGGCGTTGGAATGGTGTAGGAACATCAACGGCAGCAGGGGAGCCAGCGGCTCGTGCACGTGGACAATATCGAACCGCTCACGGTCCATGAGTTGCCTGACGCGCGGCCACAACCACCAGGAAAGCGTCACCCGCGCCGTTGAGCCGCCGGCGGACAACGGCACGGATCGACCCATCGGGATGAAATTTTCGGGGGAACCAGAGTGTTCCGCGACGGGCGCCGGCGTGCGTGGCGCGATGACGGTCACGTCGTGTCCGCGTCGCCCCAGTTCAGCAGAAAGCTGGGAGACATGGGCGTTGACACCCCCCGGCCAAGTGAAGTCGTAAGGGGAGACCATGGCTATTTTCATAGCCGGCTCCCCTCATTCGACCCCTGAGCAATGGTGCCAGGACGTGGCGGTTATTCCTCTCCGTCGCCGTGCTTGACCTGCACGCTGGCCACCGTGGGTTCGGCGATGAAGGCCTCGACCATGTCGTGCGCCTCGGAGTCCGAGTATTGAACCGGCGGGCTCTTCATGAAGTAAGCGGAGGGAGCGAACACCGCGCCGCCCTGACCGCGGTCCAGCGCCAGCTTCGCGCATCGTATGGCGTCCACGACCACGCCGG
>JAJEIA010000004.1 GCA_022823505.1 Dehalococcoidia bacterium
ATGCGTACAAGCTCATCGCAGCAATCATCAGGCCGCCGCGGAGCACCCACAGTGAATTCAACGCAAACTACCGCCCTCACCGTAGGGCATTCCAATCACCCAGTGGAAACGTTCGTCAGCCTGCTGATCCGACACGGCGTCAACGAGCTGATCGACGTCCGGTCCGCTCCGTTCAGCCGATATGCCCCTCAGTACAACTACGAGAGCATCCGGCGCGTGCTGGAAGACATCGGCATCGGTTACACCTACCTGGGTGGGGAGTTGGGCGGCCGGCCTGCCGACCGGGCTTGCTACGACGCCGACGGACGCGTCCAATACGACCGGGTGGCCGCCACTGAACCGTTCGAAGATGCGATACGTCAGGTCGCCCGGCTGGCGGACGAAAACCGTTCGGCATTGCTGTGTACAGAGAAAGAACCCCTGGAGTGTCACCGCACCCTACTGGTCGCGCGAGCCCTGGCGGACCAAGGTTGCAGCATCGAGCACATCCTGGCGGACGGCTCGCTGGAGGCCCACGACGACACGATGACCCGTCTCTTGGAAACCCACAAACTTCCCCCCCACGGTGACATGTTCCGCACACGCGCCGACGTCATCGCAGAGGCACTGGACAAACAGACCCAAAGGTTCGCCTATGTCCAAACCGTTCGCCCTCCGGCCAGAGACGACCAGTGGGATTTGACCCGATGAAGCTCTACACCATCGGTTTCACCAGGAAATCCGCCGCCGATTTCTTCGGCCTGCTCCGCGAATCCGGCGCGAAACGGGTCGTGGACGTGCGTCTCCGCAACACGTCGGGGCTGGCCGGGTTTTCCAAGAAGAGCGATCTGCCGTGGTTCCTGCGGGAGCTCTGCGACATGGACTACGTTCACCTGCCACGACTGTCGCCCACCGACGATCTGCTGGATGCCTATCGCGGAAAACGCGTCTCCTGGGAAGAATACGAGCCGATATTCCAGTCCATCATCGAACGCCGCCTCATCCGCGCCGCCATCCCGCAGGATATAATCGCCGACAGTTGCCTGTTATGCAGCGAGGATCAGCCCGAACGCTGCCACCGCCGGCTCGTCGCCGAGCATCTGCAACAACACTGGGGCGACGTCGAGATCATCCACTTGACATAAGGGAGGGGCACCATGTCGCAGGTCAACACCGTCCTCGGCCCGATCGACTCCGCCGAAATGGGCTTCACGCTCAGTCATGAGCACATTACCCTGGGCGCAGCCGGCGCAGCCGCCACCTACCCCGGCTTCCAAGACCGCCAGGCCATTGCGGATGCAGCCACGGCGGCGCTGACAGAAGCCTACGAGGGCGGCGTCCGCACCATCATCGATGTCACCACCTTCGATCTGGGCCGCGACGTCGCCATGATGCAGGAAGTCAGCCGGCGCTCCGGCGTCCACGCCATCCCCTGCACTGGCAATCACCTGGCCGTGCCCCGCATCTTCTGGGGCGCGCCCGTGGACCGGGTCGCTGCACTGTTCATCAAGGAGATCGAGGAGGGCATCGAGGACAGCGGCGTCAAGGCTGGCATCATCAAGGTGGCCAGCGACCGCGGCGGAATCACCGACAACGAGGAAATCATCCTCCGGGCCGCCGCCCGCGCCTGCAACGCCACCGGCACCCGCATCAGCACTCACACCTGGTCACCGGACCGCGTCGGGGAGGAACAGGTGCGCATCCTCAAGGAGGAGGGCGTCGATCTCAACCGGGTCTACATCGGTCACAGCAACGACGACACCGACGTGGGCTACTTGATCGGCCTTCTAGAGGAGGGCGTCTGGCTGGGTCTTGACCGCTATCCCGGCGGCCGCACTCCCGAAACTCCCCGTTGGGAAACCCGGACCGAGGTGGTCAAGCAACTGGTTGACGCCGGCTGGGCCCACCGCCTCATGTTGTCCCACGACCATTCAACGCCGGTGGTCCAACCCTCCGAGGAGCTGCGCCAGGAGCGCGAGGAGTTCAACCCGGACGGCTACCTGTTCATCACCCGCAACGTGCTGCCCCGCCTGATCGAATTGGGCGCCACCGACACGGACGTACAGGCGATGATGGTCGACAATCCCCGCCGTTTCTTCGAAGACTGACAGCGACACCCCCAAATGAGGCGACCATGAATATCGGCTTCTCCCTCTCCAACAACCAGGGCCTCACGAACGTCCAGGACGTGGTGAGCGTGGCGGCCAGGGCCGAAGAGCTTGGCTACGACTCCGTGTGGGCCAGCGACCACGTGTTCAACGTCAGTTACGTGTACGAACGCCTCGGAAACCGACCCTACTACGATCCGCTGACCATCCTCACCTACGCCGCAGCCCAAACTGAACGCGTCATCCTGGGTACCAGCGTGCTGGTCCTGCCCTACCACAACCCCATGCGACTGGCGAAACAGGCGGCCACCCTCGATCAGCTATCGGGCGGCCGCGTTGCCCTGGGCGTCGGCGTCGGCGTGATCGACACTGAAATCGAGGCCATGGGCGTGCCTTTCGCCGAGCGCGGCCCCTACACCGACGAATCGATCGAAATAATGAAGACCCTGTGGTGCGACGATGAACCGCGTCACGACGGCCGGTTTTTCAAGTTCTCGGACATGGCGTTCTCGCCCCGTCCGGTCCGTCCCGAAGGAATACCGCTGATCATCGGCGGGACCAGTCGCGCCGCCATTCGCCGCGCTGCCCGTCACGGCGACGGCTGGCACCCCACCGCCATGCCGCCCGAGGACCTGGCCCAGGGCATCCGTTACCTCCACGAGCGAGCCGAACGCGCCGAACGCGACCCGGCATCGATACCCGTGTCGGTGAGCGTACCGTTGCAGGGAGGCCGACCTGGGCGCTTTGCGCTGGGGACCGAGCCTGCGGAAATGCGCGCCAACGCCCAGGCTTTCGCCGACATTGGCGTGTCCCGCATCGTGGTATCGCCGTACTCCGGCGACCCCGACGTGGTGTTTCCCGCGATGGAAACTGTTGCCGCCGAGGTCATGCCGGCCGTCGCGTAAGCCGCGCTCAGATCCCGCACCCACTTCCGGCCGAGCCAAACGGAGACCGACCGTGACCACCCCCGCCTCCCCAACCACCGCGCCGTACGGCTCCTGGCGCTCGCCCATCACCGCTGACGCCATCGTCGCTGAGTCCATCGGTATCAGCAGCGTGGCCATTGACGGCGAGGCCGTCCTCTGGACCGAGACCCGCCCGTCGGAAGGTGGACGCTACGTCATCGTCCGTATGGAGCCGGACGGGACCGTGTCTGACGTGAATCCTGCGCCGTTCAACGCCCGCACGCGTGTCCACGAGTACGGGGGCGGCGCCTGGATCGCCGACGGAGGAACCGTTTGGTTTTCCAACTTCGACGACCAGCGCATCTATCGCATCGAGCCGGGCAGGGCGCCGGAACCTATCACTCCCGACGCTCCCCTACGCTACGCCGACGCCGTGCTCGACCGCCCCCGAGACCGGCTAATCTGCGTGCGGGAAGACCATTCGGACCCCGACCACATCATCAACGCCATCGCGGCCGTTGCCACTGACGGTTCCGGCGAGCAGACCGTGCTGTTCGCGGGATGGGATTTTGTGTCCTCACCCCGGCTGAGCCCCGACGGGTCCACCCTGGCCTGGATGTCCTGGAACCATCCCAACATGCCCTGGGACGGAACACACTTGTGGACCGCTCCGGTTCACGACGACGGGACGCTGGGAGAACCGACACTGGCCGCCGGCGGCGATTCCGTGTCGGTATTCCAACCGGGATGGTCTCCCGATGGAGTGTTGCACTTCGCTGACGATAGATCGGGCTGGTGGAACCTGTACCGCCTCGCCCAAGACGGGACTGAGGAGGTGTATCGGGACGACGCGGAATACGCTCGTCCCCAATGGGTCTTCGGTTCGCACACCTATGGCTTTGCGGGTAATGGCAGCATCGTGTGCGCAGTCAATCGCGGCGGTTCGTGGTCGCTGAACCTGCTAAATCCCGAAACTCACGCGGTTACGCCGCTCAATGTCCCCGCCGGCGAAATGGGACGAGGCGACCTTGCGGTGTCCGGCGTCACCGCGGTCGTGATCGCCGGAGACGCCCGTCGGCCCATGTCGCTACTGCGGGTCAATCTCCGTACCGGAGAGTGGGACTCCGTGCGTCAATCAGCGTCGGTGGATTTGACCGAGGCCTACGTCTCTCCCGCCCGAACCATCGAATTCCCATCCACCGACGGCCGGACGGCCTACGCGCAGTACTACGCCCCCCGGAATCCAGCGTATCAGGCTCCCGAAGGTTCTCTACCGCCTCTGCTGACCCTGAGCCACGGCGGACCCACCGGCGCCGCATCCAGCGCGCTTGACCTGTCGGTGCAGTTCTGGACCACTCGGGGCTTCGCCGTGGTGGACGTCGACTACGGTGGCAGCGTCGGGTACGGCCGAGCCTACCGCCAGTTGCTCAACGGCAACTGGGGCATTGTGGACGTCGACGACTGCGCCAACGCTGCACTCCACCTGGTGCACCAGCGCCTGGCTGACGGTGGCCGCCTGGCAATACGCGGAGGCAGCGCGGGCGGATACACTACCCTGGCTGCACTGGCGTTTCGCAATGTTTTCGCCGCCGGGGCCAGCTATTACGGGGTCTCCGACCTGACTGCACTGGCCGAGGATACCCATAAGTTCGAATCGCGTTACCTGGATCGACTGGTGGGTCCCTACCCGGAGGGCGCGGAAAACTATCGGAACCGCTCACCCATCAATCACACCGAAGGATTTTCCTGTCCTATCATCCTTTTCCAAGGCCTGGAGGACCGCATCGTTCCGCCCAACCAGGCCGAGATGATGTACGAGGCCGTGCGCTCCAAGGGTATCCCCTGCGCCTATCTGCCCTTCGTGGGTGAGCAGCACGGCTTCCGTCGCGCCGAAAACATCAAGCGCGCCCTGGAAGCCGAGCTGTACTTCTATTCACGGGTTTTCGGGTTCGACCTTGCTGACCCGGTGGAGCCCGTCGAGATCGAAAACCTGTAGCCCGCGGCCTCAATAGGCGGCTCGCAGGACTTCCATGATGGGTCCGGCGTCCACCACCGTCTTGGGGTTGGTGCTCAGGCTGCGGTCCTGCAATGTCGCGGTTGCGATGTACTCCAAGCCGTCCTCCGGGACACCCACTTCGCGCAACGTGCGCGGCAGCTCAAGTTCTCGGCACAATTCGTCCACCGCGTCGGCGGCCGCCAAACCGGCCTCTTCGTCGGTCATGTTGGAAGTGGCTATGCCAATGGCCTCCGCGATCAAACGCTGCCGATCCGCGCAAGCGTCCAGGTTGTAGCGCATGGTATGCGGAAGGAGGATCGCGTTGGCTTCGCCGTGGGGCACGTCATACAACCCGCCCACGTGGTGACAGGTTGCCGTGTTCAAGCCCAGGCCTCCGAAAGACGCGAGCGACGCCATGGCGCAGGCTGTCTTGGTGGCCAGCAGCGTATCGATGTCGCCATCTTTGCAGCGCGGCAGGTTCTCGAACAACAACCGGATCGCGTGCAGTGCCATCCCGTCCCCGAGGGGGTTGTGTCCGGGTGAGTACTCGG
>JAJEIA010000124.1 GCA_022823505.1 Dehalococcoidia bacterium
GTGTCGATCATCGGCAGGTCGAGGCTGGTGGGCATGCGGTAGTCCAGGAAGCTGGAGTTGACCATGTGCCCCTGGTCGTTGGTGTAGTACTCCTCGTTGAGAGCCCAGCCGATGCCCTGCACGGCGCCGCCCTGGATCTGGCCCTCCACGTAGGAGGGGTGGATCGCCTTGCCGGCATCCTGAACCGCAGTGTAGCGGACAATTTCCACCTTGCCGGTGTCCTCGTCGACCTCCACGTCCACGATGTGAACGCCGATGCACGGACCGGCGCCGCCGGGGTTGACACCGCCGCGGCCGACGATGGGACCGCCGGTGGGAACCTGCCGCGCGGCGAGCTGCTGGAAGGTCATCTGCAGCTGGTCGTCGGCGCGGTGCTTGAGGACGCCGTCCTCATAGAGCACGTCCTCGGCCTCCACCTCCCAGATGCGGGCGGCGCGCGCAATCATCTGCTGCCTGACGTCCTGCGCGGCGGTGTAGGCGGCGAAACCGGTCTTGAAGGTGACGCTGCTGCCGCCGGTGTTGGACGTGAAACCGATGCTGTCGGTGTCTCCGATCTGAGGGTTGACGTCCTCGACCGCGATGCCGAGCACCTCGGCCAACTGCTGGGACACGGAGGCACGCGTGCCGCCGATGTCGGGCGAGCCCTCGGTGAGGGTCACGGTGCCGTCGGGGTTGACCAGGGCCACGGCTGCGGAGGGACCGGTGTTGTTGCCCCAGAACCCGGAGGCGACGCCACGGCCGCGCTTCTTGCCGTCTTTCGACGCAGCGTAGTGGGGGTGGGCCTTGGTGGCTTCCAGGGTTTCGATGTAGCCGACCTTGGGGGTCAATGGGCCGGTGGGGCGGCGTGTGCCCTCCTTGGCGCTGTTCATCAGGCGCAGGTCGATGGGATCGACGCCCAGCTTTTCAGCCAGCTCGTCGAGGGCAACTTCCACGCAGTAGGCGGCGGCGGGAGAACCCGGAGCGCGGTAGGCGGCCGTCTTGGGCCGGTTCACGACGATGTCGTAACCTTCGATCCAGGTGTTGGGGATGTCGTAGGCGGCGAGAACACAGTTGGCCGCGCCGGCGACGGGGGAGCCGGGGAACGCGCCGGCCTCGAAGATCAGGTGGACCTCGGCCGCAGTGATCTTGCCGTCGTTGGTAGCGCCGATCCGGCAGGAGATCTCGGTGCCAGAGGTGGGGCCGGTGGCCTCGAAGACCTCGGTGCGGTTCATGGACACCTTGACTGGAGCATGGGCCTTGCGGGCCAGCAGGGCGGCCAGGGGTTCCATGTACACGGCGAGCTTGGCGCCGAAGCCGCCGCCGATCTCCATGGGAACGGCCTTGACCTTGGACACCGGAATGCCCACCAAGCGGGCGGTATGGTCGCGCACCGTGAAGTGGCCCTGGCTGCTGGAATAGATGGTGAGGCTGCCGTCGTCGTGCCACATGGCGGTGCCGCTGTGGGGCTCGATATAGCCCTGGTGAACGGCGGAGGTGGAGACGCTGCGCTCAACGACGATGTCGGCCTCGGAGAAGCCGGCGTCGAGGTCGCCCATGCGGAACTCGAAGTGGTTGGCGGTGTTAGTGCCGCGCGTGTCATCGTCGTCATCCAGCACGCCGCCGGCGCGGGTGCCGGCCGTTTGGAACGCGGCCAGTCGCTCGTGAACCAGGGTCGCGTCGTCAGCCATGGCCTCGCGGGCGTGCATGACCGGAGGCAGCACCTCGTATTCAACGTCAATCAGGTCCAGGGCCTCCTCGGCGGCGTGGGCGCTGATCGCGGCGACGGCGGCGATTGCATGGCCCTTGTAGAGGGCCTTGTCCTGGGCCATGATGTTGTTGCTCAGGAACTTGAAGTTGACCATCGCGCCTTCGGCCAGGTCAGAGGCGCGGCCGGTGGGTTCCACGATGTCAGCGCCGGTGATCACGGCGCGAACGCCGGGCGTGGCCTCCGCGCGGCTGGTGTCGATGGACTTGATGCGGGCGTGAGCATGGGGACTGCGCAGGACCTTGCCGTAGAGCATGCCGGGCAGGTTCAGGTCGGCGCTGTAACGAGCCATGCCGGTGACCTTGTCGGCGCCGTCGTGGCGGACCGGGCGGGTCCCGACTACCTTGTATTCCTTGTCGCTAGTCAGAACCATGTTGGGCGTGTAGTCCAGCATTAGTTATTCCTCCGGCTGGTACGTAAATTGCGGGCTGGACACGGGACGGCGCAACGCGAAAAACCCGTGCCGGCAGTATGATAGCATAGCGAACAAACCGATGGGACGAGCGGATTCCCGTCCCAGGTTCACGTGCTGCGAACCGGGCGCATCGGGGCGCGACCGCGGCACTGTTTTCTCGATTTCAATCACTGGACAGGCGGGAACCATGGATACCATCATCATCAAAGGATGCCTGAACGGCAGCCGCGGCCGGGAGCAAAACCCGAACATTCCGTTGACGCCGGAGGAAGTGGCGCAGGAGGCGATCCGGTGCTACGAGGCCGGAGCGTCGATAGTGCACATCCACGCGAGGACTCCGGACGGCGGCATCAGCTACGACCCGTCGTGGTACGCGCAGACGGACGCGATGATCCGCGCGCAGTGCGACCTGGTGCTGAACCACACCACGGCGCGGCAGGCCCACGTACCGGTGGAAGCCGTGACGCGGTACCTGCTGGAAACACCACAGCCAGTGGAGATGGTGTCGCTGAACCTGGGCTCCGGAACCCGCTGGGTGGCCGACCCGGAGACAGGACGGAGGCGCACCGTCACCAGCCCGAACTCCTTTGAGGACATCGTGGCCACGCTGGACGCCTGCTACCAACGCGGCACCTTCCCGGAGCCGGCGGTGCACGACGTGGGCAACGTGAACGCCGCCATCACGCTGATGCGAGAGGGCTACATCCGGGATTCCCGGTACTTCCTGGTGGAGCCGGGCGCCCACTGGGGCGACGGCCGCCTGAACATGGTGGGTTCCCCGCGCAACTACATGCTCATCGCCGACACCATCCGGGAGCACTACCCGGACGCAACCTGGCTGGCGCACAGCAGCATGGGGCAGACCTTCCCACTGTGCGCGATCGCCATCGCCACGGGGGCGCACATACGGGTCGGCATGGAAGACAGCCCGTTCCTGCCCAACAATCCCGAGCCCAGGACCAACGCGGAGTACATCGAGTGGGCGGTCACCATGGCCCGGCTGCATGGGCGGGAGCCGGCGACGCCACAGCAGGCCCGCGACATGCTGGGGCTGAATCCCTATCCGGAGGCGTAGCCGGGAAACGCGACGCTTGAACGCCTAACCAGCCTGCGTCAGACAGATCAATCGATGCGACGGCCGCGCCAGTATTGGGGCGGCCGTTGGTAACCGTCGTCACGTCGACCGCGTCCACCGCCGGTACGGGACGCACCGCCGGGTCCGCGCCGGAACGGGCGGACCGCCAGCCCCGCGATAGCTCCCACGACAAAGCCGCCGATGTGGGCGAAGAAGGCGGTGGACACCTCGTGGCTCACGCCAATTGAGAGGAGTCCCTGGATGGCCTGCAGGGCGAACCAGATTACCAGGAGCCACACTGCGCGCAGTTCAATGACCGTGATCAGGATGTAGATCAGAAGGGTTCGGATGCGGTTGTGCGGGTACAGAAGAAGGTAGGCGCCCATGACGCCGGATATGGCGCCGCTGGCGCCGACCAACGGCGTCTGGGAAGAGGGGTCGATGGCGTAATGGGACAGGGTCGCCAGCACACCGGCCACCAAGTAGAACAACAGGTACTTGATGTGGCCGAACGTGTCTTCGATGTTGTCGCCGAACACCCACAGGAACAGCATGTTGCCAATGAAGTGCATCAGGCTGCCGTGAATGAACATGGAGGTCAGCATCGTTCCCCAGGTCGGGATGGGGGATGCGATGTCGATGCCGCCGGAGCCGACCGGGATCAACTCGAACGCCCGGCCGGACGAGAGTTCGGCGGGGATGAAGCCGAACTGCAGGAAGAAGACGAAGATCTGCAGGCCGCCCCCGCCGAAGAGGAAGCCGAACCCCCCGATGGTGATTTCGTAAAGGAATACGAGGGAGTTGAGCCCGATCAGGGCCAGGTTGACGACCGGAAGAGAGCCGTGGCGCCGTCCGGCGTCGGAGATGGGAAGCACGGCTAGGCGGGAACTGCGGCGGTGATGTCTTCTGCGGCGTGAGCGATGATTTCCGCGGCGGTGCTCTGCGAGATGCGCCCGATGTTGAGCATCAGGTGGAACTTGGTGGGATCGTTGGCGTCGATCCGGAAGAACTTGCGGTAGAAGGTCACGCGGGCGGTTTCCAGATCCTCGGCATAGGAGCGCGCCTCGTCGGGGGAGAACATCTCGCGCTTGGCCATTGTGTCGACGCGGACGTCCATGGGCGCGAGCAGGCCGACGTGGACGACGCCAGGCGTGTCGGCCAGGATCATGTTGCTGCCGCGACCGATGATGACGACGTCGCCGCCTCCGGCCAGTTCCTTGATGACGGAGGTGGTGGCCTCGATGAACGCCCGATCATGGACATTGGACGACGAAGCGGCGTCGGATACCAGCTCCGTGTAGGCTTCGGCGGGGAGCATCTCGATGCCGCGACCGAAGTAGGGTTCGGCGCCGGCGCCGGCCACTGCGGACCGTTCGAGCACGGTCTGCATGAAGCGGGCGACCTTTTCGCGGAAAGGGACCACCCGCTGCTCTTTTTCGATCAGGCGACCGACCGGAGAGCCGACCAGACGGGCCGCCTCGGAGAAAATGTAACGGTCGACATAGTTCAGGCCCATGTTCTGGGCGACCAGGTGGCCGATCTCGAGCGTGCCGCTGCCGATGACGCCGTTTATGGTAATGACCGGCATGATGATTCCTCCGTCGCGGACGCGAACTACGCCGTGTACTGGGCCAGAACCCGTTCCCGGCGGCGGTGGTACTCGTCGGAGAGCAGGCCCATTGCGAAGGAGTCGTACCAGTTTCCGTCTTTCCGGTGGGTGCGGCGCAGGTGGCCTTCCAGCACAAAGCCCAGGTGCCGGAACATCTGCAGCGCGTGCTCGTTGTACTCCGGAACATCCACCCACACGCGGTGAAGTTCCAAATTGTCGAAAGCCTCGTCCAGCAGGGTGATCAGGGCCGAGGTGCCGTAGTGGTGGTGCCAGAGATCCTTGCGGCCGATCAGGATGAAGAGCTGCGCCTCTTCAAGGGGCCATTCAACGAGCAACTGGCCCTCACCGATATGGGCTTCGTCAGTGGCGTAGATGGAGTATATGCGCCGCTCGTCCTGGTTGAAGGTGTGGTTCCACGTGTCCTCGTCGGCGTCCTGGATGGACTCGGGGGCGTAACCGATGTGGAGAGCGTGGCCGTCGGAGTCGTCGGTGCCATACCACAATGAGCTGACTTCGGGATCGCGGAGCCAATCGCGGACACGGGAAACATCGTCTCGGGAAACGTCTGAGGTAAGGCTAACTGTTGGGAACATATGCCGGCCTCCTAGAACTGCAATGGTAATGATTGTCCGATTTTCCGGGGGCCAAATTTATACTGGGAATTACCCGGATTATAACACGGTGGGTGCGCCGGCAAGGGTTCACGCCGCGGCGAGAATCGAAGAGGGGCGAACGCGCGTTCGCCCCTCGGGGTATCTTTTGGACGTGCGGGCCGGAGACTTAATCCGCGGGCACCGCCACCTCGCTGCCGATGGATTCGTAAGCCCATTCGAGCAGTTCGACGGTTTCATCCCAACCGATGCAGGAGTCGGTGATGGAAATGCCGTACTCCAGCTCGGACGGGTCGGAACCGAGCTTCTGGGCGCCGGGGTTGATGTTGCTTTCCAGCATCACGCCGATGAGGTCGGAGTTGCCGGCCAACCGCTGCTCCAGCACGTCGCGGAAGGCAATGTGCTGGCGGGTGTGGTCCTTGTTGGAATTGCCGTGGCTGCAGTCCACCACTATGGGCGCCGGAGCACCGGACTTGCGGAGGGCGTCAGTCGCTGCGGCGATGGATCGGGCGTCGAAGTTGGTGCCGCTGCGGCCGCCACGCATGACCAGGTGGCAGTTCCGGTTGCCACGGGTCTCGACGATGGAGGCCTGACCGTCGTGGTCAATACCGAGGAACGCCTGGGGCGTCCGGGCGGCGACGAGGGCGTCGACGGCGGTCTGAGGATCGCCGTCGGTGCCGTTCTTGAAGCCGACGGGCATGGACAGGCCGGAAGCCATCTGGCGGTGGATCTGGCTCTCAGTGGTGCGCGCACCGATGGCGGCCCAGGTGACGAGGTCCGCGACGTACTGGGGCACGATGGGGTCGAGGAACTCGGTGGCAGAGCTCAGGCCGGTCTCCGCGATCTCCAGCAGGAGTTGGCGGGCGCGATGCAGCCCGTCCTCGATCTGGTAGGTGTCGTTGAGGTTGGGATCGTAGATGAGGCCTTTCCAGCCGACGGTGGTGCGCGGCTTTTCGAAGTACACGCGCATCACGATCATGATGCGGTCGCTGAGCCGGTCGGCGAGAGGCTTGAGGCGTGCCGCATAGTCCAATGCGCCCGACTGATCGTGAATGGAGCAGGGACCGACGATAACGGCGAAGCGTTCGTCGTCGCCGTTGAGCACATTCTCCAGCTGGCGTCGGCTTTCGAGCACCACGTCCTCGGCTTTTTCGGTGAGGGGGATGCGGGCTTCCAATTCGGAGGGTCTAATCAGCGCGTTGTTGCTCATCACGTTCACGTCTTTTGCCGGTGAGATTGCCATCTTTTGTGTCCTCCTGACGATACCGGATGCGAGGGGCCGACTTTACCAACAAAAAGGACTTCAGCCTCCGTCCGGCTGAAGTCCTGCCAAAGTGGTTGTCACCAAGTTTTTATCGGGCTTCCCATGCCGGGTTCACGCTGGCCGTGTTGCGGTAAGCGTAAAAGTAAAAGGGGCGATAATACCCGGGGACGATTTGGCGGCAGGCGGTACTCATTTCGACGAAAATGCTACTCCCGTCGCACCGTATTGTCAACGGGCACGAATCCGCAATTTCGTTAATCGCCGGACTTGACGAGGCCAGACGGCCGGCGTGAACGCTACTGCGTGCGGCCGGCCAGTTCGGCGACGACAGCGTACCCACGGTCGGCCGCCTGCTCATGGGGGCCATCCTCCAGGGCGCGGACCAGCAGGCTGCCCACGGCTGCCGCGTCGGCCCGTTTGCCGACATCCAGCACATGCTCACGGCTGGAGATGCCGAACCCGACGGTGATCGGGAGGTCCGTACGCTTGCGGACGCGGTCGACAAGGTCCAGACCGCGACCGGACAATTCGGAGCGGGCGCCGGTGATCCCCACTACGCTGGTGCAATAGACGAAACCGCCTCCCAGCGCGACTGAACGTTGGATGCTTTCGTCGGTGCTGGTCGGAGCGAGCAAGGGGATCAGGCGGACACCGTAGGGGTCAAGTTCAGAGACGAGCGCATCGGCCTCCGAGCCGGGGAGATCCACAATGATCAGGCCGTCGACCGTGGCCTCGGAGCACGCGGCGGCAAACTCCTTCAAGCCGAAGGACATCACCGGATTGTAGTAGCCCATCAGGATAAGGGGAGTGTCGCCGACCTGGGGTCGAAGCGCAGCCGCGGTATCGAGGCAGTCCCGTGCGGTAACGCCGTTTTGCAACGCCACGTAGCTGGACGCCTGGATTACAGGGCCCTCGCCGACGGGGTCGCTGAACGGAATGCCCAACTCGATGGCGTCAGCGCCGGCTTCGACGAGACGCGGCACGACGTCCAGAGCGGCGTCCCGGTAGGGGTGACCGACGGTGACAAACACGACGAGACCGGGTCGGCCCTCGGCCTTAATGGCGGCGAACTTGGCGGCGATACGGTCGGGTCGGGTGGCAATCTGGGTTGACATCTCTGGCACTCGAGGAGGATCGGAGTACAACTAGACTATCCTACGGGCCGGCGGGTGTCCAGACGGCTCGGTCAGGTGACCGGGTCGTTCCAAAGTCATCGTCAGAACCAGGATTTGTTGGGTTAACGGATTACCAAGATTGACCAAGTGGTGCTGAGTATGACAACAATCCCGAAAATCCGACAATCCTGTGAATCCTGATTCTGACCTTTGATTGCCGCGGGTGACCACTTTGACGGGGCTCTGGTCAGGTGGTGGGGCACGACTGCCGGCCAGAGCGAACCGGGATCGGTGGCATCACGTGGCGGAACCTACAGACCGAACCACGCGCCGAGCACGGCCACCAGGTTCTGCGCGGCGTGGACGGCGATGCAGGGCCACAGGGAGCCGGTCCGTTGGTACAGGTAGCCCAGCAGCAGGCCGGTGAAGAACACCGGGAGCAGGAGCGCGGGGGCCAGGTGCAGGGCGGAAAAGACGGCAGCCGACACCACCAGGGCAGGGGCGGGTCCCCAACGATTGGACAGACCCTGGAGGATGAAGCCGCGGAAGAAGACTTCCTCGGCGATCGGGGTCCAGACGGCCAGGGCCAGTGCGGTGAAAACAACCCAGCCTCCCGGCAGCAACAGACCGTCGGGAAGTTCGGGAGGCATCAGGAAGTCCCAGCCGAGGGCCATCGCGCCCATGGTGTACAGCTGGGCGAAACCAAGGCTGCAGACCAACGCGGCCACGGCGAGACCACCGGACACCAGAAGCGATGCGCGGGGCCTGGTGAACCCGACGAGAACGAGCGGAGGCGGCCAGGTGCGGATGCCGAGGAGCCAAACGAGAATGAGTTGGACGAGGCCCAGGGCGGTCGCGGACACCACGGCGGCGACGGCCAGTGGGATCACCAGGGCGAGGGAGGCGACCAGAACGGCGGTGGGAACCAGGACCATCAACCCCAGGGCGGGTGGCCAAATACCCCAGGGGTGCGTTTTGGGTCCAGCAGTCTCCGGCGTCAGTAGCGCCCGGCACCCCGAACACTCGGACGCGTCAGGCGACAGCGCGGCGCCGCATTGGGTGCAGAACGATTGCATCAAGACAACGTCATCGCAAATGGATTCCCACTTGGGGCGCTGCAGTATAGAACACGCACGCGGTGGGCGAGTTCGGTCCGTCGTCGAAGCGCCCAGGGAAGGGCACAACCGACCTCGCCTCGACCGAAACCGCGGGAGCGATTGGAAGGTGTGTCGCGGATGGCCGGGAGGGCCTGTTTCGACGCCGGCGCCATTTGCCAAGTTGGGCTCATTGGGCCATAATTGCGGACGCCCGCCGGGACAGCAGATCATGGCGATGTTGCGGGGAGAGCGAATGTCCACAGCTTCCGATTCACCAGGATTTGGCGAAGGGTTTCTGCGCATGGCGCAGGCGTTGGGCCTGGACGTCTCGGACGAGGAACGAGCCCAGGACCTGGCGCGGCGCGTGTCGCTGATGCGCGAAGGATTGGCCCGCCTCTACGAGATCGATGTCTCCGGCGCCGAGTCTCCGTCCGCGTTCATCCCGCCCACTCATCCGGAAGCCGGCCCAGAAGCGGCGAGGGGTTAGATCATGGCAGGCGGCGAACTCCATTACATGTCGGCCTGGGAACTCTCCGGCCTCATCCGCAGCAGAGAAGTGTCCCCGGTCGAGGTGGTGGAAGCGTGCCTCGCCCGGATCGAAGAAACCGAACCGACCCTGAACTCGTTCATCACCCTGACGCCCGAACAGGCGAGGAGTGCGGCACAACGCGCTGAGGACGAAATCGCGAGGGGGAACTACCGCGGGCCGTTGCACGGTATCCCCGTAGGATTGAAGGACCTTTTCAACACGGCAGGGGTCAAGACCACCTCGGGAACGCGCGTTTATGACAACTTCGTGCCCGAAGAGGACTGCACGGTAGCGACCAGATTCGGCCAGGCCGGCGCAATATTGCTGGGTAAGCTGAACATGCACCCGCTGGCGTTCGGGCCGACGGGCGAAAACGGCGATTACGGCCACATGCACAACCCGTGGAATCCAGAGCGGATCACCGGCGGTTCCAGCGGAGGAAGCGGCTCGGCGGCAGCCGCGGGGCAGTGCACCATCACCATGGGCAGCGACACCGGCGGGAGCGTGCGCATTCCGGCGGCGCTGTGCGGCATCGTGGGACTCAAACCGACCTACGGGCGGGTAAGCCGGGCGGGATTGACGCCGCTGTCATGGTGCCTGGACCACCCCGGACCGATGGTTCGGACCGTGGAAGACGCGGCGCTGACCATGAACGTCATTGCGGGATATGACCCCCGGGACCACGCCACATCCAGCTCGCCGGTGCCCGACTACACGTCGGCGCTGACCGGTGACATCCGTGGCCTGCGCATCGGCGTGGTGAGAGAGTATTTTGAGACCGAGATCGACCCGGCGGTAGCCGCGCTGACGCAACAAGCGATTACCGTGCTGGGAGAGCTGGGCGCAGAGATCGTTGAGGTTTCCCTGCCGCTTTACGAATACGCCCAGCCCATCAGCAACGCCATCCTCAGCGCCGAGGCCACCGCGGCCAACCGGGATATACTCCTGAACGACGGCGACAAGCTGTACCCCCAGGTGCGCGAAAGGCTCGAAGAAGGGCTGTTCATCTCGGCGACGGAATACCTGCGGGCCCAACAGGCCAGGCAGGTCTTCTGCCAGCAGGTGGCGGGCCTGTTGAACGACGTTGATCTCCTGGCCGGCCCGGTGGAGCCGGTGACCGCACCGAGGATCCTGGAGCGGAGGATCGAAATCGGCGGCGAGGCGCTCCCGGCGGTGCCCATGCTGACGAAGTACACCAGGGTGTACAACATGACCGGGTCGCCGGCCATTTCCGTACCATGCGGATTCGGTCCCGACGGGTTGCCGGTGGGACTGCACCTGGCGGGTCGGAACTTTGACGAATCGACGGTGCTGCGGGCGTCCTACGCTTACCAGCAGGCGACGGACTGGCACACACGGCGGCCTCCGCTGTAGTCCGTTGCCAGAACCTGGGATGAGGCTCCCGCAACGGGAAGGACCGCAAGAGAATTGGCTGCGATAAACGCCGTAACCTTCGACCTGTGGCAGACCCTGATCTTGGACAACCGGGAGCTGGGGTTGCAACGGGCGCAGGTCCGCCTGGATGGCGCCCGTGATCTGCTGGCTGAGCAGGGCATTCAACACGACCCGGACCACATTCGCGAGGCGTACCGGGGCTGCTATCGAGCCTGCCGGGCGGTACGCAACAACAACGTGGACGTGAGTTTCCGGGAGCAGGTCGAAATCTTCGTCAACCTCATCGAAGATGGCCTGGTGGCGCGCCTGCCCGAACCGACGGTGGCCGAGATCGAGCGAGTGTACGCTGAGTCGTTCTTCGACTTTCCGCCGCGGTTTCACGAGGCCACTCAAGCGACCCTGGAGTCGGTGCGAGCAATGGGTCTGCGGATCGGCCTGATTTCGAATACGGGCATGACACCCGGCTACACCTTCCGGCAATTTTTGCACCAGCACGGGCTGGCGGATTACTTTCAGACCATGACCTTCTCCGACGAAGTGCTGTTGGCCAAGCCGTCAGACGAAATATTCCTGATGACCATCGGGGCGCTGGATTCGAGCCCGGCGAACACGATCCACGTTGGCGACCACGTGAGCAACGACGTGGTCGGAGCCAACCGGGTGGGCATGAAATCCGTTTGGATCCGGGGCTTCTACGAGCCGGAGGATCCGGACGACCCGGACAGCAAAGCCGACGCCGAGGTCGACGACCTCTCCGGCGTGGCGGCGGCGATACGGGGCTTGATCACCGGCTGACACCACGGTCGATCAACTTTCCCGGCACGGCGCGCGGTCGGGGCGATCGGGCGCAAGGAGCACAACCTTGTTCCAGGAACTCAGCGGCGGGCCTCTTCCCAACGGGCGGTATCCGGACATCACCCTGGCCATCTTCCCGCACCTGCAGGAATTCGTCGTGGTCGATACGCGGGGCCCGTCAGCGGAGGTCAGGCTGCTGTCAACCGCGGACGTGTTCAACGACGAATACTACCGCACGGTGGAGAGCGAATTCGCCTCCGCCCTGCGGGAGGGCGGTGATCGCCCGTTCCTGCACCTGATGCATCTGCCCAACCAGGTGGACGACATCGTGCGCGGCGTGGCCATGCATTACATCCTGGAACGGCTTGGGGTCGACTACCACGACGAGAGCAACATGCCGGAGGTGGTGGTGTTCGTCATATCGGGCCCGACGCTGGCAATCCCCACCGACCAGGTGGTTGCGGGTTTCTCCGAGATGCTGACGGGCAAGCTGGACAGCGACGACGTCGACAGATGGTCCCGGGAACTCAACCGGCTGATAGAACAGGAAAGCAGGGCGTTTCCGGCGGCCGGAGAGGCGCTGGGAGAAACGATGACCGACGAATCCCTTGACCCGTACTACATCTGGCAAAACCGGAACTGAGGAACGATCTTGACCACCGAACGCATGGCGCTGACCTTCAGCAGCCGCGACAACAACGATGACGACGACCTGATTGCCGTAGCGCAGGCTGCGGACCGCCTGGGCTACGAGTCCTTCTGGACCGGCGAGTCCTGGGGGCGGGACGCCTTCACCGTGCTGACGATGCTGGCGTGCCACACCGAACGCATCGGCCTGGGTACCGGCATCGTTACCGTTTACAGCAGAACGCCCGGACTGGTGGCGCAGAGCATCGCCTCGCTGGACCGGATCAGCAACGGGCGGGCGATCCTGGGCCTGGGCAGCAGCGGGCGCATCGTCATCGAAGACTGGCACGGGGTGAAATTCGATCACCCAGTGTCGCGCACGGCAGAATACATCGACATCATCCGGCTGGCGCTGTCGGGGGAACGGGTCAACTACGAGGGGAGGTTCTACAACCTGAAGCGTTTTCGGATGGGCGTGCTGCCGGTGCAGGAGCGAGTGCCGATCTACGTGGCGTCGTTGGGAAAGCGGAACCTTGAATTGACGGGTCGCGCCGCGGACGGATGGCTGCCCATCTGGACGCACCGGGAGAGGTTGCCCGAGGTGAAAGAGCCCCTGGCGCAAGCGGCGCAGTCGGCGGGCCGGCAGGTGTCCGATGTCACGACGGCTCCGCAGATCCTCAGCTGCGCCAGCGAAGACGAAGCGACGGTGTCCGCCGCGGTGGCGCAGGCGCGGTCGCACATGGCTTTCTACATCGGCGGTATGGGCACCTACTACTACGATCTGTTCTGCAGGTACGGATACCGGGACGAGTGCGACCGGCTGCGGACGGCGTGGGCGGAGGGAGACCGCGCCAGGGCCGCCACCTGCATCTCCGACGAGATGGTGAACAACATCACGGCGATTGGAACGCCCGATGAATGCCGAGCGAAGATGGCCCGGTTCCGCAGCAGCGGGGTTGACATGCCGATTGTGGCCTTTCCCCACGGATCGGACCGTGACACCATGCTGACCACGTTGGAAGCCCTGGCGCCCGCGCCGGCATAAGTTGACCCGGTGAAGATCGGCCTGATCTCCGACACCCATTCCGCCGGGAGCGGCCGCGACTTGCCGAGAGCGGTCTTTGACGCGCTGGCGGGGTGCGACCTGGTGCTCCACTGCGGCGACCTGGAGTGCATCGGGGTGCTCGATTACCTGGAGGAACTGGCGCCGGTGCTGGCGGTGCGAGGCTACGAGGACCCGGTTGAGACTAGCGACCGGTTGGCAAACGCCACGCGCATCGTCGAGGTCGAAGGGGTGCGCATCGGAATGGTGCACGACATCCAATGGCCGCCGCCGTCGATTGCCACGACGCCGGATGGGACCGGCCTGGTGTGGCCGGAGTCCGGCTTGGACGAACTGCTCCTAAGGAAATTCGGCGGAGCAGTTGATGTCGTTGCCTTCGGTGACACACACGAGGAAATGGCGGAATGGAACGAAGGCGTGCTGTTCGTGAACCCCGGCAGCCCGACCTATCCCGGTCGTCGGCACGCGCCTCGTTCGCTGGGCACAGTCGCCGTGCTCCATATCAGCGGCGGCGAAATCACGGCAACAATAGTAGATTTGGCGTCGGAAAATAACGATCGTGTTAATTGACACCCAACAGACCCTGTGCTAGTTTCGCAATGTTTGTCGGGATTTGTAGCCGAAAAACGGAGAAGAGAGAATGGAATCAATCATCGTAGCGCTGGCGGCCGGGGTGCTCGCCCTGGCGTTTGCGGCCTTCATGGCCTTCCGAGTCGTCGGCTCGGACCAGGGCAATGAGCGCATGCGGGAGATCGGCGACGCGATCCGCACGGGCGCGTCCGCCTTCCTGCGCCGCGAGTACATGTCGCTGCTGCCTTTCGTGGTTGTGGTGGCGGTGGTCCTGGCCGTACTGGACTACACGGTTTTCACTCACGGACTGGGCGTGCCGGCCACGGCGATCTCGTATCTGGTGGGTACGGTCTGTTCCGGCCTGGCTGGCTTCATCGGGATGAACGTGGCGGTTCGGGCCAACGTTCGCACCGCGGCCGCAGCCATGAGGGGGTTGAATCCGGCCCTGCGCGTGGCTTTCTCCAGCGGAACGGTGATGGGCGTGACCGTGGTGGGCATCGGCCTGCTCGGCGTGACGATCCTCTACCTGATATTCCAGGACATCGGCGCGGTGGCCGGCTTTGGGTTCGGCGCGAGCTCCATAGCCCTGTTCGCCCGCGTGGGCGGCGGCATCTTCACCAAGGCGGCCGACGTGGGCTCCGACCTGGTGGGCAAGGTGGAAGCCGGCATCCCTGAGGACGACCCGCGCAACCCTGGCGTGATCGCGGACAACGTGGGCGACAACGTAGGCGACGTGGCCGGCATGGGCGCGGACCTGTTCGAGTCCTACGTTGGCAGCATCATTTCAGCGGTGGCGTTGGCCGCTGCCAGCACGACCGCTTTCGCGGTGTTCGGAAACGACGCCGTGTTCCCGATGCTGCTGGCCGGCGCGGGCATCGTTGCCGCCATCCTGGGCACCTTCGTGGTGCGCAGCGGTGAACAGGCCGATTTCGAACGTCTCCTGTGGGCACTGCGCTATGGCATATTCGCCGCCGGCGGCCTGCTGATCATCTTTGCCGCGATCCTGACCATCACCCTGACCGGCAACTGGTGGTGGTTTGGCTGCGTGGTGGCCGGCCTGGTGGCCGGTACCATCATCGGCCTCGCCACCGAGTACTACACGTCCTACAGCTACAAGCCGACCCAACGAGTATCCGAATCGTCCCAAACCGGAGCGGCTACGGTCATCATCAGCGGCATCGCCACCGGAATGCTCAGCACGCTGATTCCGGTGATCTGTGTGTCGGTTGCCATCCTGCTGGCCTACTGGTTCGCGGGATTCTACGGCGTCGCGCTGGCCGGAGTGGGCCTGCTGTCCACGCTGGGGATCACGCTCGCGACCGACGCGTACGGTCCGGTGGCCGACAACGCGGGAGGAATAGCCGAACAGGCCAACCTGGAGCCGCAGGTACGCGAACGCACCGACGCGCTGGACGCGCTGGGCAACACGACCGCGGCCACCGGCAAAGGCTTCGCCATCGGGTCGGCGGCGCTGACGGCGTTGGCGCTGCTGGCTGCCTACTCGGTGAGCGCCAATTTGATCACGCTGGGCGAAGACGGCCGTCTGGCGGCCGGCAGCGAGGGCATCAACATCCTGCAACCGCAGATCCTGGTTGGCTTGGTCATTGGCGCGATGCTGCCGTTCATTTTCTCGGCCCTGACGATGCAGGCGGTTGGCCGAGCGGCCCAGGGAATCGTCGACGAGGTACGCCGACAGTTCCGCGAGATACCCGGCCTGATGGAAGGCACGGCCACTCCCGACTCGGCGCGGTGCGTGGACATCAGCACGCGTGGCGCGCTGCGGGAAATGATCCTGCCGGGCGTGATGGCCGTGTTAGCGCCGATCGCCACCGGGTTCATCCTGGGCGAGGCCGCACTGGGCGGGCTGCTCATCGGCTCGGTTTCGGCCGGTTTCATGCTGGCGATCATGATGGCGTCGGCCGGCGGCACTTGGGACAACGCCAAGAAGTACGTCGAGTTGGGCAACTACGGCGGCAAGGGCTCGGAGGCGCACAAGGCCGCCGTGGAAGGCGACGTGGTGGGTGACCCCTTCAAAGACACCTCCGGTCCGAGCCTGAACATCCTGCTCAAGCTCATGGCCATCGTATCGCTGGTGTTTGCTCCGGCGTTCGTAGCGGCGCCGGAGTTGATCAACCTGTAAGCGCCTCCGGAATATGTTGGTGAATATCAGGGGCGGCCAATTGGTCGCCCCTGTCGCATAGGCTAAAATGGCGACATGACAGTTTTTCGGCCGGGGAAGGTGACTGAGATGCCGCAAATTACGTCCAGTGGAAAATGCGAACTGTGCGGCAAGTCGTACCGCAAATCCGGCATGACCAGGCATCTACAAAGTTGCATGGCCAAAGCCGCGCCGCGCGAGGAACCCGGCCGAGTCGATAAGGGCATCCATCTTTTCGTGGAGGACGGTTATCGTCCCGAGTATTGGATGCACCTGGCAGTGCCAGAGAATGCTCAGCTTCTGGACCTTGACCAATACCTGCGGGACATCTGGCTGGAATGCTGCCTGCATCTCAGCTCTTTCTTCGTCGGCAGAGCGGAGTACAAGTACCAGATTTTTGAAATGGACGATTTCCTGGCCGCCTTCGGAGACAGGGAACTTGATTCCATGGAGGTTGAGCTGGCGCTGGTGGCGCCGCCCGGGGCCAGGTTCAGTTATTGGTACGACTATGGAACGACCACCGAACTCCGGCTGCGCAGTTTGGGCAAAGTAGCGGCCGACAGAAGCGGCCGAATCAGCCTGTTAGCCCGCAATGACGCTCCGGCGAACGACTGCTCAATGTGCGGCGCACCGGCGACGTGGGTCGGCCCGGCGGAAGACGATTGGATTGCGATGACGGCAGGCCTGTGCGATAACTGCGCTCTGGCCTCCGAGTACCGGCTGCCGGTGGTGAATTCGCCGCGCTGCGGAGTTTGCGCCTACGATGGCATTCCGTTACACATTGTTGAAGATGATGATCCAAACTGACTTGACTGGAGAATTTGGCGATGACCAGCAACAACGGCAACCTGTTTGACCTCACCGGGCGCGTGGCGCTCATCACCGGCGGGAACGGCGGTCTGGGCCTCGGCATGGCGCTGGGGCTGGCCAATGCGGGAGCGGACATTGCCATCGCCGCGCGCAACACAGAGAAGAACGCTGACGCCGTCGCGGCCATCGAAGCGACCGGGCGTCGCGCCTTTGCGATACCAACGGACGTCACCAGCGAGTCGGACGTTGACGACATGGCCTCCCGGGCCGTCGCGCATTTCGGCCACGTGGACATCCTGGTCAACAACGCAGGGGCCACCGTGCGCAAGGCACCCGAGGACATCACCGCGGCTGAGTGGGACAACGTGCTGGACGTGAACCTGCGGGCGGCGTTCCTCTCGTGCAAGGCAATCTACCCCCACTTCAAGGCGCAGGGGAGCGGCAAGATCATCTGCATCGGCAGCATGTACAGCATCTTCGGCGGCGGGGGCAGCGGTGTGCCATACTCGTCGAGCAAGGGCGGGATCGTGCAGTTGGCAAAGAGTTTCGCCGTGGCCTGGGCCGGCGACAACATCCAGTCCAACGCGATACTGCCGGGCTGGTTCATGACCGAGTTGACGCAGGCGATACCGGAGACCCAGCCGGAGCGCTACGACCTGATCAACCGGCGGATACCCATGGGGCGCTGGGGCCACGCCAACGAACTGCAGGGCGCGGCGGTGTTCCTGTCCAGCCGGGCATCGGACTACGTGACGGGGGCGGTGATCACGGTGGACGGGGGATTTTCGGTGGCGTGACGCCCAGGTTCTACCGCACGGCGGCGTTCTCAAGGCGACACAATGCCTTTGTTTCGTGTTCTCCTGCTCGTCCAATCGCACGGGCGGGCTCGGGGGCAGTATGAGAACCTTAACGGTGGCCGACACTTTATTTTCTGCACTTGAAGACGTTTCTGCCCGTAGCGATAGGCCAATCACGGATTAGGTGTCCGAGGCTGTCGAGGCTTAGTTGGTCGACGCCGCCATCGACGAAGCGGAGCAGCGAGAGATTGAAGCAGCCCGTACCGAAGCGGCCGAACAGGGCGGGGTCGAATTCGAGACGTTCTTCTCCGAATCGCTTGATGAGCGCGGCTGACCGAACTAGCGATACCGGATTGAGTTGTCCCCAGCGGCGCAACGTCAAGTAAGGCGACTGACTGCGGAGGACGCACGCCGCATCCGTGGTGCTCTACGAAATCTGGCGGACGGTCCGAGGCCAGTCGGCTGCATCAAACTTACAGGTTTTGCCTTTGTCTGGCGCATCAGAATAGGCCAGTTCTGATTGATCTACGAGGTCGACGATCAAGAGAACATTTTGATGGTGCTGGGCGTAGCCAGACGAGACGAATCCACGTACCGACGATTGTAGGCCGCAAGCAAAAATTCGGCGCGTCTGATGAGACGCCCC
>JAJEIA010000041.1 GCA_022823505.1 Dehalococcoidia bacterium
ATTAAGTGAACAATTCGCC
The DNA here is from genome assembly GCA_022823505.1 of Dehalococcoidia bacterium. Lineage (GTDB taxonomy): Bacteria > Chloroflexota > Dehalococcoidia > Lucifugimonadales > UBA3495 > Bin87. The sequence continues at coordinate 20 of JAJEIA010000041.1, forward strand.
TGGGTACACGCTGCGGGCAACCTCGTGGAATTCGAATAATCGGATGCCTGTTGCGTGAATCCCAATAATAGAGAATCCTGCTCGACAATGTCGAGCCTTCAGAGCGTCAGGTTTGTTGCAAATTTGCAGGATTCATGGATGGTCGCGTTACACCTGTGCGGCTTCGGCCCGACTCACTCGCTCGATATGATCAGAGGGCAACCGCTCCGTCACAAGCGAAACCAGGGTCGTCACCAGCGCAGCCGTGAGCCCGGCCAGGGTGGCCGCCGAGTACGGACTCGTGGCGTAGAAATCGAACCAGAGCCCGAACGATTCCAGAACCGTGCCCGGCGGCCAGCGACCTGAAAGAACCTCGCTGTGGATCAGCACGAACAGGATCGCACCGGTCCAGAATCCCCACAGCGCCCCGGCCCGGGTGACGCCGTTCCAGAGCGAGCCCAGCACCAGCGGGCCCGCCAGCGACGCGGTAAAGCCGCCGATGCCCACCCAGACGAGCAGCACGACGTTCATGTCCATCACCAGCCAGGCCAGGCCTGCGGAACCCAGCAGTACCAGCACGGTGACCACCCGGCTGATCAGCAGGACATCGCGGTCCAGCGCACCGGTCGCCCGCTGCCCTCCCCACCTCGGCGCGATGCTGCGCCGATAGATGTCGTTTGCGAACACTTGCGAGGTTGAAATGACCAGCCCGTCGGCGGTTGACATCACAGCGGCCAGAATCCCCACACCCAGCAATGCCGCCAGCCACGTGGGAAAGATTTCGAGAAACAGTGCCGGCAGCGCCGTATTGGCGCCGCCGTCGCCACCGGCAAACAAACTGTCACCCAAAGCACTCCTGGCCAGCGCGCCGCCCAGAGTGATGGCGGGCAATATCAGCCCGAACGTGAACGCCATGGCCAGGAATCGCGTGCGCGCGCGTTCGTCCCTGAGCGCCCAGAGCTTGTTCCCAATATGCGGAAGCAGGCCAAGCGGAATGTGCGCGATCACCAGGCTGACGAACGACCACACCGATGCAGTGATGGCTGCGCCGGGATGCAACGGCCGCATTAACAGCGGGTCCTGCGAGCCCAGGCTGTCCAGCATGGAGGCGAAACCGCCGCTGCCTGCACCCGCCAGGAACAGCGCCACGATGAGGATCGCCAGGATCACCATCAGCAACCCCTGGGCGCCGTCGGTGAGAATGTCCGCGTGGGCGCCACCCAGGGTGACGTATCCCAGCAGCACGGCGGTGGTGATGGCCAGCGCCCAGCCCCTGGACAGTCCCAGCATCATTTCGAACATCACCAGTCCCGCGACCAACTGCCCCGCCAGATAGAACAGCAGGATCAACGAAAACACGGCGGCGGAAATGCGCAGTGCCTCGGACTGGTAGCGCTCGCCCAGGTACTCGGGGATCGAGCGCGCGCCGGAAAGATTGCCGTAGCGGCCGATGGTGCGCTGGCAGATCAGGATTCCGAGATAGACACCCACGGGGTAGAGAAAGGCAATCCAGAGCGTGGACATGCCGTAGGTGTAGGTGAGCCCCGGGAGGCCGAGAAACGTAGCGCCGCTGGCGGCGGTGGACGCGAACGCCAGGGCGAGCACCGCCGGCCCGTAACCCGCGCGCGCGACGGCGTAGTCGTCCGCGCCGCTCACCCGCCGGTTGCCCAGCACCCCGAAGCCCGCCATCGCCAGGATGTAACCGCACAGGAAGAGCCAGGACCAGGTGTATAGTGTCATTGAGAAATTCGGGTCATGTCGCCGCACGCCGTCGAGCCACGGCGCCACGAGCGAGCGGGCCACAGCGTCGCAGGCATCCCCGTAGCCGCCATTTCCTCCGCTGCGCCGGGCGCAAACAGGCCGCAGGCGAACTTATTTGTCGATAATAGTTGAAAAATCGCTATTTTAGCGAAATAATCCGCGCGCACTTTAAGGAAGTCGCGATACCTCGGGAGAACGTGATGATCGATGCCGCCATCGTGGGTATGGGCTGGTGGGGCCAGACCCTGGTTGAATCCGTTTCCGGCAGCAGCAACAGGATCCGGTTCGTGGCCGGTGTTGCAAGACGCGCAACGGAACAACTGGAAGCGTTTACCCACGAGCACGGACTGGCGTTCGTTCATGATTACGAGGAAGTTCTCGCCGACCCGAAAATCGACGCCGTGGTCCTGGCCACCCCCCACTCGGTGCACGCGGACCAAGTCGTGGCGGCGGCCGAGGCCGGCAAGCATGTATTCTGCGAGAAGCCCTTCGCGTTGCGCAAGGCCAGCGCCGAGCGGGCCGTGGCGGCAACCGAGAAGGCCGGCGTGACCCTGGGCCTGGGTTACAACCGCCGCCTCCATCCGGAAATGACCAAACTGCGCGACCAGATCGGTTCCGGAGAACTCGGCGAAATCCTGCACTGCGAAGCCAACATGACGTTTCCCAACGCGCTTTTCCTGTCGCCCGACGCCTGGCGGGCGAGTCGGGACGAGACGCCGTGCGGCGGCCTGACACCCATGGGCGTGCATGCAGTCGACGGCATGATCGACCTGTGCGGGGAGATCGACGAGGTGTACTGCCAGAGCTTCAGGCGCGCCGTGGCCGTGGACGCCGACGACACCACCTCGATGCTGTTCCGGATGAAGGCGGGCATGTCCGGGTACCTGGCTACGATGACCGCCACGGGCGGCGGCTTCAGCTTCCAGGTCTTCGGGTCCAAGGGATTCGTCAGGCTGGAAGGGATGACTCATATTGCCGGTGCGCCCTCGGAAGAACGGCGCAAGAGATGTTTCGGTACCTGCTACTTCAAGCCGGTCAAGGGCCCCCTGCAGACGTGGGAGGCCGACCAGGTCGATATCGTGCAAGCCGTGCTGGAACGGTTCGCCGACGCGGTGGACGGTACCCAGCCGTTCATCGTTCCCACCCGGGAGATGATTCACGGCGCCGCGGTGACGGAAACCATAGTAAGGTCGGCGGCATCCCATCAAATCGAGAAGGTTGTCTGAAAGACATTCAGATAACCCGTAAATTCAACCAGAGACAACGGACTACCCAAGGAGACTCGCGGTGAGAGAAGGCACAGTTGGAATGATGCAGGTGGACTATGAGCAGCGGATGGACATGGACCGCATGCGGGAACACCGCGTATCGCGCATCAAGAAATACATGGACGAGTTCGACGTGGAATGCCTGCTGCTGTTCGACACCAGCAACAAGCGCTACGCCACCTCCACCGCCGTGGCCTCGCCGGAAGTGGACAACATGGGACGTTACGCCATCGTGCCGCGCGACGGGTATCCCCATATATTCGGTTTCGGCTCCGAGGTCGCCGCCGAAAAGCTCTATTGCCCCTGGGTCGCCGAGACCACGTTTCCGGCCCACGGCACCATGCACGGCGCCCTGCCCATGGCCTGGAAATGCTACGAGGGCTTTCTGAAGGATCTCGACATGGTCCTGGACAACCACGGCATGGACAAGAAGAAGGTCCGCATCGGCGTGGACATCGTCGAGTCCCAGATCATCCTGGCGCTGCTGGAGAACGGCTACAACATCACCGACGGCCAGGGCGTGATGCAGTATGCCCGCGCCATCAAGAACGAAGACGAGATCATGTGCCTGAAGCACGGCGCGGCGATCGTCGACGCGGCCTTCCACAAGATCGCGCAGACCATCGCGCCGGGGGTCAAGGAAAACGACCTGCAGGCGGTGGCCTCCTACGAGATGCACCGCCTGGGCGCCCAGTGGGTCCACAACGTACAGGTCACCACGGGCAACCGTACGCACCCACATCCCCACCTGAGTTCGGATCGGCTGATCCAGCCCGGCGACATGATCTTCATGGACATCGTCTGCATGTTCAACGGCTACCACACCTGCGTGTACCGCTGTTTCTGCTGCGGCAAGCCCAACCAGAAGCAACTGGACATTCACAAGCGTTGCCTTGAGTACCAGCTTGCCGGAATCGAGGCCGTCAAGCCGGGTGTGACCAGCGCGGACGTTGCCGCCGTGTGGCCGGACCACAAGGCCATGGGCGCCCGCAGCGAGCACGAGGTCTTCGGGCTGCAGTACGGACACGGACTCGGCGTCGGGCTGTGGGAGTTCCCCATCATCTCCCGCGCCTACAGCTTCGATCATCCGGTTGAGATCGAGCCGGGCATGTGCTTCGCGCTGGAGACTTACGCGGGCATCGGCTACGACGGCGTGCGGCTGGAAGACGAGGTCGTGGTTACGGAAACCGGCATTGAAGTCATCACCAAGTTCCCGACCGATGAACTTTTCGGTTGCGGAATGAACTACTAGCCGAAGTCCATGAGCACGCTGAAGATCGCGCTGATCCCCGGGGACGGGATCGGCAAGGAGGTCATGCCGGAGGGTGTGCGGGTCCTGGAAGCGGCGGCGGCCGGTAACGGCATCGAGTTCCAGTGGCAGGAGTTCGACTGGTCGTGCGAGCGGTACCTGAAGACCGGCGCGATGATGCCGGCGGACGGCATCGAGACGCTCAGCGCCTTCGACGCCATCTATCTCGGTGCGGTCGGCTTTCCCACGGTGGCCGACCATGTCTCCCTCTGGGGCCTGCTGATTCCGATCCGGCGCGAGTTCGACCAGTACATCAACCTGCGTCCCGTGAGGCTGTTCGACGGCGTGCCCTGCCCGCTGGCGGGCAAGAAGGCCGGCGACATCGATTTCTACGTGGTGCGGGAGAACGTCGAGGGCGAGTACTCGGCCATCGGCGGGGTTCAGTACCAGGGAACCGAGAACGAGATCGTCGTACAGCAGAGCGTATTCACCCGGCATGGCGTCGACCGCGTCGTCAAATACGCCTACGAACTGGCCAACTCACGTTCGGCGAAGCACCTGACCTCGGCAACGAAGTCCAATGGGATCATTCATTCGATGCCCTACTGGGATGCGCGGGTCAAGGCGATGGGCGAGCACTACCCGGACGTGAACGTGGATCAGTTCCACATCGACATTCTTACCGCAAACTTCGTGCGCATGCCGGAGCACTTCGATGTCGTGGTCGGCAGCAATCTGTTCGGCGACATCCTTTCCGACCTGGGACCCGCCTGCACCGGGACAATTGCCATCGCTCCCTCGGCGAACATGAACCCCGAGAAGGTGCATCCGTCCATGTTCGAGCCGGTCCACGGCTCGGCACCGGATATCGTCGGCCAGGGCATCGCCAATCCCATCGGCACCATCTGGGCCGGGGCGATGATGCTCCAGCACCTGGGACATCCGGCCGTTCACGACGCCATCCTCGGGGCCATCGAACGCGTATTGCGGGACGGCAAACGGCTGACACCGGATATGGGCGGCAAGGCCACGACGCAATCGCTGGGCAAGGCCATCGCAGCCTCTGTCTAGGTGTTTTCGCAGCGGGCCCGCGGCGCTGACGCGCAGGGACCCGGAGGGTAGTTTCAGGCAATCCTGCGTCGGCAGCCCGGAGGCCGCGTGCCGCGGTGCGGTACAGTGGCGGCGGAAGGCAAATTGATTCCGGATGGCCAGAATGCATATCCAACGCCGCCAACTGTGGCTGGTGCTCCTGGTGGAGACGGTATTCCTGGCCGTCCTGGCGGTTTGGGTACTGATTCGCCTGGACCGCATTTTCGAGCCCGTCAGCGTGCTGGTCGCGCTCGCGATCATCGTCATCGGCGATGTGATC
>JAJEIA010000155.1 GCA_022823505.1 Dehalococcoidia bacterium
CTGCGGTACCGGGGGATGCAGCCAGGTGACGCCCTGGACTTCTATCAAACTGATATCAGTATCGAGGGACCGAACCCGATCCTATCGAGTGGAGGCAACATCGGCAGCGGCAGGAGCCGGTTCTGGATGCACACGGACTGCATGCAACAAATCCAGGGACGGGCCGGCGCACGATCATTGACTGGCGTTAAGCCGGAAATAGCCGTGTCGGGAGGACCAATGCCCATGGGTGGCAATTTCACGGTCTGGAGCGCTACGCCGGATTAATTGGCCGGTTGCAGGTTTTGAGCACATCGTCGCTTTGGGCGACCTTACGGGGTCGCCCAATTTTCGGGTTTAGAGAGCCAACGAAACACAGAGGAGACAAATGGCTATTCTCATCAGTTTTGACATCGACGGCACGCTGGAAGTGGGAGACCCGCCAGGCCCACTGACCATGGAGATGGTGAAGATCGTCCAGGACAAAGGTTTCCTCATCGGGAGTTGTTCCGATAGGCCGCCCAGCAGCCAGCGATCTATGTGGGAAGAACACCAGATCAATGCAGACTTCGCGGTGGCGAAGCATTTGCTGTCAGAGGTCAAATCTGGTTTCGACGCCGAGGCCTATTATCACATCGGGGACCGAGAGGACCTGGATCGTCAGAACGCGCTGCGGAACGGGTTCGAATTCCTCTGGCCTGACGAAGCGGCGGCACAGCCATGGTTTCTGCCCGATAGCTGACAGGACAGAGCATCAACAGGAACTGGAAATGGATCCCGCGCATTTGAAATCATCCCAGGTGCAAGGCTATAGATATTCGTCGTGACAGATACAACTGATGACATGCAACGGCGGCGGCCCCGCATCTTCTATGGCTGGTGGGTCGTCGTCGTTTCCTCGCTATTGGGTATGTTCGGGAACGGCTCGATATCTCAGGGATTCCCGAGATTTTTTGTACCTATCAGGACCGAATTAGGTCTAACCTCCGCGCAGATGTCACTGGTTTTCAGCCTCGCCCGGGCTGAAGGCAGCGCCGGCGGCCCGTTGGTCGGATGGGCTGTGGACCGTTACGGCGCCAGACCAATGATCCTGGCCGGCGGGTTGATGGCCGGCATCGGGACTATCCTGCTTTCGCGTGCGGACAGCTATTGGGAACTTCTCGTTCTGTTCTCGGGCATTATTTCACTTGGCAAGAGCGGGGGGTTCGGCCAAACGCTCATGGCCGCGGTGAACCAATGGTTCATACGACGCCGTTCGGTCGCAATGTCCACCCTGATGACAGCGTTCGCGGGCGGCGGAGCTTTTGTGGTTCTGCTGCTGAACTTTGGCATCCAACAAATCGGATGGCGCGACACCCTGCTCTGGACCGGGGTTTTCATCGTGGCGATGACGTTGCCCGCGGCGTTTTTCATACGCAGTCGTCCGGAGGACATGGGATTGTTGCCCGATGGGGACGCACCGGCGAGCATTGGCGGGGGTTCAGGCTCCGGTGGTCGCCGAGGTTCATCCGAGGTTAGCTTTTCGTTTCGACAGGCGATCCGCACGCGCACCTATTGGTTGATCATGGTGGGCGCTATTTTGCGCGTGTCCGTGACGAACGGGATGCTGGTGCACGTATTCCCAATCATGACGCTTCGCGGCATCTCTGAGAACGAAGCAGCGGCATGGGTAGCAGCCATGTTTTTTCTCGGAATTCCCCTGCGCTTCATTATGGGTGTCACTTCGGGGAAGTTTCGCGGCAACGTCCTACTCGCCATCGGAATGGTAATCGGAGCCGTCGGCATGGGTGGGTTGTGGATCGGCCCTGGCGCTAGTGGCTTGCTGCTATTCGTCGTGGGAATAGCGATCGTTGAAGGCATCACCTCGGTGAATTGGTTGATGCTCTCCGATTATTACGGACGCTCCCGGTTTGCGACACTGATGGGGTTCATGAGCCTGTTCATGAATGTGGGAATGTTTGTTTCGCCTTACGCATCCGGGTTAGTATTTGACCGGACTGGCAGCTACTATTGGGTGCTCGCGGTGTTCACGCCATTGTATGTGGTAAGCGCCGTCGCTTTCCTGTTCGCGACGCGGCCCAACCCACCTGCCAGTACGCGCCGACGGTGGATCGGCACCGAAGCCCATGTGTCGCTCGCCGCTCCGTCAGGTGGTGGCGGCGATTGATGGCGCTCCGGTTCCGGACGCCCAGATCTCATGTGCAGCCAACCCAACGTTAGAGGAAGCCTCATGAACCCAAGGCCGGTCACGCTTCAAGGGCAACACGTACGCCTGGAACCCATTGCACCTCAGCATGCAGAGGACCTGTTTCGGGTCGGGACGGATAAATTGATCTGGCGGTATTTGTCCAGACCCGCCTTCTCAAGCCTGGAAGACACCCAGGAATGGATCCGGGAATGCATCGCACGGAACGAGCGAGAGGGGCGCATCCAGTTCACCGTGTTTCATCTTGGCGATGATGTCGCTATTGGATCCACCGGCTACCATGACATTGACCGCACGAACCGTTCGTTGGAAATCGGTATGACCTGGTACGGCACCAATTACCAACGAACGGCAGTCAACACGGAGTGCAAGTTCCTGCTCCTGAGTCATGCTTTCGATGATTTAGGAGTGCTGAGAGTTTGCCTGAAAGCTGACCATCGCAACGTGCGGTCGAGACGCGCGATCGAACGAATCGGCGCTATTCGTGAAGGAATGCTACGCAACCATCGGATCGCCCGGGATGGCGTCAACCGACATTCTGTGTACTACAGCGTGATCGACAGCGATTGGCCGATAGTGCGGGACCGGTTACAGGCGATGCTTGCCGGATATCAGTGATTTGTAGCGCGCCAGGGTCCGTTACGGTATGATGGCGCGCGTTCCTCGACCATTAGCTGACCCGGCTGGATCATTAAGATTGCGAGCGCCGACCTGACGCGAGCATCCACTGATTGGGCTGGTGTTCGTGCTATAATCTGCGCCGGAGGAGGTGCCCATGCGAGCTATTGACTACGTTGCCCCTACATCCCTCAGCGAGGCCGTTTCGGTGTTGTCCGCACACGGCGATCGCGCGCGCCCGTTGGCCGGCGGAACGGACATAATAGTCCAGTTGCGTGGCGGACGGCGGGAACTGGACGTTCTGGTGGATGCCAAGACAATCCCGGAACTGAACCAGATCGAATTGAACGACAGCGGGTTGCGCTTGGGCGCAGCAGTGCCCTGTTACCAGATCTACCAGAATCAATCGGTAGCCGCCGCTTACCCTGGTCTGATCGATGCGGCGGGCCTCATCGGGAGCATCCAGATTCAGGGCAGGGCCTCGATCGGCGGAAACCTGTGCAATGCTGCACCATCGGGCGATAGTATTCCCCCGGTGATCACTCTCGGTGGCGAAGCGCACATCAATGGTCCCAACGGGTGGCGTGCCGTGGCTGCCGAGGACTTCTGCACCGGGCCCGGCAGGAACGTACTTGAGCCCGGCGAAATCCTGGTTGGTATCCAGATCCCTGCGCCGGTTGCAAACTCGGGAACCGCGTATCTGCGATTTATTCCGCGGAATGAAATGGACATTGCCGTCGCCGGAGTGTCGTCTTCGGTAGTGCTTGACGCCGCCGGGCAGACCATTCAATCTGCTCGTATCGCCTTGGCGTCCGTGGGCCCGACACCAATTCTCGCCACGGCGGCCGGCGAAAGTTTGGCCGGCAAGGCGGTGTCCGACGATGCGATCGCCGAAGCCGGACGGTTGGCCAGCGAAGCTGCCAGCCCCATCACAGACATGCGCGGCACCATCCGCCAGCGCCATCACCTCGTGGATGTGCTGACCCGCCGCACCCTGAACATCGCCATCCGGCGCGCCCGAGGGGAGGAGTAACAATGCCCGGACTTGTCCACGTAACGACCACCATCAATGGGAACCAGACCGATTTCCTGTGCGAGCCGCGACAGAGCCTATTGGAATGCCTGCGTGACGTCGTCGGTATGACCGGCTCCAAGGAGGGTTGCAACGACGGAAACTGCGGAGCTTGCACGGTAAATCTGGACGGGCGCATCGTTACCTCCTGCCTGGTCCTGGGTGTCGAGGCTCAGGGAGCCGAGGTCAACACGATCGAAGGTGTGGCTTCCGCCGACGGATTGCATCCTATCCAGCAAGCCTTTCTGGAAAACGCCGCTCTCCAGTGCGGAATCTGCACGCCGGGATTCATCGTTGCCGCTAAAGCCCTTCTGGATGAGGAGCCGGACGCAGACGAAGCGCGGATACGGCACTGGTTGGCCGGCAACCTGTGCCGTTGCACCGGTTACGACAAGATCGTACGTGCGGTGATGGACGCCGGAGAACGAATGCGGGCATAAGCTCTCGTTCGTCGCCGGACGGTCAAGATCCGGCACCCGTTTTGATGTGCTGAGCATTAGGGGCGAATTCCGATTCGCCCCTACATTGTTTTGGAGGTGACTCAAGTGACCACAGCGAACCAAGTGCTATCCGAAGTGGACTACGAGGTAGTGGGCAAGCGCCCAGTGCGTCCGGATGGTGTGGACAAAGTTACGGGCCGCGCCCAATATGGCGCGGACCTCGAACTAACCGGACTGCTGCACGCGCGAGTGCTGCGAAGCCCGCACGCACACGCTCGCATCAGATCCATCGACACAGCGCAGGCGGAAGCCATGGCTGGGGTTCGTGCCATCGTTACCGCCTCCGATCTCCCCTTCGCGGCGCTGAGTAAAGAAGAATTGGGCAACGATTACAACCGGTTCAAGTTTCTGAGCGACAATTTCCTTGCCAGCGACAAAGCTCTGTATCGAGGGCACGCGGTCGCCGCCGTCGCCGCCGAAAATGCGCACATCGCCGAGGCGGCTCTGGCGCTGATCAATGTTGACTACGAAGTGCTGGAGCCAGTAATCGACGTACGCGCTGCGATGCAGGACGGCGCGCCTCTGGTTCATGACGATCTGGTTCACACGTCGGCGATGGGCGAGAATTCGGACAGACCCAGCAACGTGGCGTCCTACATGAAATTCGAAAAGGGAGACACTGCACAGGGCTTCGCCAATTCCGCTGTCATCGTCGAACGCGAGTTTACGACAGCCTCGGTGCACCAGGGATACATCGAACCACACAACGCAACGGCGCACTGGCGCGCGGATGGACAGATCAACATCTGGTGCAGTACCCAGGGAGCCTTCGTGGTCCGGGCGAACACAGCCGACGTGTTGCGCGTTGACGTGTCGGATATTCGGGTTACGCCCATGGAAATTGGAGGAGGATTTGGCGGTAAGGTGTCATTCTACCTGGAGCCGGTTGCCGCGCTACTGTCTCGCATATCGGGAGCGCCAGTGAAGGTTTTGATGAGCCGCGCCGAGGTATTCGAGGGCAGTGGACCGGCTCCGGGGAGTTGGATGCGGGTCAAGATGGGGGCCAACTCAGCCGGCAAGATCACGGCCGCCGAGATAGAGCTGGCGTTTGAAGCGGGCGCGTACCCCGGTTCCCCAGTGATGCAGGGCGCCACCTGCGCTTTCGCGTGCTACGAACTGGAAAACGGCACCGTCGAAGGCTACGACGTGGTCGTCAACAAACCAAAGACCGCTGCATACCGGGCTCCGGGTTCACCACAGGCTGCATTTGGGGTGGAGCAGGTCGTGGACGAGCTATGCGAAAAACTGGGCATGGATCCGGTGGAGTTCCGCCTGAACAATGCTGTCACCGAGGGCTCACGGAAGGTCGAGGGTCCGGTGTTCCAAAAAATCGGCCTTGTGGAGTGCCTCGAGGCCGCGCGGAACCACGAGCATTACCGGACGCCGTTGGCAGGCTCAAACCACGGCCGAGGCATCGCGGCCGGTTTTTGGATGAACCGCGGATTCCATTCTAGCGTCAACATGACTGTTAACCCTGATGGCACGGTGAACCTGATTGAGGGTTCGGTGGACATCGGCGGTTCCCGAGCGTCAATCGCGCAGCAGGCCGCTGAAACTTTGGGAATTGCTTACGAGGACATCAAGCCGCAGGTGGTCGACACTGACTCGATTGGCTATACGATGGTCACCGGCGGGAGCCGCACCACTTTCGCAACCGGTTGGGCCGCCATTCTCGCCGCGGAAGACGTCAAGGGACAAATGGTTGAACGGGCAGCGTCCATTTGGGACGTACCGGTGGAAGAGGTCGAATACGACGGAGGCGTGATTCGGCACAAGTCGGAAGAGCTGAGTTTCACCTTCAAGGATTTGGCGCGCCAGCTCTACACCACCGGCGGTGGAATCACCGGCACGGCGAGTCTGGATCCCACCGGCGAGGGAAATTCCTTCGGCGTGCATCTGGTGGACGTCGAAGTGGACCCGGAAACCGGGAAGACCGAAATCCTGCGTTACACGGCGATTCAGGATGCTGGCAAAGCGGTGCATCCCAGCTACGTGGAAGGACAGATCCAGGGGGGAGCGGTCCAGGGAATAGGTTGGGCGCTGAACGAGGAATACTACTTCAGCGACAACGGCCAGATGATGAACTCCAGTTTCCTGGATTACCGCATGCCGACTTCGCTGGACCTGCCCATGATCGACACTGTGATTGTCGAGGTCGCCAATCCGGGCCATCCGTACGGGGTTCGCGGCGTGGGTGAGGTTCCCATTGTTCCCCCGTTGGCAGCCATTGCCAACGCGGTGGGTCACGCTACGAACCAGCGGTTGACCAGCCTGCCGATCACACCCGGCAGCGTCTTGGAAGCGACACTGTAGCGGTTGGTCGCGCCGAGCAGTCACCATGGAAAAGGGGGCGATACTGGATCGCCCCCCTTTCGTCCGGATCCAGCGCCGGGTCAATTGGTCGATGTACCGCTATTCGAACTGCGGGATTACATCCGACGCTATGGATTGCATCAATTCCCGCAGACGACCAACGTCACCAGTATTGATGGCCAGCACGATGTGCTGCACGCCAGCCTCCTGATAAGCGGCGATACCAGCGACCATGCCCGCCGGATCATCCCCGGGGAGGCGCGAGCGGTCGGCGGCTCGTTCACTGGACGGGCCACCGTGAGCCTCCACTTCCACGCGGGCGGACATCACCAATTCGTCCGGATCGCGGCCTGCGGATTCGGCCAACTCTCTGACTTGCTGACGCCCGATGGCGAATTCTTCAGCACTGACGCCAGACGGATGCCAACCGTTGCCCCGGCGAGCCGCACGGCGCAACGCGCCCGGGCTGCCTCCGCCTACCCAAAGCGGGATGTGAGGCGAACCGGCTTCGGATTGAACCGGTTTGGGAGAGAACTTGAGGTCGCCAAACGTCCAGCGATCACTGCTATACCGTGGGTCTTCGTTTGACCACAGCTCGCGCATGATGTCGATGGACTCGTTGGTAAGCGAACCGCGTTGGCTGAGGGGAATGCCCAAGGCTTCGAACTCCGGGGTCATGGCGCCCACCCCAACGCCCAATACCACTCTCCCGCCAGACATCCGGTCCAGGGTCGCTGCGTATTTGGCCAACTCCACCGGGTTGTGATAGGGCAATACCAGCACCGAAGTACCCAATTGCACCCGCGAAGTCAGAGCGGAGACGTGGGACAACGTGGCCATGGGGTGGTAATAGGGTTTGTCGTCCAGTCGCTCCCGGATGTATCCGTTGTTGAACAGGTGATCCATCACCCAGACGGAATCGAAACCCAACTCTTCCGCCAGCGGCCCGAAATTGACGACCGCCTGCGGATCCTCGACACCCCAGTTATTGGGTATGGTCACGCCAAATTCCATGATTGGTCTCCTGGGATACTCCGGACAATCAGTTCCGGTGAGACGCTCGCGATCATTCAGGGGCCGAACACCGACACGCCCAACTACCCGGGCACGGTGAGGATGGATCGGAGGCTGGGTAGACGACTACTGACCCCGTTTGGGCAGGAAGGGGTTCAATTTTTCGGCGAGGGAAGCCAGGTTGCGGGTCTGGATCCACACTCTCCCGCTACCACGGAACTTCATCACGAGACCCTCACCGCCCGCGATGAGAGACCGAATGCCGCCCACCTTACCGATCGTATATTCGACGTCATCACTGAAGGCGACGAGATGCCCGGTATCGACCACCAACTCCTCACCCGGATGGACGGCGACCTGTTTGATTGCCCCGTAGGAATTGTAATAGACGGTACCAGTTCCCTGCTGGGCGTAAGCGCGGATGAAGAACAGGCTTTCCCCACTGAACAACCCGCGAAATCCCTGGAATTGACTGTCGATTTGCACATTGCCTGTGCTGGCAAGGAATGAACTGGACTGGAGGAAAAGATTGCTTCCCGGTTCCAGGGCGAAAGAACCGACGTCGCCGGGCGCAGGCGGGGCCAAGCTGACCCAGCCCCCGGCACCCTCAGCGGTGAACGTGTTTACGAAGAAGGACTCCCCGCCCATCATCCGACGAATGCCGCCGAAGAGGCCTCCCGAGCCGCCCATGCCGGTGGTCATCGCGACCCCCTGTTGCGCTACCATTGCGCCGGGCTCGGCCTTGATGGATTCGCCGGCCGTGAGGTCGATGGTGAGCAGAGAGTAGCTGGGGTCGAACTCTACGGTAGCCTGCATTTCTTCTCACACCTGCGCGTCGGATCAACCTGTCTTGATGGCCTGTAAGAGTCGGGCACAGTCGATGGCGCCGACAGCGCAGTCAGAACCCAGGTTGCCGACCTTGCCACCGGAGCGGTTGATCGCCTGCTCCATGTTCTCGGTGGTCAATACGCCAAACATGGTGGGGATGCCGGTTTCTCGGCCAACTGCGGCGATACCAGAGGCCGCTTGATTGCACACCATGTCGTAATGACTGGTCTCGCCGCGGATCACTGCGCCGAGGCAAATCACCGCATCATAGTGTCCCGACTGAGCCAGTGTTTTGGCGACCACCGGGAGTTCGAACGAACCCGGAACCCAGGAAGTTGTAATGTCGCCATCGCGGACGCCGTACTGGGCGAGGGTAGAAACGGCACCTTCCATTAAGTTCTTGGTGATTACATAGTTGAACCGAGCGGCGACTACTGCGACGCGGAGGCCGGACCCATCCAACCCGGCGTTTAATTCCTGCGGCAAGCTCTCATCTCCTCTGATCGGGAGCTAGGCGCCCGAGCCTTGGGCCGGATACCCGCGAAGCAAGTGTACTACGTAGCCGCAGGCAGTGTCACCAGACTGCGCGCGGCCGACTGACCTCTGATTGTCAACGCAGCAAAGCCCCGTGCAGGTCGGACAATGACCAGATTGGGCCCGTGAGGATCTCCCTGGCAACTCGGCGGGCCACGGACTTCTGGCAATCGGTGGTGACGTATTCGGCCGGCGACTTACCGTCGACGCGTGCCAGCAAGAGCACGCCCATTTGGCGTACCGCCTCCCGCTCGATCCGGACCGCCGGCGTTGCGAGCGCCGGGGCATTGGCGCAGTAGGCCGACCAAAACGCGATTGCAGCAGCGTTGTACTGAACGGCCAGATCAGGCCGGTGGATGGCTTTCAGCGTCAGATGGTTCAACATGAAAGCCAGATCGAATACCGGGTTGCCGAGGTGAACAACTTCGAAGTCCAGCAGGAAAGCGGTTGGATCCTGATCGGTCCCGGTAACGATGACATTCTTCGGGCTGTAGTCACCATGCACGAGGCACACGCGACGTTCCAGCATGGCCTGAGCTTCCGCTTCGATGGCTTCGGCCAGGTCGGCGTGTGCCAGAGCCGTGGCCCGGTGGTAAGGATCAACGCGCAGTTGAACGAAGCAATGCTGATCGGCAAATTCCTCCAACTCGGGAGGGATGCCCTCGTTCGAGACCGCGGACTGTTGGTGCATTATCCCCAACAAGCGACCGACCTCGGCGGCGACCCTGGGATCGATGCGACCGGAGAGGAGATCGTCTTTCCACGTCCGGGCTCCCGCCGGGGCAGCGGTCATGGCGAACAAATAGTGCTCGCGGTTTTCGTGAACCACTCTGGGGAGTGCGGATCGAGGTAACGCTCCCTCGAGACACCGTAGGCTTGCCGCCTCCCGGTGGATGCGAGCCCGGTCCGCGAGCCATTCCTGCTGGACACGCAATCGCGCAAGGGACTGCTTGATGACCAAGCTGTCCGACGGGTTGGCCAAGTCAACCCTAACGACGACATTGGAAACCCCGCCGCCCAACTCACGAGCGGCCGCCGAACTGGCCTGGTCGGAAGAAATCAAACCCTTTCCAAGCAGGTACTCGACGGCGTTTGATTCCGTAAGCGCGTAATCCATCAACGGGTTGCGAACGTCCGCCAAAAATGTGGGACACCGGAAGGGCGGTTCGCTAATTAAACTCGGGCGACCACCTGGGTGGTGAAATCTTCCAAATGACCCAGAGTTTCTTCCAGATTGCCGTCCGCGCTCAGGCGGGCGATATCGAGCACCAGGTAGCTGACGCCCATATCTTCATACTGGTGGATGTCGCCGGCGATCTGTTCGCCACTCCCGGTGAAACGGTTCCGGTCGGGGCTGGTGTCGGTTCCGGTGATCCGGTAATCGTGCGAGCGATAGATGATCTGGATTTCTTCGGGATTCCGACCGGCCCGTTCGGCGCTACGATGCAGGCGGCCGATGCTGTTCTCCAGCGCTTCCGGAGTTCCCACTGGGAAGGCCGGATTGTTGCCGATGGGGTACCAACCGTCGCAGAGGGTAGCGGCGCGACGTATGGCGGGACGGCTCTCTCCGCCGACCCAGAACGGTGGGTGGGGTTTCTGCACGGGTTTGGGCAAGAACCAGATGTCTGAGAAACTCACGTACTCGCCCTCGAAAGTAGGATCGTCAGACGTCCACAGTTCTTTGAAGGCTTGGATGTATTCGTCCGTGACGGCGCCACGCTCATCGAATGGCTCACAACCGACCGCCTCAAACTCCTCGCGACACCAGCCGACGCCGACGCCGACGATGAGACGGCCGCCCGACAGCACGTCCAGGGTCGCCAGTGCCTTTGCAGCCACCAGGGGGTTGCGGTGAGGCACAATCAGCACCGAGGTTGCCAACCGAATGGTGCTGGTGCACCCGGCCATGTAGGACAACGCTGTGATCTGCTCCATGGCCTGCCCGGACGCTGAGCCGGGGAATTCTCCGGTCTCAGTGTACGGGTAATCGGAATCAATATTCTTCGGTACCAGGATATGGTCGCCGAGCGCGATGGAGTCGAAGCCCAGGGCCTCAGCGCGCTGGGCAATGGTTGCCAGACTGTCGGGAGTCGACAGCGGTCCGCGGCCGGGCAGGGTAATGCCGTATTGCATCAGGTGACACCTCTATTGTGGCGGGAACGAAGATCAGTGGAACAGAATGCCACCGTTGACGTTGTAGGACTGGCCGGTTATGAGACTGGAATCTGGGCCGGCCAAGAACGTGACCAGGTTGGCCACATCCTCCGGTTCGGCGATCCGGCCAAGCGGCGTGCGGTCTGCCGAGGAAGCGACCACCTGGGCGCGGAATTCTTCCTGGGTCAGCCCGCGTTGGGATGCCTGGTCGCGTTCCCAGTAGCTCATGCGGTCGGTGTTGATTGGACCCGGACAGACGGCGTTGACGGTAATGCCATGGGGAGCGAGATCCATGGCAGAGGCTTGGGTCAAGCCGATCACGGCGAACTTACTGGCCGAATAGGCGGCTCCGTCGGCGCTGGCCTGCTTGCCTGCGTTGCTGGCGATGTTCACGACGCGACCGCCGTGGCCCAAGCGGACCATTTCGCGTCCGGCGTATTTGGTGCAAAGGAAAACCGCCGTGGTGTTGATGGCGAGAAAGTGCTGCCACACGTCCTCTTCCAACTCGGTAACTGGAACCTTGTCACGGCCGATGATCGCGCGGGCGTTATTGACCAGGATATCCAGGCGGCCGTAGTGATTCACGGTTTCCGCCACCAGCCCCTGGATTTCATCGGAGTTGGACAGGTCCGCATACACAGCGAGGGCCTGGCTACCGAGGTTGCGCACCTCCTCGGCAACGCTGTCGATGGACTGCCATTCCGCACGGACTTCCCCGGGAGGCAGGTCGTCAACGGGTCTGCGCACGTCCGTAATGGCGACGCGGGCACCCTGGGAAGCCAGTTTGAGCGCCGTGGCGCGTCCGACGCCGCGCATGCCGCCGGCACCGGTGATCAGCGCGACTTTACCTTCCAAGCTCATGGCTACTCCTTACCCAGGCTGAAAGGTTCGCGGGCGAACACCCGACGAACCATCGGCTCAAAAAATTCCAGCGAGAGTGAATCGTATTCGGGATCGAAAGACGATTGGTCCCAGCGGTGGCAAAAGTCCACCGCGTCCTGGTACCACGGGTGGTCGATATAGCGGTCCCGGGCGTGGCGGTCGCCGCCCATGTGATGCGCATAATAGTAACTCTGGAACAGGCCGTGCTGTCGAACCACCCAGTAAGTGCGCTCGGTCACGTAGGGTCGGAGCACTGCCGCCGCCATCTCGCTGTGATTGTGCGGCGCCAGCAGATCGCCAATGTCATGCAGTAGGGCCGCCACCACCATTTCCTCGTCGGCTCCATCCCGGTACGCGCGGGTGGCAGATTGCAACGAGTGTTCGAGACGGTCCACCTTGTAGCCGGCCAGGGATCCGGCGAGTGCGCGCAACTGTTCCAGGACGCGGTCGGCGGTGCTTGACGCGAACTGGGCTTCGAGGCGCTCGAGGAGTTCGTAGTCCTCGCGGGTACCAGCGGCCATGCTGGTGAATGATACGGTCGGGACGGTCGCCTGGGACGCGTCGCTCATGAGCGTTCTCCCATCGTGTAGTATGTTGGGAAATTGTACCATCGCCGCGATGAGGTTCGGGGTTGCAAGGAGACCGGGAAATGGCAGACGCAGGACGATTGCATAGGCGGGTGGCTCTGATCACCGGCGGTGGCCGCGGCATCGGGCGGGCGATTGCCAGAGCATATGCGGCTGAGGGAGCGATTCTCGCACTGGCGGCACGCACCGACGCCGAACTGCTGTCGACGGCGGACGAGATCCGGGCGGAGTTCGGCAGCGACGTGACGACCGTGGTTGCCGACGTCAGGGATCGGACGCAGGTGGAGAATGCCGTGTCACACACCCTGGAACGGTTTGGCGTGATTGACGTGATGGTCAACAACGCGGGCAACACCGGTGAGATCGGTCGGCTCTGGGAACTGGATCCGGAGCGATGGGCGAACGTCATTTCGGTGCACGTGCTGGGCACGTACTATGGTTGCCGGGCGGTTATACCGGGAATGATCGAGCGCGGTCGAGGACGGATAGTCAACATGTCCGGTGTGGGAGGGCCGAATGACACATCATACGATGCGGCCAAGACTGCCATAGTCAATATGACGGAGAACCTGAGCGTGGAACTGGCCGGCACGGGGGTCACGGTCAACGCAATCAGTCCAGGTTCGATTCACACGCGGATGTGGGAAGAGGTGCGGGACATGGCACTGGCCGCGGGAGACATGGAGATGTATGAGAAGGGCGTGCAAGTTACGTCAGGAGGTGGCGCATCGATTGAGCGGGCGGCGGAACTGGCGGTGCTGCTGGGCAGCGACGAGTGCGGCGCGCTGTCGGGACGGCTCATACGCGCCGCGCTGGACAACTTCGAAGACATCCCGGCGCGGGCGGACGAGATTATGTCGTCCGAGGCATTGCTGCTGAGGCGCGTGGCACTGGACGGCTAGTCCGCGGTTTCAGGTGAAAGCCACGCGCGAGCCTGCGGGTGCACCGGAGGCCTAGCGAGGAGGAGAGCAAGAGCGGTGATCGCTCCCAATATTGCGTATAGGACGAATGCGATGCCGTAGCCGCCGGCGAACTGGTAGACTAACCCCGAGGCCACCGCGCCGATGGCCTGTCCCAGAGAGGTGAACGGCTCGGTCACTCCGCGGATGGTGCCAAGGGACTGACGCCCGAAAAAATTGGCGTAGGCGACGGCGGGGACCACCAGGATGCCGGCGACGGCAACACCGAATAAGCCGGCGGCGAAGAACGCCAAGGCGACTGACTCTGCTACAACGAACAGTGCACAGGCCACGGCCATGATCAACGCGACTATCGCATAGGTATATGAAACCCGCAATTGCTCGACCAGGCGTCCCCACACCAGGCTGCCCAGGCCGGTACCGGCAGCATTGACGACTATGCTCAGCTGGGACAGAGAAAGATCGATTCCGCGGGAACGGAGCAGGTCGGCCTGGTACACATTGGTGCCCGATTGCAGCAGGAACAGCAAGCCGGTGCCGATGGCGAGAACCCACAATGCCGGCGTGCGCAGTGCTTGGCGCGTGGTCCATTCCAGGGCGGGTTCGGCTTCGGCGACCGATGGAGCCGACGCATCAGTCTCGATGGTGGTATCAGGGTCGTCGCCGTCTGGTAGCAGGCCAACATCCTCCGGTCGCTGAGCGACGAGCAGAGCGGCGGGGGCCAACGCGATGGCGTACACCATCAAGCCGAGGACTATCCAGGCGACTTGCCATCCATAAGCGACGCTGACCCACGTTGCCACCAGCGGAAAGGCCACCATGCCGCCGGAGTGGGACAGGAACAACAGGCCCGTGGCTCGGCCGCGTTGCCGTACAAACCAGCGCCCAACCAAGGTGGCTGCGCCGACGTTGAGCGGGCTGCTGAACATGATGCGACCAATGGCGAGGGCCGAGTAGAAGATGGCGATATGCACCGACAGCCATGCCAGAGCCATGGTGCTCAGGCCGATGATGATGATTGAAGAAACGAGGACGGCTCGCGCGCCATAACGATCGATGGCCCAACCCACCGGCGGCGATGCCCCGGTGGCCAGCAGGCCGCCCAGGGCCGCCGCTCCTCCGATAAGAGCCCGACTCCAACCGGTTTCGTCGGCGATGAGGGGCACGAAGACGGCGAAGGTCAGGCTGCCGGCCGCGTTGCGCACGAACATGCTGCTGCCGGCGGTACCGAGCACGATCCACCCATAGTAGAAGGGGACGCGCTGGGAGATGTAGGCGATCAGGACGTGCACTTAATCAGCAGCCACAGTGAAGGATCGGCCGATTATAGATCATGGACGGATCTGACGAGCGGTGCGTCGTGGCGGCGATGCGAAGCAGCTATGCTTGGTCCCAGAACTGAGATGGGAAACCGATCTGCATCTTCCGTGGGGGTACGGGATGGGACCACAACGACGTGAGATCGATTCCATCGTCGGGATCCGCGCACCGCCAAGTGCCAGTGTGGGGATGACATCGAAAGATACGCCTATCCTGATCGGGGTCTGCGTAGGGGGAGCGCAGTGACCGAGCCAATAGTAAGTCCTGCATCTCCTGCCGCTGTAACAGGTGAGGCGATTGACTGACCGCAATCAATTGGCGCAGAGGGTTGTCCGGTCCGATCTCTTCGTGCGGGTTAGCCGCCATGCGGTGCAGGATCGAATTCAACGCATCCAAGCTGCCCAACTCCAAACCGTTTTCCGGAAGTTCGATACACAGCACTGACGGAGGGTCGGGAGTCAGGGCGAGGACTGCGAACGCAACGAACCGCAGCGCGCTATCTGAAACCATAGAAGGGCCAGCACGTATCCCGGACCGTTCTTCCAATGCGAGCGAAAGTACACCTAAAACATCGTCATGAGAGACGCTTATTTTGCTTAGCCCCGCTACATCGGATATTGACGCCGTCAACTGATTCAGCGCGTATTCGGGATCGACCCCTTGCTCGCGGGCCAACCCGATCCAGTGTTTCATTGTCGCCGGGATGTGCGCCCCGTCGCTGGCGATACCCGGCGGTTGGTCGTAACGGTCAGGGCAACGCATGGCGGAAGGGTTCAGGTGCAGAACCTGCCAGCCCTGCATTTCCCGCTTGGCGGCCAGCACAGTGGGAGTCGCGGTGGTGTTTTCGGTACCTACGGCGGTCCGGGTTGCGTGGTTGGCCGGCGAAGGGCGGCCGCGTGCCTGGAAGCCACCATCCTGGTGCACGGTGACGATCGGCAGTCCGGTGTCGGGATCGGTTTGAGTAGATATGAACCCGCTGCGGGCGTGTCGGTAGTTGTACACGGCACCGTCGCGGAACCGACTCTTGCTATGGGGAAATTTCAAATGGCGCGCTGCGCGTGCTTCTATGATAGGCCGCAACTCCTCCCGCTCCAGGGCGAGCCCTCCGATTGATCCATCGACCGGCGATGATGGGGCATATCGGAACGCCAATTCGTAACGGAGGAAAGACGAAGAGGCCTGTGCCTCTCGGCCAAAGTCATCGCGGACATTGCCCCGAACGATCATCTCCGCAGCGATGTCGATCCGGTTGGAGCGATGATCGCCGTCAAAGAAGAACAGATCCGCGACATCCCCGGTGCCCGCACCTCGGTTGCGGATGCGCGCGGCGGCCTCGTTGATTGGGTGTTCGGTGAGGAGCGAAAGGAATCGGATGGCGTCGAACAGGTTGGACTTGCCCGCGCCGCCGGGCCCGGTGATGCATGTGAAGGGCCCAAAATCAACGGAGAAATCGACCAGGTTCTTGAATCCGTTGACTTCTAGCCTGGTCAGCATGATTGGCTCCCCCGGTGGCAGCCGAACCACCGTAAGGCGATTTTAGCACGGATTTTCGCTAGGGCTGCTGGGCCATTTCGCAGGCGAACCACAGGGCGAGGCTGCCGGTGCGGTCGTCATATCCGTTGACGGCGGTGCGGTTCAGATAGGCGCGGGCGTCGGGCATGACACCAGTGCTGATGCAGCCGTCGACAACACCCCCTTTCTCATCGATGCGTTCGGACAAGGCGCGCCAGCATGCTCTCAGGCCGGCGGTGTACCCGGCGGAGTCGTCGAAGGGCAGCCAGCCAAGCCGGAGGCCACGGGCCAGAGCGTAGCCGATCATGGAAGTGGAGGTAAGTTCGCCCCAAGCGCCGGGGAGGTCGACCAGTTCGCCAAACGTGCCCCAGGGCTGTTGGACACGTAGCATGGCGTCCAGATGGCGCCTATGGCGCTGGAGGAGGGTGTCGCGGGCGGGATGGTCGTTGGGCAAATAG
The DNA here is from genome assembly GCA_022823505.1 of Dehalococcoidia bacterium. Taxonomy (GTDB): domain Bacteria; phylum Chloroflexota; class Dehalococcoidia; order Lucifugimonadales; family UBA3495; genus Bin87. The sequence continues at coordinate 16,898 of JAJEIA010000155.1, forward strand.
GACAGAGCTTCAGCGTAACCGAGGGCGGCGAATCCGTTGCCGCGACTCCAGTAAAACGGCGCCGAGCGGGCGTGGCGGAACAGGCCGTTGCCTTCCTGGACGTCTCCGCCATCGAGAAGGAAATTCGCCAACAGGTCGGCGTACCCTGCGTCGCCGGAGATGCGGTAGGCGCGCCCAAGCATCGCGCCGGTCATGAACATGTCCTCGACACGGAAATCGGGGTCACACGGGGACGGGGCTTCACCTGGTCCGCGGGACACGAAGCGATCCGCCGCGTAGAAAAAGAGGCTGCGGTACTTTTCATCTCCGGTGTAATCGGCGAGGCGGGCAGCCCAAACGACGCCGGCCAGAGCCGCGCCGCCGGCATCGGTGAGATAGGCCGGAGGATCGACGGCGATGTGGTCGATCATCGCGGAGATGTCGGTGGTGGGGTCGGGCGACGCGTCGTCCAGGGCGGCAAGGCGGAGGCGACCGCTGATGCCGACCCCCTGGGTGTAGTTGACCGGGTCGAGGGCGTGGCCGTAACGGCCGGCCAGAATGCGGGCGATCTCGATGGGAGTGCGGCTGCGGCGAGTGTCAAGGGCCAGGCGGGCGGGTGAGGGCGGCATGTCGGAATCCTTGCCGGTGAGACGCCAGAGCGCTTGCAGGGCGTCGGAGAGCCCGGTCCAATGGGTAGTGAGACGCAATGCGGGAATAAGGCCGGGGCTGTCCGGTGAAGGGCGGCCGAGGGCGGCGACCAGCGAGTCGTCATCGTTGGCCGGCGCAGCGTCAAGGGCCGAGGCGACCGGGTTGCCGGCCGCGGCTGCGTTGGCCTCCCAGACCACCTGGGACGCCGGGTCATCGGACAGTGCCACTTCGACCAGCAGGTCGGGGGCCTGATAGCAAACCCATCGCCACAGGTAGCGGCTTTCGGGGCCGGTCTCGTCGGAGTAGAAGCCGCCGTCGGGAGGGAACCCGTGCGTAAGGTCGGTTGGATTTCCAGCGGTGGGTTCCCAGTCGCCGCCGGCCAGTGCATCGGGATTGCTGGCGGCGAGGGCGCTGAGGGCCACACCGGACGCGCCGGCGGCAGCGGAACGGGCGAACAGGTCGAGAGCGGTGAGGATGCGGGGCGTGTCCATGGATTCGCCCCGCAAACCGGCGACCAGCAGGACGGTGGGGCGATGGTCTTCATCCGAGAAAGGGAGGGATCGGGTGTCGATCAGGGCCAGCATGGGGCGCCACAACGGGGAGAGGCCGATGGGGACGGTCTGCCATCGCCCCGGGCTACGTTTGCGGACCAGATTGACCAGGGCCGCGTTGATATCGGTAGGATGCATCGTGCTCATGAACGCTCTCAATGGTTAGGGATGGGTGCGGGCAACATTATAACGGTGGCGGATTCGCAGTCGGCATTTTGACACGAGGATTGGGCGGCGATAAATTGGCGGGACGCGGCCCACTGGGTGCAGCATCACGGAAACGGAGATTTACAGACCATGCCTCGGTTCGACGCATACACCGGTGAGCACCTGATACCACCGTACCGGGTCCTGGAACTGACGGACCGTCGGGCGGCGTTCTGCGGACGGCTGCTGGCGGATTACGGTGCGGACGTGGTGAAGGTGGAACCGCCGTCCGGGGACAGTTCCCGGACACTGGGGCCGTATCCGGGTGATGTGGTCGACGCCGAGCAGAGCCTGGATTTCCTGTTCTACAACACCAACAAGCGATCCATCACGCTGGACCTGGAGAGCGAGGCGGGCCGACGTCTGTTCCGACGGTTGGCGGCAGACGCCGACGTGGTCATCGAAAGCTACGACCGGCATTACCTGGCCGAGCGGGGAATAGGCTACGACGACCTGCGGGCCGACAACCCGGGGTTGGTGATGGCTTCGGTGACGCCGTTCGGGTCCACGGGCGAATGGGCCGATTACACAGGCGACGACCTGGTGGTGATGGCGGCGAGCGGGTACATGCAGATAACGGGGGAGCCGGACGAGCCGCCGGTCCGGCAGGGCAACGAGCACAGCCATTATCCCGGCGCGCAGTACGCCGCGGTGGGCATCCTGGCGGCGCTGTATTACCGAGATTTCGCCGACGGCGGAGTGGGGCAGCATATCGACGTGTCTTCTCAGGAGGCGCTGATCACCTACTACACGGACGCGCACCCGGCGCTCCTGTGGCGGAAGCTGGGGCAGAACGTGACCCGGGTGGGCACCAACTCGACGCTGGTGATCCCGCTGGGGGCGTATCCGTGCAAGGACGGCTGGATCGCTGCCGGGGTGATCACGCCGCGGGAGTGGGACGCGCTGGCGGAGTGGATTCACGAGGTGACCGGGAACGACGAGGTGCTGAACGAGGCCTACCGAGGGGGGAACCAGGACCGGGCCGAGCACATCGACATCATAACGGCCCTGTTCCTGGAGTTTGCCGAGAACTTCACGGTGCAGGAGCTATTTCACGAGGGACAGCGGCGGAACCTGGTTTTCCTGCCGGTGAACGAGGTGGCGGATCTGTTGGCCGACCCGCAATTGGCGGAGTCGGGGTTCTGGTATGACATTGAGCACGAGGATGGGTCGATCGGAACCATCAAGTATCCGCTGGGGATATTTCACAGCCAGGAAGTTTCGGCGCGACGGCGGCCGGCGCCGGCGTTGGGTGCGGACAATCCAGCGGTGTACCAGGGCGAGCTGGGAATGACGGGCGAGGAAATCGCGAAACTAAGGGCTGACGGCGTGATTTGACGGGTCGGTGCATTAGCCGTTTTTTGCACGGATCGGACGCCACCGAAATTTCGGGATGGACAGGCATGACGAACGGGATCTTGCTGACGGAGGCCTGGATACCAGCTTTCGGCGGGATGACGTTTCCAGCGGCGGGTCGATGGCTTTGGGAACATAAAGGAGTGAAGGAATGAGCACCAGCGTCACGCATCATCCACATGGGGCGCGGGCCGCGCTGGCGGGCATCCGTGTTGTTGAGTTCGGCCCGTACGTCGCGCTGCCGCTGACGGGGAGGATCCTGGGTTCCCTGGGCGCGGAGGTGATCAAGGTCGAGACGAACAAGGTGTTGGACGAGATGGCGTTCATTCCAGCCTGGTCCAGGGGAGCAGGCCAACCGGAATACCAGCGGGGCAAGCGGCGGATCACGCTGGACGTGAGGACCGAGGCGGGTCGGGACCTCATACTCGAGATGGTGCGGATCAGCGACGTGTTCATGACCAACTTCCGGCGGAATGTGCTGGACCGCTGGGGGATCGACTTTCCGGAGATCCGGAAGCAGCGGCCGGACGCGATCATCATGTGGCAAACGGGATTGGGCGGGCACGGGCCGTACTACACGTACAAATCGTTCGGGATACTAGTGCAGCACCTTTCCGGGGTGTCGCTGATGACCGGGCTGCCGGACGAGCCTCCGGGGGTGGTAAACACCTCGTACTCGGACTACCACACCGGGGTTTTCCAGCCGGCCGGGATAATCGCGGCGTTGATGCGACGGAACCTGACCGGAAAGACGGCGACTCTGGAGTCGTCGATTTTCAAATCCGGGGTGGCGACCGGGGGGCCGGCGCTGCTGGACTACCAGGTGAACGGACGGGGTCCGCAGCGACGGGGCAACCGGGACGCGTGGGCCGTGCCGCACAACGTGTACCGGTGCGCCGGCGATGACCGGTATATCGCCATCGCAGTGTCGGATGACGAGGAGTGGATGCGGCTTCGCAAGGCGATGGGCGATCCGGAGTGGGCAGCGGTCGCGGAGTACGAAACGAGGTTGGGTCGACGGCGCAACGAAGGTGCGCTGGACGCGAAGATCGCAGAATGGACCGGGCCGCAGGAATCGATGGCGCTCATGGAAAAGCTCCAAGCGGCGGGCGTGCCGGCGGGGATGGTGTCGCAGGGGCAGGACCTGAACGAAAACGCGCATCTGCAATCGCGTGGGTTTTACCAGGACACGCAGTATTGGGAAGCGGAACGGGGTGTAAAGGCAACCGAGTGGACGGAGGGGGAGAGCGTGTCGTGGTCGATACCGGCGAAGATGTCGGAGACGCCCATACCGTTCGGCAGGTACAGCAACATCGGTGAGGACAACGGGTACGTGTTCGGGGAATTGCTGGGGATCCCATCGACCGAGATCGACCGGCTTGAGGAGGCCGGGGTGATCTACTGAGGCGGCGGCGGTGATTGAATTTGCATGGATGGACAGGATGGACGGGATTGGATTGATCGGTGGGGAAACGGTGGTCGGTATTAACGGCTGATGGGGATGGTGTTGGGGAGGGGTGCGCGGAAGGTCTGTTGCAGGGCGTGCTGCCACAGGGGCGACAGTTCGATGGTGTCGGCGGTGTCCCGCCGGGGCAGTTGCACCGGGTGGCAGGGACACTCCGGGGGCGTCCGGCCGCGAGCGTAGAAACCGTGGGGGTCGGGACGCCGAGCCAACGGCGCGTCCACCAGTCCGTGGGTTCGGGCGATCTCCCGATAGTCCGGCAGGGCGATGATCTCCGCAACCGACCGGGGCGCCGGACGCCACGGCGGTCGCGACGGGCGACGGCGGCGGCCCGTCACCGGCCGGCCGCACAGCGCCCCCGCCACCCCGCGCACCAGCATCGCCACCCGGTTGCGGGCCTGACGGCTCAGCCGCTGGGCCTCCCGTAGTTTGGCCCGGGCCAGACGCTCCGGCAACCGGTAGACGTTCCGGAAGGTGCGCACCCCTCCGTTGGAGATCCGGCCCTCCCAGGCCAGACCGAACAGGTGATTGGTCAGCCGCCGCCGGGTGTGACGGCGAAAGGGGGTCTCCTGGACCACCGCCGCCGTGACGGCATGGGACGCCGCACGGGCCAGCGCGTTGGCCGCCCGGACGTAATCCCCCGCGTTGTGGTCGGACCGGGCCAGCGACAGAAACCGCCGGGCCTGACCCTGGTGA
>JAJEIA010000075.1 GCA_022823505.1 Dehalococcoidia bacterium
CGTACGTGGAAGGCCTGACCATGAAGGAGGCCATGAACGAACTGGCGATAATGGGCACGGGCATTTACGGTCATCCCATGCCGCAGCAGCACGGCGCGGGACGTTCGTGAGGCATCCCCGGGTATCTGGAAGGCGCGCAGCGGGTACACCCTTCCGCGGTTGGTGAAGAAGAAGAGCGTGCTGTGTGTGTCCACCACCAGCAGGTCCAGGATCGCGTCTCCTTCGCGGGTTGTCATCCCGCGAACGCCCTTGCCCCCGCGGTTCTGCTGCCTGAAGGTGTTGGGCGGGACGCGCTTGACGTAACCGCGCTGGCTGAGGGTGACGATGGCGTCTTCCTGGGGGATGAGCGACTCGGGGGTCTCCTCGCCGATCTCCTCTTCCTGCACCTCGGTGCGCCTGGCGTTGTTGGATGACCTCTTCAGTTCCCGCGTCTCTTTCTTGATTTCGGCGAGAATCTTCGCCGGATCGTTCAGAAGCTCCTCCAGCTCGGCAATTCGCCGCAGCAGCTCCTCGTGCTCGGTCTGCAGGCGCTCGCGTTCCAGGGCAGCCAGGCGGCGGAGCTGCATGTCGAGGATCGCCTGGGCCTGGGCTTCCGACAGGTCCAGGTTTTGCATCAGGTTATTGCGCGATTCCTCTACGTCGGCGGAATTGCGGATGATCTCTATTACCTCGTCAATGCGGTCCAGGGCGAGCAGCAGGCCCTGGACGATATGGTCCCGGTCCCTGGCGCGCTGCAACTGATATTCCGACCGCCGGCGGATGACTTCCTGGCGGTGCTGAACAAACAGTTCCAGGCAACGGCGCAGCGGCAGGACCTGGGGCTGCCCGTCAACCAGGGCCAGCATGATCGAGTTGAACGAAGAACGAAGGGCCGTCTGCCGGAGGAGGTTGTTCAGCACCACCCTGGCCTGGGCGTCCCGGCGCAGTTCGATGACGATTCGCATCCCTCGGCGGTCTGACTCGTCCCGGATATCGGAAATCCCGTCGATCTTCTTCTCCCTGGTAAGGGCGGCAATACGTTCGATGAGATTGGCCTTGTTGACCTGGTAGGGAAGCTCCGTGACGATGATCTGCTCACGATTGGCGCGGGGCATCTCTTCGATCTCGGCCCGCGCCTCCATGATGACGCGGCCCCGGCCGGTGGTGTACGTGTCGACTATGCCCTTGCGCCCGCGGATGATAGCGCCCGTAGGGAAGTCCGGCCCCTTGACGTGCCGCATCAGCCGCTCGGTGGCAGCGTCCGGATGGTCAATCAGATAGGCGATGGCGTCGCATATTTCGCCCAGGTTGTGGGGCGGAATGTTCGTGGCCATGCCCACTGCGATGCCGGAAGCCCCGTTTACGAGCATATCGGGCAGGCGCGCCGGCAGGACCGTCGGCTCTGTGAGGGAATCATCGAAGTTGGGGGCAAAGTCTACGGTGTTCTGGTCGATGTCAGCGAGGAGTTCTTCGGAAATCGGGGCCAGGCGCGCTTCCGTGTAGCGCATCGCGGCCGGCGGGTCTCCGTCGATGCTGCCGAAGTTGCCCTGCCCGTCTATCAACGGCGCCCGCATGGAGAACAACTGCGCCATGCGCACCAGCGCGTCGTACACCGACCCGTCGCCGTGCGGGTGGAACTTGCCCAGAACCTCGCCGACGATCCGCGCGCTCTTCCGGTACTGGCTACCCGGGCGTATCCCCATGTCGTGCATGGCGTACAGGATCCGGCGCTGTACCGGCTTCAACCCGTCGCGCACGTCCGGCAACGCCCGGGCCACGATGACCGACATCGCGTAGGACAGGTACGACTCGCGCATCTCGTCCTCAATGGGTCGCAGCGTAAATTCGCCGCCGGGTTGCTGGGGGGGCGCCGTAGTCATCGTGAGGTTCTCCTCGTGTCGCTATTCTCAATGAAGTCCTGGGCGCGTTCCACCAACCCGAGGAACAGGTTGTTGAAACCGGCGGGAACTTCGTCACCGCGTTCCGGCTGAAACTGCACGCCGATCACCCAGCTGTGTTCCTTGCTTTCCAAGCCTTCGATGATGCCGTCATCCAACTGGTATGCGATGGTCATCAACCGCTGGGCTCGTTGCGGTTCGCGGATGCCTTCGCGATGCCGGCTATTCACCCGGAACATGCCGGCGGAGCCGATGATCGCGGCAACCTTGGAACCGGGTGAAAGATAAATCTGGTGCCGCAGGGATTCGGCATCGTCGTCCGCGATATGCCCCGGCGCGGGGATGGGGTCGCCTCCGCCGAAATGGCGATTCAGCGCGTGCATCCCGCCGCCCGTAGCCAGCACGGGCATATCAGCCTCCAGAGCCGCTCTCAGCAAGTTGCCAACGGCGGCTCCAACACGGTCCGTCAGCAGCAAACCTCCGGCTCCGACCAGAGTTTCCGTTGCGGGCATCGCCGGAACAATTACGCGAACGTTGCCACCGGCCTCTTCTATCGCTCGGATGGATGCGTTTGGATTATGGCCGTTGCGGTCGCCGGCCAATACGAGGATAGTGGGCAATGTATATGGCCTGATCGCACATTCGCGCCGAATTATCTCTAATCATTATACTAAAAATAGACCTAAATTGCATACGGAAACGTCTGCGCCATTCCATGTGTTTCTGCCAACTTCGCCACATAGCTAAACCGGCGATTGGTACTCCGGACCCAGTCCGGATGCCGCGTCGCGCAGTCGGCGGTCCTTGGTCCACAACCTGACCGTGTCAGCCAACGCCGCAGCGGCAAAAACGGTGGGCGTCAACGTATCCGATCCCCAGGCCCATCAGGCGGTGCCAGCCGATCAAAAATAGAACTTCCTCGTCGTCAGCCACGGGTATCTGCGGCAACCCACTGAGCAGATCCAGTACCTGTTCCCGATCCCGCAGGTTGCCACAAGCCAACTCACCGACAACCATCGGGTGCATCAAGACCCGGTTATCTTCCAACGGCGACACACGGATGGGGTCATTGGCTCGCCGGTGGTTCCCTCACACCGAGGTATCGGCAAGCGTCACGCCGACCGACTCCTGCGGCGGGGGATTTCCTCGAGTTGGGGTTGGCTCCCCCTCAACCTGCACAACCTCCGGGCGCTCTCACGCTCGATCAGGGAACGCAACCCTTCGCGCACCAAGTCCGTTCTACCGGAAATGCCCGTAAGTTCCTGAGCTTTGGCCAGCGTTTCCTCATCGATGTCGATGGTGATCCTCATCCCACCTCTGCGGCCAGCTGCGTGCGGCGCGGCGGATCAACCACCATGTGATGTCGACATCGACCCTTCTATTCAGGCGCCCCCATCTTCCAACACCATCCGCGCCACCCGTCGGCCCATGCGCACCGAGTAGTTGGTGCCCCGGTCCTCCGGATAGATCTGCGTCGTGTTTGCCAGGTACAGCGACTTGATCGGCGTGCGATGGTCCGGAATGTTCCGCTCGCTGTAGTGCACGCCGTTTATCGGCTGCGCGCCATCGACCCGATGGTGGTGGTAGTCCAGGATCCAATCCCGCGAAAAATCGGGGTTCAGCTTCCGGAGGTGCGGAACGTACTCTTCCAACAACTCCTCGGGCTCTTTGCGATATAGCTCGCTGTTGCGGTCCGGGTAGTTGGTCAAGTACACGATATGGTTACCACCGTACAGGTCACGGTCGATCATGTTGGTATGCTCGATCACGCCGACAAAGGGCAGCGACCGGTCCGCCACGTTCAGCCAGTATTTGGCCGTCAGCGGCCGGTCCAGCACCAGGATCACGAGCACCGCAGACAGGTACCTCGCCGACTCCAGCACCGAGCGATAATCATCCGGCAGGTCGGGAGCCAGACGCGTGAATATGTACGAAGGCGTCGTCGCGATGACCGCATCGTATTCGTAGTTCCGTTCCGCACCTCCATCCGCCGAGGCCACGAAACCCTGGGCCTGGTCATCCACCACGTTGAGCCGTCGAACCGCCGCCCCAATATGGACCCGTCCCCCCTGCTGTTCGATCCGTTCCCCGCAGGCGTCAAAAACCCGTCCAAAACTGCACATGGGGTAGCCCAACCGTTCCTTCTGCATCCGTTTCCGGGACGCGACGCGCAGGTAAATTTTTCCCCAGAGCCACGTCATGCTCACCTGGTCGTAGTAGTCGCCGAACTTGCCCCGGAGCATCGGCTCCCAGATAACCCGGTACGCGTCCTCGCCCATGTGGTCGCGGGTCCATTCAGCGGCAGTAACTCCCTCGAACTTGCGCCAGTCCCGCGTTTTCTGCAGCAGGAACGTCCAGAGGCCCAAGCGGATGCGCTGGAAAAACGGTAGCGGAGAAAATCTAAGCAGGTCCATCGGCGTGGCAAAATTCCAGATGCGGCCGCCGTGAAACAGGCCCACTTTCGACTCCAGCCACTCAAGGGAATCGCCCAGGCCCAGCTCGTTGATCAGCTCCACCATGTCGGTGTCGCTGACGAACAGGTGGTGGTAGCCACGTTCCAATTGCCCACCACCGACCTCGAAGGTTGATGCCTGTCCGCCCAGAAAGGGCGCCGCCTCGAACACTTCCGCAAAATGGCCACGCGACGTCAGTTCCAGGCCTGCTGCCAAGCCGGCCGCGCCGCCGCCGATGATGCCTACCCTCATGTGCTAATCGTCCTGCGCCGTTCCGGCTCGTGGTTGTCCGGTCACCGGCGATGGTGCGTCATCAGATTGCCGTTCGGCTTCAGTCTCCGGCAACGCGGTCAGCCGACGCAACGAGACGTTGTGCCACAGCAACAACAACACGCCGGCGATGTTGACGGGCAACCACAACGCGACCAGGTGAACCGCCACCGTGTAGGCGGCAGCGGCGGCAGCGCCGATGCCCAACGCCACCAGCGTTTGTTGCGCCACCACCTCAAACGGCCCGATGCCTCCGATGGACGCTGGAATCGCCGTTATCAGGTTCGAAGTCACGGTTACCAGCAGGACTGCCGCCGCCAGCAACCAGAAGGAGTCGAACCACGCGTCCAGATTGAACGAGTACGCAACGATGAGGTAGACCCCAGCCTCCGCCAGCCAAATCGGCAGCGAACCCAGGAACAGTACGGCATGTTTGCGGGGCGAATTGAGCGTCGCCAGGCCCTCGACAAAACCGTGTATCACCTCCACCGCCATGGAACGAAAGCGCACCGGCAGGATCGCTGTGATCGCGATGAGCCAGTCCACGGCCCGCCTGCTGGTCGCCAAAGCCGTCAGCGCGAGGAGGGCTACTGCAAAACTGCCTATCACGCCCACCATCAGGATCACGGCCGTTGACTGGTAAGCCAGGCTCGCCTCGCTGAACAGGCCGGCGGCCAACAGGATCGGAGCGGCCACCGCGCCCATGGCCAGCAGGGTCAACCCGTCGTACAGCCTTTCAACGCTGAGCGTCGCTATGGACGCCGGCACACTCACCTCTTTCTCCCGCTGCGACAGGTAGACCGCGCGCACCAATTCGCCCAGGCGCGCGGGCAGCACGTTGTTCGCCATGTATCCGATGATGATCACCGGGTACAGTCGTCGGGCCGATATGCGGGACACGGGCGCCAGCAGGTATTGCCAGCGGAGCGCCCGGAACCATTGCCCCACAAAGTACAGGACGATCGCCGGCGCCAGGTACCAGTAGTTCGCGCTCAGCAGCGCGTGGGCCAATTCTTTTCGGTCCACCAGCAGAACCAGCAGGCCCAGCGCCACGACGCTGACCAGCACCCCGGCCCAGAACCGCCAATTGCCGAAAAAGTAGCCCAAAGCAGCGGACGCTAGTGCGTATTGGAGAAGCCCGTGGGCGAGGAGTCACCGACCTGCAGGTACTGCTTCCCGGTGAGTGTTCGTACCCGCCAAAGGTCGCCGTCGCGAATGGTGAAAGACCGCGGGGGTTCACTCAATGCGCTTTCCAACTCTGGCAGCACTCCTGCGACCACCGTTATGATGTCTTCAATCTCCGGAGGGCTCATCTCGTTGTCGTAGAAATTCCGATGGCCGTTGTCCGCTGCAACGTATGCCATCGACACGGGGATCTCGGGGTACTCCGCGTCCAAATGCTGGGCGATATGAGATACGGTCCGATGACTCCCTAAATTCATCCAGCCGCGCTGTTGACCGTGCGCCTTGAGCATCTGCGCCAGCGCGTCCCAGACTTTTTCCGTAGCCTGGAAACGTTCGCCGCGCTCAAGCTCGTCCCGAGCCTGCTGGATCAACCGGCGGCCTATTTGCACGCGATCTTCCACGGTGGCCGATCCGGGCTCGGGCAATGCGGGCACCGTTGTCATTCGTCCGCCTCTGTCATCGGTATTTTGCGCCCGGCAACACAGTTTCAACCGTACGCCAATGGGTATTGGAAAAGCCCGTCGGCGAGGCGTCGCCAACCTGCAAGTCCTGCTTCCCGGTAAGCGTTCTCACTCGCCAGCGTTGGTCCACGTCGCTGATAACGAACGGCCGTGGCGGCTGTTCCAGCGCCCGCTCGAGATCCGGCAGCACAGCGGCCACCACCGTTATGATGCCTTCGATTTCCGGCGGGCTCATCTCGTTGTCGTAGAAATTCCGATGACCGTTGTCCGCAGCGACGTAAGCATTGATGATGTGGAGATCATTGTATTCAGCTGCTAGCTGCTGAGCGATACGACCAACCGTGCGATGGCTTCCCATGTTAAGCCAGCCGCGCTGTTGACCGTGGGCCTTGAGCATCTGCGCCAGTGCGCCCCAGACTTTTTCCGTGGCCTGGAGACGGTCGCCGCGCTCAAGCTCCTCCCGGGCTTGCTGGATCAATCGGCGGCTGATTTGCACGCGATCTTCCACGGTGGCCGATCCGGGCTCGGGCAATGCAGGCGCCGTTGTCATCCATCGACCTCTGTCATCAGGGTTCTATTCCCGCTCGTACTGATAATAGCTGGCGGAATACCAGTCACTTTTCTGGCGACGCGCGACGATGTATTCCAGCGCCTGTCGAAGCTTATCGGGGTTGGCCGCCACATTTCGGAAAAACGACGCATCCGCTTCCAGTTGCTGCCACAATCCGGTGTTGGTGCGCGCTTCTCCCGGGCGACGGTAGGTTTCAGGATACCACAGCAGATTCCGCCTCGGCCCTTCTCTCCGATAACCCGGCGCGTCCTCCTCCTCCACCGCATGCCCGTGCTCGGCCAGGTAAATTTGAGGACCGGCGTCCTCTCCCACGGCGTGGCAGTCTTTCGTCGCTTTATCCTCGTTCTCCGCATCGTCGTCGCTGGTGACGTCACAGAACCGGTCGAACCGCAGACTGCCCTCTTCCGTCTCGTGTCGCACGTACCACTGGAAGGGATACCACATGTCGTAATCGACCTTGACCGCCGGATCGCCGGCGCCCTCTCCAAGCGCGGTTCCTTTCAACTCCGCGTGGGTGCTGACCAAATCGGCAGAGCCCTGGGCATAGGCCAGTATTTCGATGTTTGAATCGTCATAGGTGTACGCCGCTCTCACGGCTCCGGCTGCCCCGAATACCAGGAGCAAGGCCGCAACTCCCAACGCCAGCGCTCCTCCGGCCTGGCTGTGGCCGCGTATCAACCATGCGATCATGATGGCCAGCGGCAGCAGTACCAACACCCCCAACCAGACCGCAAGGTTGTTGACTTCTCCACCGGTCGCCAACCAGGCCAGCCACACCGCGAGCGCAAGCCAGATCGGGCCGAGGATCAATGCCGCCGCCGTTCGGAGCGCCAGAAAGCCCCAATCGATGCTGTCCATCACATGGCCCAGGAACATCCCCGCAACCAGCACCAGGGGCACCGTTATGTTGACCAACAGCCACGGCATCTTTTCCGCCGCAATGGTGTACAACGCCAACGTCGCAATCACCCACGCGGCCAACACCACGCCCATCCCGCCGTAAACGGCCCGACGCCGTATCAGCCATACCACTCCGATCACGCCGAACGCCAACGCCAACAGTTCGTACACGGTCAACCCGACGAAGTAGTAGTACCAGGGCTGGTTGCCGCGGGCTACGTCTTGCTGCATCAGCCAGTAACCCAGGCTTTGCCACGAACCAGTGAAAACTCCCGGCCAGTTGGTGAACATGGTGGTGTAGAGCAGGGTCCAGATCGAGTAGAACACCACCGCGCACCCCAGCCAAAGCCCTCCTCCCCAGGCGATTCCCACCGTCCCGCCCGCCACGAGCAACAACAACAGCGCCAGCACCGGCACCAGGTAGTTGACCGTAATGCGACCTGCCTGCAGATCCTCGGCCGGGGCCGCGGAAGGCAGAAGTTGGCTGATGAATTCGGCTCCTCCCCACAGGAACATCAGCCATACCCATGTCAGGAGTATCGCCGGGCCCAGCAGCAGCATGGTCCCGCGCCACCCCACCGACGACGCCAGGTTCAATCTCAGGACTATCACCCCAAGGAGCAGCAGTGCCAATCCGGCGCCGCAGTCAATTAACGATCCAGTCGACCCACCACCCGCCGTATCCAGTGCTGACAGGAGGTTATGGAAGGGTCCGACGACCACCACCGATACCGCTGCGACCGTCGACAGGATCGCCACAACAATCGACAACAGGTCAATCGGAGCCCGGATGCGCCATGCCCACATCGCCAGGCCCAACCCCAGGCCGACCAGCGCTGCCGCAGCCGCAATGTGCATCCAGACCGGCACCGGCCACAACGGCAATGTGGCAAACGGCGCCTCCCAAACCGGTGCGCCGGTGTCGCCGGTTGATCCGGTGTCATGCGACGCGATCGTCAACCCGAACGGCGACTGCGCCAACGCTATCAGCGCGGCCGCCTGCGGCAGCGTCAGCGTTGCCAACAGTACAAAGAACCCGGCCGCGCCGCTCATTCCGGACAGGCCGCGCCGCGTCCTGACAAACTCCCACAACTCCCGCCAACCCAGGGCCAGGGCCGCCAGCCCCATGAACAGGATGACGAAGTAGGCCGTCTCTTTGGTCGCCAGCATCAGCGCGGTCACGACTGCCGCTCCGAACAGGTAGCGTTTGCGGCTGTTGATCCCGTACTGCCAGAGCATGATCAGCAGCAACACCGCCCAAACCGCCATGAGAATGTCGTTGCGGCCGAACCGGCTGAAGTACAGGAGCGACGGCGAAAACGCCAGTATCACCGCCGCGCACACCGCCCCCTTATCCCCGATGAGGCGCCGCATGAAATACGGCAAAACCGTCAGGACCACGCCAAAGACGGCGTAGGGCAATCGAGCCAGGAAGTCCGTGTCACCCAGGTACTTGAGCACCACCGCCACCAGCTCGATCTGAAACGGCCCGTGCATCCACGGCGAGTGCGTGTATTCGATCCCACGCGCCAACTTCCACGAGAAGTGCAGGTGGATTGCCTCATCGTAGTGCATCGTGCGTCCGTCGAGTTCCCACAGCCGCATGGCAGCGGCCACGAGCGCGACGAGCAGAAACGCCCACTCAACGACGCCAAACCGAACAACGGGCAAGAGAGGCCGGAGTCGCCGCACGCCTTCGCGGGCGCGCGCAACATTCAGTGCCCTGAAAACCATGAACCCGTCTACGCCGGTCTGCCGCTGCCAGATTGGTGGGCGGGCCGTCCGAGGGTCGTCCAGCCCGACGATGGCGAGAGCCGTGCGGCTCCTATCGCGCTATGGCGGCAGTCACCCGGCAAATCCCAGGACGAGGGTCAGCAAACGGCCGGCCGGTGCTGCGCCCAGGGCCGCGCCTCTTCGAAGGCCGCCATGGCGCGCAGTACCCGAGCCTCTCCACCTGCCGGCCCCACGATGTGCAGACCCACCGGCAGACCCGCCGCCGAGAACCCGCAAGGCACGCTGGAGGCGGTTTGCCCGCTCATGTTGATCGGGAACGTAAACGGCAGGTATCCCCACCACGGTTCCACGGATCGACCGCCGATGGTTGTCGGATGCTGGCCGATGGGGAACGCCGTCACCGCCATCGCCGGAGTGAGCAGCAGGTCATAGGTGTTGAAAAAGTCCGCGAACCGTCGCTTGTGGCGGTCCACGTAGGCCAGAGCGCGCGACAGGTCCGCTGCGGTATGCCGCGACGCATTGTCGAAGGTATTCTGCACGTAGTGGGTCAACTCATCCCGTCGCTCCGGGTAGAGGTCGGCGTAGGACGTATATGACGCCGTGCCGAACACGGTGGAGAACGCGGGGAATGGGTCGCCCTCGATTTCCGGCGCGGCTTCCTCGACGACCGCCCCCAACTCCTGGAAGACCTGCGCCGCGCCGCGCGTGATCTGAACCACTTCAGGATCCACTGCGGCGTAACCCAGGTCATCGCTCCACGCCACGCGCCACCCCTCGACGCCACCCTCCAGGGCTGCCATGTAATCCGGCGGCGTGTCGGTCATGGTATTGGGATCCCGGGCGTCCGGTCCGGCGAGCACCTGCAACAACATCGCAGTGTCGCGAACCGTCCGGGCCATGGGGCCGCTTTGGGAGAAATGGTTGACGGCCGGCCCGCCGTAACCTCCGTACCGGGGTACTCTGCCGTGCGACGGTTTGATCCCGGTAACCCCGCTGAAACTGGAGGGTATGCGTACGCTTCCTCCTCCGTCGCTGCCGGTGGCCAGCGTGCAAAGGCCCGCGATCAGTGCGGCGGCCGCTCCGCCGCTGCTGCCTCCCGGTGTGTAGTCGGTATTCCAGGGATTGCGACACGGTTCGCTCACCAGGTTCTCGGTGGTTCCCGACTGTCCGAACTCAGGCGTATTGGTCTTACCCAGGATGATGCCCCCGGCCGCCTTGACCCGCTCCACCACGATGGAGTCGATCTCCGGCACCCGATCCCGGAAGACCGCCGACCCCATGGTCGTCCTCACTCCTTTGGTCAGTTCCAGGTCTTTCACCGAAATGGGGACGCCGTGCAGCGGGCCCAGGTCATCGCCTCTTTGCACCGCCTCGTCAGCCGCCCGGGCGTCCGTCAATGCTTGCTCCGGACACACGGTCAAATAGGCGCTCAACCGCGGGTTTAACTCCTCGATTCGCTGGAAGAAGAACTCGACGAGCTCGACTGCGGAAACCTCCCTGGCACCAACCATGCGCCGTACTTCCGTGGCGGGAGTAAAAGCCATCTCAGAATCCATAACGCTCTCCTGCTCCAGTTTTCCTGTGATCGATTTGCTCGGATGTCGAACCCGTCGCGAATGAAATAAGTGCCTTCGGGTCGCGACGAAGGGGCGGGGTCGGACACGGCCATTGCCATCGCCGGCCGTGGAGGTGGTACATGCTTTGAGACGTGCAGAATTGTATCATCACGCTCCGGCGCTCCGTCCGCCCTCGATTCAACAGACCACTAACCGACGGATGGCTGGCGCCCATGGTGTATAGTGGGCCGTCATCAGCGACCTGAGCACGCCCGCTAGCGCCCTCCAACATGACCACCGTCGGAATCATCGCCAATCCCGCCGCCAGCAAGGACATCCGCCGCCTGGTGGCCCAGGGAAGGGTGGTTCCCGATTGGGAGAAGGTCAACACCGTTCGCCGTGCCCTCATCGGCCTCCAGTCCACGGACGTTAGCCGCGTGGTTGCGATGCCTGACAGCGGCAATCTGTGTCGCCGGGCCGCCGATGATTCCAGCATCTCGCTCCCCCTGGAAATGCTCCCCATGTCGCCCCTCTACACCGAGGGGGACACCACCCGAGCCGCCGCCATGATGGCCGAAATGGGCGTGGGTTGCCTGATAACGCTGGGCGGAGACGGCACCAACCGCGCCGTGGCGGTCGGGACGAGCCAGATTCCGTTGGTCGCCATCTCCACCGGGACCAACAACATCTTTCCGGTGATGGTGGAGGGCACCCTGGCCGGCATCGCCGCCGGTCTGGTTGCCTCGGGGCGGATGGAACTTTCCGACACTTCCGTCGTCAGCAAGACGCTGCAAATCAACGTCAACGGCGAGTTCCGCGACCTTGCCCTGGTCGACGTTGCCATTTCGCGGGAGCGCTACGTCGCCACCCGGGCAATCTGGGACCTGGGCACCGTTCATGAGGTGTTTCTCACCCGCGCCGAACCCGGTGGCATCGGGTTGTCGTCCGTCGGCGGACGCCTGCACCCCCTATCCGTCGCCGAAGTCGGCGGCCTGCACTACGTATTGTCCCGCGATGGTGTGGACTCGATCAATCCGCCGGCCGACACCGTTATCGCCCCGGTGGCCCCGGGCATCGTCGAGCCAGCGTTCATTGCGTCGTGGGATCTGCTGCACGAGGGCATCCCCGTCCCGCTGGAACCCCGATATTGCACCGTGGCCCTGGATGGGGAGCGATCGCTGACGCTGACCCCCGACGATTCCGCTGAGATTGTGCTGGCCCGGAACGGACCTCCGGTGGTCCTGGTACAGCGCACGCTGCGCCGCGCCGCCCAACTCGGATTGTTCAACCTGCCCTGATGCCCTTCGGTTGGGAGCTTGTCGTCATCCTGGCGGCGCTGCTGCTGGGATCGTTCGTTTTCAGCGCCGTCGGTTTCGGGATGGCGCTCGCCATGGCTCCGATCCTGCTGCTGATACTGGCTCCACGGCAGGTGGTGGTGCTGTCCAACGCGATGATCGTTGTGGCCACGGTGCTGATCCTGTTCCAGACCTGGCGGGCTTTTCGCTGGCGGCAGTCGTGGCTATTCATCGTTTCCGGCCTGCCGCCCGTGCCGTTGGGCGTTATGCTGCTGAGCATCGCCGCGCCCACCCCCCTGCGATTGTCCATCGTAAGCCTGATCCTGGTGATCGCACTGCTCACGCTGTTCAACGTCCGGCTCACCATCGCCCGCACCAGGTGGGGCGCCGTAGGTTTCGGGTTTACGACCACGCTGTTGACGACCACGTTGAGCATCGGTGGGCCGGTGGCCGCCATCTATGCCATCGAGCAGGACTGGCCTCGGGAGACCATGCGCGCGACCCTGGCGGTGTATTTCCTGCTGGCCGGAGTGCTGGGGTTGGTACTGTACTTCCTGGTCGGATTGATCCCGCAGGAGGTGGAGTTTGAAATGGCGGTCGGGGTTCCGGTGGTCGTGATTGGCTCGACGCTGGGAGGGTGGCTGGCCCGCCGGATGAGCCTGGGCGTCTTCCGCTACGCCGTGCTGTTCGTCATTATCGGCGGAAGCACGTCGTTGCTGATTCGGGAGATGGTGAGATTGATTTAGGGGCGGGTCTGCGACCCGCCCCAGCTATCGGTATCCGCAGCCGATGGCGTCGCCGGCTTATGACGACAAATCGTGGAAAGCGGCCAAAGCCGCCGTGATCCCGTCCCCCACTGCGGCTCCCAGCTGCCGGGTCGATTCGGCCCGGGCATCTCCGCACACGTAGACCCTGGGAATGTTGGTCCTCATGTGCAAGTCGCTTCGGATGTGGCCCAGTTCGTCCATATCCAACTGGTCCTTGAAAGCCTCCGTATTCGGGTGAAACCCAACGTACACGAAGGCGGCCGCGGTCGGGTAGTCGTACACCTCGTCAGTCTTCAGGTTCTTGACCCGAGCCGCTTCCAGCACGTCGTTTCCGACGAACTCCTCGACGACGTGGCTCCACAACCACTTGTACTTGGGGTTGGAGAAGGCGCGATCCTGCAGCACCTTGGTGGCGCGAAGCTCATCCCGCCGGTGAATGATGGTAACGGAATTGCAGATGCCGGTGAGGTAGAAGCTCTCGTCCATGGCGGAGTCGCCGCCGCCCACGACCACCACGTCCTGTCCTCGGAAGAAGTTCCCGTCACAGACCGCGCAATACGAAACGCCGCGCCCGCCGAACTCATCCTCCCCGGGCACACCGAGCTTGTTATGGGAACCTCCGGTCGCGATGATCAATGCCCGGGCTGTGAAATCGCCCTCGGACGTCCGGATCAGCTTGCGGTCCTCATACAGGTTTTCCACGCCTTCGATCTCGGCGAACTCCATCTTGGCCCCAAAGCGCTCAGCCTGGTTGTACATCTCGTCGGCCAGCGCCTGGCCCTTCACGCCCTCCCGGAACCCGGGGTAGTTCTCGATCTCGTCGGTGATCAGCAGCTGCCCGCCCGGGCCGATACTTTCTATCATCAGCGTGCTGAGCATCGCCCGGGTCGAATAGAGCCCCGCCGACATGCCTGCGGCGCCGGCGCCAAGGATCACAACGTCGTAGTCGTTCGCCATCTGGTGGGTTCCTCCTTTACCTGTTGGATCCGTCGGCAGTCAGCGACGCCGGATTGGCGTGATGGCGTCTGCGGTCTGCCGTGGCGCCCACACGATTGGCGCGTTGAGAGAACGAAGCCCGGACGTACTCCACCGAGCGCCTCAGACCTTCCTCCAACGACACCTCGGGAGTCCATCTGAGTTCTTTTTCCGCCCGCGTCGAGTCCAGGGCGATGTTGAGCACCTCTCCCGTTCTTCGAGGTCGATAGTCAGGCTCCTGATCAAACTCCGTGATCTCCTGGAGCATCTCGTAGATCCGCGCGACGCTCACCTGCTGCCCGGTACCGATGTTGTACGTTCTGTCGTGTCCCTTGTTGATGGCCGCCAGGTTGGCCTTGACCACGTCCGATACGTACACGAAATCGCGTTCCTGCAGGCCGTCCCCGTAAATATGGGGTCGACGCTCACTCAGCATCATTCCGGCGAAGATCGCGATGACGCCGGCCTCCCCATCGGGATTTTGCCCAGGCCCGTAAACGTTGGCGTAACGGAGGATCGTGTAGTCCAGTCCGTAGGTTGCGTTGAAAAGCTCCAGATACTGCTCGCCGACGTATTTGGACAGAGCGTACGGAGTGAGCGGGTTGATGGGCGTATCTTCGTCGCAGGGAATGACCTCCGGGTCGCCGTAGATGGCCCCGCCGGTGGACGAAAAGATGAACTTCTCGACACCTTCCGAGGCTGCTGCCGCGATCAACCGGATGGTTCCCATCACGTTGGCATCCGCGTCAGCGACGGGGTCGATCGCCGACTGGCGGACACTGCTCTGGGCCGCCAGGTGAAACACGATCTCCGGCCGTTCCCGCTGGACGATCTGAGTCAGCCGGACGTCGTTCAGCTCCGCGTGATAAAACGTTGCCTGGTGGTTCACGTTGCGCAACTGGCCGCTGCTGAGGTTGTCCACCACCGCCACGTCGTATCCGCTGTCGAGCAGCCCGTCCACCAGGTGCGAGCCGATGAAGCCGGCGCCGCCGGTCACTAGCGCTTTGGTCCGTCGTGTCAAGTTGCCATGTCCGTTGCTTTCGATCATGCCGATCGCGAATCATCGTCTATCGTAATTCAAACCAAAGCGAGCGGCAACTGACAATGGCCATGATCGGCCGCGCCGGATGCAGGGATCAGGTACCGGACCCGCGCCCGTCCAACGCCGGAAATAGGCGCCGGAACCGGCGGCCAAGTGTACCGTTCGCGATTGTGGTTTAATGCGCGGTACAAGAGAGGTGCGTTATGGCCAAGAATAAGGGTTCCGCCCTGTTGATCGTCTTCACCGACGTGGACATCGAGAACGACGCTGAATTCAACGCCTGGTACAACGAAGAACACGTGCCGGAACGCCTGAGCGCGCCCGGCTTCCTGGATGCGGCACGCTACGAAGCGCTGCGCGGCGGGCCGCGTTACCTGGCCGTCTATGAGCTGGAGTCGGCTGACGCGCTGCAAACGGACGAGTACCTGCGGATGAGCCAGAATCCGACGGATTGGACCAAACGGATGTCGCCCAACGTGGTCGGTCGCGGCACGGTGCGCCTCGTCTGCACCCAGATATATCCGGAGGAGAGCGATCCGCACACCCTGGGGAGGGGCATGGCCCCCGCCCTTCAGATCGGCCGGATGGATGTTCCGGCCGACATCGAGGCAAAGTACAACGAGTACTACGACACCGTCCGTACGCCGGCCAACCTGCAGATTCCCGGCTGTCTTCACGTTCGCAGGTACCACGCGATTGAAGGCAGCCCCAAGTACCTGACGATGTACGAGTTCGAGCACGAAAAGGTGCCGGAAACGCTGGCGTGGGAGAATCAGCGTCGCCAAGACACGATGCACGAGTACATCGGCGGAACCTACGGCCACGCTCCGGGCTCGCCCGGGGTGTATCGGCGCGTCATGCCGCCCCGGGCTTTCTGACCGTAAAACGACGGCGCAATCCTGCGTGTTAGAATGGCGCATTCACAGCCTGCTGATATCCCCTTTAGCCACCTGAGGAGGCAATCGATGAACGCTCCGGCCCGAATGAAATTTGGCGTGTTTATGGCCCCGTTCCACCGGGTCGGCGAGAACCCTACGCTGGCCCTCGAGCGTGACTTGGAACTCCTCCAGTGGCTGGACCACCTGGGCTACGACGAAGCCTGGATCGGCGAGCACCACAGCGCCGGGTGGGAGACCATCGCATCTCCGGAAGTGTTCATGGCCACCGCCGCCGAACGCACTCGCAACCTCCGCCTGGGTACCGGCGTGGTCAGCCTCCCCTATCACCATCCGTACATGGTCGCCAACCGCATGGTCCTCCTGGACCACCTGACCCGCGGTCGCGTCATGCTGGGGGTGGGACCCGGCGCCCTCGCCTCCGATGCCTACATGTTCGGCATCGATCCGGCCCGGCAGCGCGAAATGATGGACGAGTCCCTGGGCGTCATCAAGCGGCTGATGGAAAGCGACGAACCCTACACCTACACCAGCGACTGGTTCGAGTTGCACGACGCCCATCTGCAGCTCCGTCCCTACCAGCAGCCCTTCCCGTTGGTCGTCGCGTCGGTCCAGTCGCCGGCGGGCGTGACCACCGCAGGCAAGCACGGAGCCGGCGTCATCTCCCTCAGCGTCCCCCGCGACATGGTGCGATCCACCAGCCTGAAGGACCAGTGGGCCATCGCCGAGGAGACCGCTGCGGAGCACGGCCAAACCGTCAAACGCTCGGAGTGGCGTCTCTCGGTTGGCGTCCATCTGGCCGACTCCAAGAAGCAGGCCCAGGAAGACATCAGGGAAGGCTCGGCGCGGGTCGTTACCGAGTACTTCGGAAATACTCTCGGTCACGAGGTGCCGGACGTGCCCCGCGACCAGATCGTCGATTTCATGACCGACAACAAGCAGTGGATCGTGGGCACGCCTGACGACTGCATCCAGCGGATCAACGAGTTGCAGGAAATGTCCGGCGGGTTCGGCGGGCTGCTGGTTCGGGTTGAAGACTGGGCCCCTCGGGACAAGTTGCATCGTTCGTACGAGTTGCTGGCCCGGTACGTCATGCCCCAGTTCCAGGGAAGTCTCTCCGGGATCCAGACCTCCCAGCAGTGGGCCTCCAACCTGCGCGACACCCTCCAGGTGAACCGTCGCGCCGGCCTCGAGCGCGCCGCGCAGGCCTACGAGGAGAGTCGCCAGCGCAGTTGATCGCGCTTGTCTAGCAATGACCAACCGTGCAGGGGCGGCCCGATGGGTCGCCCTTGTCGTTTTCAGCATTTGCCCATGGCCACGCGACCAAATGCGTTCCGGCATTTGAGCCGATAACTATCCACGAACATTCGGGTCCGCCAAAACCGCGCTCCGCCATCTGATCAGAGCGGCTTCGAAAAAGCAACGATACTGCCGCGGGTATCAATAGGATGACCTGATCGGACGCCGGGTTATAATGGCGAAAAGATAGAGGACCACGGAGCAGAGGTAGATGTTATGCGCAAGACCAAGATTATCGCCACCATAGGCCCAGCATCCCGGTCCCCCGAAATCCTGGACCGCCTCGTCGCTGCCGGCATGGACGTCGCCCGCCTCAACTTCTCCCACGGCACGCTGGAAGAGCACGCCGAAGTCATCGCGAACGTACGAGCCGCGTCCGCCCGGCACAATCGACCCGTGGCCGTCCTGCAGGACCTGGGCGGGAACAAGTTCCGCCTGGGTACCATGGCGGAACCGGCGCAGTTGAATTTTGGGGATGAAGTTTCCATCATCAACGAGCCCGACTCTGTTTCTCCGTACCTTCTTCCTTTCCCGGAACCCGAGATCCTGCGCAGCATGCGCCCTGGAAACCTGGTTTACATCTCCGATGGGACCGTGTGCCTGGAGGTCCTCGAAGTAACCTCAGAGCTCGAGGTCAAGACCCATGTCCGCAACGGGGGCAATCTCTCTTCGTACAAGGGGGTCAACCTCCCGGACGTGCCCATCGACATGCCGGTGATTACCGAGAGTGACAAGATCGCCCTGCAGTTCGGCGTCGATCAGGAAGTGGACTGGGTCGCATTGTCCTTTGTCCGCACGGGTGAGGACGTCCGCTATGCTCGAGCCTATCTAAACCAGCTCGGCAGCCGCGCTCCCGTCATGGCCAAGCTCGAACGCCGTGAGTGCATCGCCAACCTGGACGAGATCCTGGAGGAGGTGGACGGCATCATGGTGGCACGCGGCGACCTGGGCGTGGAGATGCCAATGGAGGAGGTCCCGGTGATCCAGAAGGACATGGTGACCCGAGCCAATGGCGCCGGGCGCATCTCCTCGGTGGCCACCCAAATGCTGCGTTCAATGGTCAACTCACCCACGCCGACGCGGGCCGAGGTGTCTGACATCGCCAACGCCGTGCTGGACGGTTGCGATTCCATCCTCCTATCCGATGAAATCGCAGTGGGCTCGTATCCGGTGGAAGCGGTTCGCATCGCCGACGCCGCGATTGTCCAGGCTGAAAAGATGTACCACTATTACTCGGAGTTCCCGCAACGGGATCAGACCCAGTCCGTCACGTGGGGCGCGACCCAGCTGGCCAAGTCACTCAACGCCAAGCCGATCGTGATCACCAGCACCGGACGCGCGGCCTACGAGATGTCGCGGTTCCGCCCGGAGAATGACATCATCGTGTTCTCCCACGACGCGGCCGTGCAGCGCCGGGTGTGCATGGCCTGGGGACTCAATCCCAAGGGGGTGATCCCGGCCGAGCCCGACGTGGCCAAGCTGGTCACCATGCTGGTGGACGCGGCCATGGCCACGGGCATGGTCTCGGAACGGGACGTGGTTACCCTGGTCCACGGTTTCATGACCGGAGTCACAGGCACGACCAACACCATCCAGGTGCTCAACATCCAGGAATATCTGGACCACATCGGCCGCAACGCGGTAGCCTCCGCCGCGCCCGACGCGATCTAGCGCATGCGGGAGTTGTTGGCATGACGGAACAGGACTACGCCAACTGCGCCCGCAAGTTCCTGGTCGATTCCGACCGGGAGTTTGAGGACGGCGAGCGGCAGCAGGCGTCAGAGAAGCTTTACGGCGCTGCCAATGAGGCGCTGACCGCAGTTGCCGTTTTGCGCGGTTGGAAATACCGAACCCATCGCGACATGAAAAACGCCAGCCAGCGTTTGGCGGAAGAGCACAATGAGCCTCTCTTTGTCGGCGGCTTTGCCGTCGCAGAGAAGTTCCACAAAAACTTTTTCCATGATGAAATGGAAGATTACGAGATTGAGGTCGATCGTCCGTATGTACGCTCGTTTGTCTATCGAGTGCTGCAGTTGATCGAGCAATAATGCGAAAGGGCGGGTTCTAAACCCGCCCCTGGCAGATAAGGCGATTGTCGCCGCTGCTATTCGCTAGCGGTTGATTTGGGTAAATGGGACACTCCTGACGAGAGGAATTGATCCACGCCGCGCGCCACATCCCGTCCTTCGGCGATGGCCCAAACCACCAGCGACTGGCCGCGGACCATATCACCACCCGCAAATACGCCCGGCACCGAGGTCATCTTGTTGTCATCGACCCTGACATTGCCTCTGCCGTCCAGCTCGACGCCGAGTTGGTCCAGCATCCCACCGTGTTCCGGGTGGAGGAACCCCATCGCCAGCAGCACCAGGTCGGCGTCCACGCTGAACTCGCTGCCCGGAACCTCGGCCATCTGGAAGCGCCCGTTTTCGCCCCGGGTCCAGTCAACGCGTACGGCGTGCAGCTGATTGACCTGCCCGTTTTCTCCGGAAAGTGACTTGGTGAGGATATTGTAGTCGCGTACTCCGCCTTCTTCGTGCGCTCCAGAGGTTCGAAGGATCATCGGCCAACGCGGCCACGGGTTGTCGTCCGGGCGGGTTTCGGGAGGCTCCGGCAACAGTTCGAACTGGTGGACGATCTCGGCTCCCTGCCGATGCGCGGTGCCCAGGCAGTCGGCTCCGGTGTCGCCACCGCCCAGGATGATTACGCGCTTGCCCTCGGCGGTGATCTGGCCGTCGATACTCTCGCCAGCCAAAACGCGGTTCTGCTGCGGCAGATATTCCATCGCGAAGTGCACGCCTTCCAACTCACGCCCGGGAACGTCCAGGTCCCTCGCCTGGGTGGAGCCACCAGTGAGGCACACGGCGTCGTATTCTTGGAGAAGCCTCTGCGCCGGATAGTTGACGCCAACGTTGATCCCGGTCCGGAACTCGATGCCCTCGGCTTCCATTAACTCGACACGGCGTTGAACCACCGACTTTTCCAGCTTGAAATCCGGAATCCCCAGCATCAACAGGCCGCCGATGTAGTCGGCTCGCTCCAGCACCGTTACCTGGTGCCCGGCCCGGTTCAATTGCTGAGCTGCGGCAAGCCCTGAAGGCCCGCTCCCCACCACCGCCACGGTTTTCCCGGTCCGCGTCGCGGGCGGCACGGCCTTGATCCATCCCTGCTCGTATCCCCGGTCACTGATCTCCTTCTCGATGTACTCGATGGTAACCGGATCAGCATTGATACTGAGCACGCACGACGCTTCGCAGGGCGCCGGGCAGATGCGGCCCGTGAATTCGGGGAAGTTGTTGGTGCTGAGCAGGACTTCCAGCGCCCGCTCCCAGTTCCCCAGGTAAACCTGGTGGTTGAACTCCGGTATGACGTTGCCCAGGGGGCAGCCCATGTGACAGAACGGCACTGCGCAATCCATGCAACGCCCGCCCTGCTCGGTAGCCTGTTGGTCAGACCAGCGGTGGTAATACTCCCGATAGTCTCCGACCCTTTCCGATGGCGGGCGCCGCTCCGGCGGGGTCCGCCCGAACTCCACGAATCCGGTGACTTTACCCATTGGACACCGCCGCCAACTCGGCTTCCGCGCGTTGTGCCCGTTCCTGGAGCACACGTCGATAGTCGCGGGGCATGACCTTGCGGAACTGTCCGATGCTCACCTGCCAATTGTCCAAGATGCGCTGCGCCGGCCCGCTTCCGGTACGGTCCAGGTGTTCCATCAGCAGACCGTGCAACAGATCGATGTCTTCCTGTTCGACCAGGTCTTCCAGGTCGGCCATTCCGTCGTTGAAGCGGATGTGGAAGTCTCCGTCCGGGTCGTGAACAAAGGCGATCCCTCCGCTCATGCCGGCGGCAAAGTTCCGGCCCGTGCTGCCGATGACCGCGACCACCCCGCCGGTCATGTATTCGCAGCCATGGTCGCCCACGCCCTCGACAACCGCTCGGGCACCGCTGTTGCGGACCGCGAACCTTTCCCCGGCGCGGCCACGGATGAACACGTCGCCCCCGGTGGCCCCATAGAGCGCCACGTTGCCGATAATGATGTTTTCTTCGGGTATGAACCCGGAACCGGTAGGCGGCACGATCACCAGACGTCCGCCCCCGATGCCTTTGCCCATGTAGTCGTTGGTGTCACCCGCGAGCCGGATCGAAACACCGGGAGCCAGGAACGCTCCGAAGCTCTGGCCGCCCGAACCTTCCAATTCGATGCTGATGGCGCCGTCGGGAAGTCCATCCTCGCCATATTTGCGGGCCACACGCCCACTGAGCATGGCGCCGACAGTGCGGTTCGAGTTGCTGACGGGCAGATTGATATGCACAGGAGTGCCGTTGTCAATCGCCGGTTGGGCTTGCTCGATCAGTTGGTGGTCCAGGGCCCTTTCGAGCCCGTGATCCTGGTCGATGCAGCAGTAGGTCTGGACACGCTGGGCCCGGGGTGGAATCGTCAGCAACTTGGAAAGATCGATGCCGGAGGCTTTCCAGTGATCCACCGCTTTGCGGGTTTCCAGCTTGTCGACCCGACCCACCATTTCGGCCACGGTGCGGAAGCCCAATTCCGCCATGATCTCCCGCAACTCTTCGGCCACGAAGTAGAAGTAGTTGACCAGGTGACCCGGTTGTCCGGCGAACCGCTTGCGGAGTTCCGGATCCTGCGTGGCAATCCCCACCGAACAGGTGTTGAGATGGCACTTGCGCAGCATGATACAGCCGTTGACGATGAGCGCAGCCGTGGCCATCCCGAACTCTTCCGCGCCCAGCAGGGCGGCGATTGCCACGTCTCGGCCGGTCTTCAGCTGTCCATCGGTTTGTACGACGATGCGGCTGCGGAGGTCGTTGGCCACCAGCACCTGCTGCGTTTCCGCGACACCCAGTTCCCAGGGCAAGCCGGCGTGCTTGATGGACGATTCCGGGGATGCGCCGGTGCCCCCGTCGTGTCCGCTGATGAGCACCACGTCGCCGTGTCCCTTCGATACGCCGGCGGCAATGGTGCCCACGCCCACCTCTGAAACCAGCTTCACGTGGATGCGGGCCTCGGGGTTGATGTTCTTCAGGTCGTGAATCAGTTGCGCCAGGTCTTCAATCGAGTAGATGTCGTGGTGCGGCGGCGGAGAGATCAGCTCCACGCCCGGGGTCGTGTGCCGCACCCACCCGATGTACTCGTCCACCTTGTGGCCCGGCAGCTGACCGCCTTCGCCCGGCTTGGAACCCTGGGCCATTTTGATCTGAAGATCGGTGGCGTTCACCAGGTAATTGGGGGTAACTCCAAAGCGGCCGGACGCGACCTGCTTGATCGCGCTGGACCGGTTGTCGCCATTCTGGTCGAGAGTGTACCGGTGGAAATCCTCGCCGCCTTCGCCGGTATTACTGCGCGCTCCCAACTGGTTCATGGCAATCGCCATCGTTTCGTGCGCTTCCCGGCTGATGGACCCCAGCGAGATGGCGCCGGTGGCGAACCGCTTCACGATCTCAACCGCCGGTTCCACTTCGTCCAGCTCGATGGGTTGCAAGTCTTTGAATTCAAACAGGCCCCGCAGGGTGGCCATGCGACGGCTCTGGTCATTCACATCCTGCGCGAACTCACGGTAGGCTCTCGGATCGTTGGCGCGGGTGGCATACTGCAGCTTGGCGATGGCTTCGGGATTCCACTGGTGGAACTCGCCGTGGCGCCGCCATTGGTACTGGCCGCCCATGTCCAGTTCCTGCATCCCCGGCACGAACGGGTCGTCGAACGCCGAGCGGTGGCGTTGCAGCGTTTCCTCCTCCACCACGTCCAGGCCAATCCCCTGGATGCGCGAAGGCGTCCGGGTGAAATATTGCTCAACCAACTCGTCGTTCAGTCCAATGGCCTCAAAGATCTGGGCTCCCCGGTAGGACTGGACCGTGGAAATGCCCATTTTGGACATGACCTTGAGGATGCCTTTCTCGTTGGCCTTGATGAAGTTGTAGACCGCGTAGTCGGGCTTGGTCCCGTTCAGTTCGCCCCGCTCGGCCAGATCGCGAACCGATTCCAGCGCCAGGTAAGGGTTGACACCCCCGGCCCCGTAGCCAATGAGCAGGCAGAAGTGCTGCACTTCCCTGGGTTCGCCCGACTCCACGATCAGGCCGACCCGGGTGCGCGTCCCCGTGCGTGTCAGGTGGTGGTGGACCGCACTGGTCGCCAGCAGGCTGGGAATGGGAGCATGGGTGGGATCCACGCCCCGGTCGGACAGAATGATTATGTTTGCGCCCCGGTCTATCGCCTCGGAGGCGGCGTTGCATAGCTCGTCGAGTGCCGATTGCAACGAGCCCGTCCGGGCATCGAACAGGGTGGACAGGGTGGTCGATGACAGGCCTGGCAGATCCAGGGCGCGGATCTGCGCCAGTTGCTCATCAGTGAGCAAGGGCGACTTCAGCCTCAGTTGCCGGCAATGCTGCGGCGATTCGTCGAACAGGTTCTGCTCGCTGCCGACGAACGCTTCCAGCGACGTGACCAACTCCTCCCGGATCGCGTCCAGGGGCGGATTGGAGACCTGGGCGAAAAGCTGCTTGAAGTAATCAAAGAGTGGGCGGTTCTGGTCGGACAGGACGGCCAGCGACGCGTCGTTGCCCATGGAACCGATGGCTTCGTACCCGGCCGCTGCCATCGGAGTGGTCAGCATCCGCAACTCTTCAACAGTGTAGCCGAAGGAGCGTTGCTGCTGGCGCAGGTTGCTGCCGCCGGCCGGCGGTAACGGCTGCGCGGCGGGCAAGCTTTCCAGTTCGACCTTGTTTTCCTTCAGCCACTCGCCGTAGGGCTGGCGGCTGGCCAGGGTGTGCTTCAGCTCCTCGTCGCCGATGATCCGGCCTTCGTCGAAGCTCACCAGGAACATGCGCCCCGGCTGCAGGCGGCCCTTCTCCCTGATGCTCTCGGGCGGCAGGTTCAGCACGCCGGTCTCTGAGGCCATCACCAGCTTGTCGTCGTGGGTGACCGTATACCGGAACGGCCGGAGTCCGTTGCGATCCAGGACCGCGCAGACGTCCTTGCCGTCGGTGGCCAGCATCATGGCCGGTCCGTCCCACGGCTCCATCATGCACGAGTGGAACTCGTAGAAGTCCTTCTTTTCCTGGGGCATTGTCTCATGCTGGTCCCAGGCTTCCGGGATCATCATCAGCATGGCGTGGGCCAGCTCGCGGCCCGTC
>JAJEIA010000140.1 GCA_022823505.1 Dehalococcoidia bacterium
CCACACCGCACTTTGCTGGGCGCGAAAGGAGGTGATTGACCGGGCAACCACAAACTGATATTGATCAAAATCGCCACGCGCCCAAGGTGGTACATAGTCCTTGGCGATCACTGGCTCAATGTCCGCGGCGTTTCACAACCAAGGGGGGATGAGCGGTGGCCGACGTGGCAGGACAGCCCCAGTTTCCGCCGGAAACGGCCCCGGGGCGCGTTCCACGCTGGGACGGGAGGAATTTCTCCAGTCGGGGATGTCGAGGCTGTCCGGTGGCCGTTTACGGAGATTTACCCTATGGGGCGGCGGTTACTTCTCGCACACGACACCGTCGCCATCGCCGTCACGGGCGCTGGGCACCATCCACGTGGGGAATCCTCGGCCGCCGCCCTTGCTGCCCTGCACCCGGCGTTCTCCGGCTGCCTGCGCAGCATCGCAGTTGGCGTAGGTCCTTGTCTGCGGGGTCGGCGTCGCCGACGGTCGCGCTGGCCGTCTGGTGGGGACGGGCGTCGGGTTCACCTGCTGGCTGTGGGATACCGTCAACTGGGGCGGGCTGGCGCAGGTGTCGAGCATCTCGACGAGTGCGCCGTGTTCGGCCTGAGTTACCGTCAGTTGCCATGTGTCCTTGATCCTGATCCAGTCCACGGCGTACTGGCACCAGTAGGTCCGGTCTTCTGGTTTCCAGGCTTCGGGTCCCCGAGCGCCTTTCGAACGGTTGGCGCTGGCCGTCACGGCAATCAGGTGCTGAGGATCAGCGAGGTGGTTGGCATAGCGTTCGCGTTGTTGGGCGGACCATGCCCACGCTCCGCTCAGGTGGGCGTTGCCGAGGGGCACCAAGTGGTCGATGTCGAGCTTGCCAGGGTCCGTAACGATGGTGCCGGTGTATGGAGCCAGCCACTGGCCGGAGGTTACTCGGCATCGGCGGTCGGTCTGGTAGGAGACGGTGGCACGGCTTTCGGCAACCAGAACTTCCTAGCGGGCATCCTGGCAGTCGCCGTCGGCGTCGACCCAGTGTTTCCAGTCATGGCGGTCGTAGGTCGGAAGGTTCGACGGGATGGCCGACACCGTGACGTGCAGTGTCGTCGAGGAACTGGTCGTGGTTGCGGTGGCTGTGGGCCGCGCCGGCAGTGCTGTGGGCGTCGGTGTAGGCGAAACGGCGGTAGGCGTCGCCGTGGGCGGCGTGGTTGCCGTCGGAGCCGGTGAGGTGGCGGTTGGCGCCGGTTCCGGTGTCGGTGTCGGCTCTGAGGTCGCCGTTGGTGTCGGTTCAGGCGTGGACGTCGGCGACGGGGGCGGCTGCGTTGCTTCGGCAGCCGGCGTTTCCGCGGTGGGTTCCGTGGCCGGCACCGTGGTTGCCGCAGCCTGCGGCGCTGCGTCGTTGCCCGTCTGCGGTGGCGGAGGTGCTGGGTCGGTCGTGCAGGCCAGCAGCAGGGCGGTCAGGATCAGGATGACGGCAAGGAATGTTCTCAACTTGATGTCTCCGTGGTACGTATTTGGATTCCGAGCAAACGGCGGGAATTGTCCCACGAGGCCAGCGCATCGGCAATGACGTGAACGGCTTCAGAAGTCTTCGGTGGTGCCGTCCTCGGGCTCGTGCGCGCCTTCCGCGCGGGCTGGGCAGTCGGCGGCACTGATGTCGCAGAACCGGCACTCTGCGAAGCTGGGTACCCTCCTTGCCGGTTCGTCTCTCGAAAGCCGGCGGATGAGCGCGCCCAGGTTCTGGATGAACTTGTCGTCGACGGCCTCCGCCGAAATGCGGACCGTGTGGTCGCGGTAGGTGACCTGCCCCCTGAGTTTGGCGTTCCGGTACCGTTCGAGGGCCCTGGGGATGGCGTACAGGTAGATCATGACCTGGACGGCGTGGCTGGGGCTGTCGTGGCCGGTCTTGGCGTCAACTATGACCGCGTGGTCCTCCCGACGGGCGATGATGTCGGGTCGGCCGGCGAGGGTCGCCGTCTTGCCGTGGAGTTCAAACCGGTTCTGCGCCTCGGTGTCGACGTCGTGGCCACCGACGGTCCAGTTGGCGATGCGCTGGTTGAGCAGCGCGGTGTGGTCGAGCATCCACTTGGCTTGGTCGAAGTCCGACGGGACGCGTTCCCAGCTTTGGTGATGGGCCTTGAACCAGATGGCCCACTCGCAGGAGTTTTCGCCGGTCAGCAGGCGGGGCAGCCAGGTGGTCCAGATGTAGGGGAAATCGCGTGGGGTCGGCATGTGACGGCTCCTCCATTTTAGGTAGCCGTCGTCAGCCTGAGGTCAGTTTATTCGGGGGCCGCGCAGTTACGCTACGGCCTGCTGTCATTGAATTTCGCGGTGCGCTCGTTGCCCGTTCTTCAACTGGACTCGATGGCGTCCGCCAGGCAGTTCAGGAACCAGGCCAGCCAGGCCGTGATGTTCATGGAGCCTGACTGCGTGACCTGCAGAGCTCGGTAGTAGTACGCCCGCTGGTAGAGGATCTCGGTCGACATGCTGTAGGAACGCGTATCGGTGCCGTCGCAGCGAGCCAGGGTCAGGTCCGCGATGGCGCGAGCGACGCGGCCGTTGCCGTCGTCGTAGGGGTGGATGGTGACGAACCACAGGTGGGCGATGGCTGCCTTGATGAGGTCGGGTTCCGGTTCCGGCTGGTTGAACCACTCGAGGAAGCGGTCCATCTCGTCGTTGAGCCGTTCGGCGGCCGGGGCCTCGAAGTGGACGACGGTCTGGCCCGTTGGGCTCATCGAAACCACCCGCATGCGTCCCAGGCGGTCGTCGCGACATCGGCCGACCGTGATGTCATGGCGGGGCGGGCTCGAAAACAGCGCACGGTGCCACCCGTGGAGACGTTCCGCCGCCAGGGGCACTGCGTGGTTGGTGGACGTGTCGGCCGTTACGACGGCGATGCCTGGCTCGTCTCGTTGGCTCTGATCAGCTTGTCGTGGTCCGCCTACGATGCGTCGCCGGGTCGCGGCTTCTACGGCATTGCGGTCTGGGTACTCGTCCTCGATTTGGCTGGTAGCGACGGCCGAGTCCGTCAAGTGTCGGACCGTCGTCTCGGCGGCGTCCTGCGTTGTCAGGGCGGCGGCGTAGGCGAGGATTTCCACCTGTTGGTGTCTGGTGTGCTCCAGGAGCGGCGCGATGGCTTCCTCCTCCCAGCGGAAGTTGGGCCAGTCGTCGAGTTCGTGCATATAGGTGGGCCGGCCACGATGAGGTCCGGCGCTGTGGTTATGATTGGTTGTCACTGTGTGGCCTGTTCCGAGTCGCCCTGCTCGGCTTGCTTAGCGGCCCTGCGTTCCCTGTGGTGGATCAGGAACGTCGGCAGGGGGGGTGGTCTGCTCCAGCTCCAGCTCGTACGCCGGCGTGCGGCCTTCGGCTCGCGCCTTGGCTGCTTCGCATATTGAGCAGGGCTGCGGGTTGGGGTCTTCCATCTCTTCCTTGCGGCGTTGCCTTTCCTCCATCTCCTCCACGTGGCGTTCGACCTCAACGGGCCAGCCGATTAGGGCGGGGATGTTCCGCTCTGGGAAGGTGCGGTGGTAGAGGTCGAAGGCGTCTTTCCACTGTTGTTCGCCCAAGGTGCCGGGCGGCATGATGCGAGCGTCGTCGAGGTGGTGCTGGATGGAGAGCAGGACGGTGCGGACCAGGAGGTCGTAGTCGTGGTTGTTGGTCCAGCAAGTTTCGGTGGCGTAGGTGAATCCGGCCGCCCGCGCGTCGGCGGTATCGGGTGGGTACTTGAAGTCGTCGCCTGGGTGCTGTCGGCTGTTGAAGTGGATCAGGAGTGGTGCGAAGACGGGCGGGCGCCCTGGCGTCGAGGCCGACATCTGGAGTTCGAGTTCGCAGTTTGCGGCGAGTCGGGCGGCGTCCTGGGCGACGAGTTTAGTCTGCGGCTCGGCGTCGATGGGGATGGACCATTTGCTGCGGCCTGTCAGCCGGCGTCGTGAGGTCATGATCGTCACCTTAGCAAGGCTCGGAGCCTTGCCCGTTCTCGTGTGAGTGCTTGGGCCAGTTGTCGAGTGCTGGGATCTCCCGTTCCGGGAAGGTGCGGGCGTAGAGGGCTTTGGCGGCCTGCCAGGCGGCGTGTTGCGGGTCGCCCATGGAGCGCACCGTCACGTCGTCGCCCAGGTGGTGCTTGATGGCCAGCAGCGCGGCGCCGACCAGCGCGTCGTAGGGCATCGCGTCGGTGGTGCATTCTCCGTAGCCGGCTGGGAGGCCGATTTCGACGTTTCTCTTCCGGTTGGGGGGATACTCGAAGGTGCCGCGGCCGTCTTCTTCGGCGTTGAGCGAGATTCGGTCGGGACCCAGCGTGAAGTCTTCGTACTTGTTGCGCGGCGTCTGCATTTTGAAGTCGCACTGGGCGGCCAGCGCCTGGACGTCTGCCACGATGTTCTCCGTCTGGGCCGACTGCTCGTCCTTGATCAGCCAGGAGTGGGTGTATCCACGTTCTCCCGGGTGGGATTTGACTGCTTCTCTGAAAGCGGGGTTCTGCTCGATTTGATCCCACAGGCGTCGTCCGGACCTGCGCATGCGGTCGATCATGGCCTGTTGTTCTTCGGTCATGTGCCAGGTGGGTTCCGGCGGTTTGATCAAGCCGTCCACGACGTCGTCATCGTGGGGCCGGGTCATGCCGGACTCGCCGCGGTTATCGGGTCGTTGGGTCATGCTTCCAGGTCTCCCGGCAGGGTCGACTGTCGTCGTAGCACGCTGAAGGTGGGCCGGCGTCGTTGAGGCCCGGCGCTGTGAGCATGTCGGGCTGTCAAAGCGAACTCCGCTCGGGCCAGTTGTAGAGCCACGGGAGTTCCCGCTCCGGAAAGGTTCGGACGTAGAGCTCGAAGGCGGCCTGCCAGCCCTCGCTGTCGGGGGCGGCCGTGGACCTTACGGAGCCCTTGCTGCCGATGTGGTGCTTGACGGCCAGCAGGGCGGCGCTGACCAGTGTGTCGTAGTCGCGGCACTCGGTGCGGCATTTGCCGCGGTTGCTGCGGAGTCCGGCGGCTGGTTTGGCGCCCTCGGTGGGCGGGTAGACGAAGTCCTCGCAGGAGTCGCCCAGTCCGTTGAAGATGATGACGTCGGGACCGAACACGGGCTCCAGGTCCGGCTCGTGGACGGAGCGCATGAGGGGGACGCCGCAGTTGGCGGCGAGGAGAGCAGCGTCGGCGCTGACTTCGGCGGTGTGTTCGTGTCCGACGTTTACGCCCCAGTTGTGGGAGTAAATCAGCGTGCGGCGGCTGCGTTCCTTGCCGGCCTCGTCGAAGTAACGGCGTTCGGCCGCATCCATGCGTCGCTTGGCGGCGGGAAGCACGACGTTGTTGACGTGTTCGACCGCTTGTCGGGATTCATTGCTCGGTGATGGGGGCTCGATGAGACCGCGGAGTTCTCCCCTGGGTTGGGACGATCCGCCGTCGACGGCTGAAGGGAGTCTGCTGGGAGATTTCACGCGGCCACCTCCTGGAGAGCCATCATCGCAGATTCGTAATATGACGTTTCTGCGCTCGGCGGCGCCAGTCGTAGTCGTG
This sequence comes from Dehalococcoidia bacterium, assembly GCA_022823505.1. Taxonomy (GTDB): domain Bacteria; phylum Chloroflexota; class Dehalococcoidia; order Lucifugimonadales; family UBA3495; genus Bin87. The sequence goes on from JAJEIA010000140.1 coordinate 5,469, forward strand.
CTGGTTGGTGCGGCACTCGCCGACGGAGGCTCCGGCGCTGGCGGCTTGGGATGTTGCGAAGTCGGGCTGGTATTCGAAATCTTCGGCCGCTTCATTCCGGCCGTTGAAGTGGGTCAGGCGGGGTTCAAATTCGGGTGGATGCCTTGGGTTAGAGGCCGACATCTGGAGTTCGAGGTTGCAGTTGGCGGTGAGCTGGGCGGCGGCGTCGGAGATGGCGGTGGTGTGCAGCGGGGCGCCTTCTCTGATTATCTATTCGTGGCGATTTGTCCACCTACGAGGTGGCGTCACGGTCCTCTCCTGTACAAGCTGGGAGCGTTACCCGTTTTGGGTGGGCGCTTGGGCCAGTTGGCGAGCCAGGGGATTTCCCTCTCTGGAAAGGTGCGGGCGTAGAGTTCGAAGGCGGCGGTCCAGCCAGCCCCGTCCGGTTGCCCGGTGGATCTGACGGAGCATTTGCTTCCCAGGTGATGCTTGATTGACAGCAGGATGGCGCTGACGACGGTGTCGTAGTCTCGGCACTCGGTTTTGCATTTGCAGTGGATTCTGCCGAATAGGCCGACCTCTCGATTGGCTGCCAGGTGGGGCGGATACTGGAAGTCGTCGCAGGAGTCGCCACGGCCGTTGAAGGAGATGAAGTGTTGGTGGAACATGGGTCCATGCTGTGGGTCGACAGCCGTGAACTGGAGCGGCACGCCGCAGTTTTCGGCGAGTAGCGCGGCGTCCTGCGCGATCAAGGGGGTTTGCGGGGAATGGCCTTTGGCGATGGACCAGTTGTGGGAGTAGATCATCGTGCGGCGGCTGCGTTCCTTGCCGACCTCGCCGAAGTATTGCCGGTTGGCTCTTTCCATGCCGTTCTTGGCTTGGGCGAGTACGATGGTGTTCGATTGTTCCTCGACTCTCCTGAACTGCTCGGTCATTGAGTGGTCGGGTTCGATGAGGTTGTGGGTTTCTTCCATCGGTTTGGACGGTCCGCTGGGGAATTTCATTGGATCGCCTCCTGGCGGTTCCGTCGTCGTGGTACCCAATATGACGATTTCTCGCTTGGAGGTGCCGAAGGTCGAGCAACCGATTTCGCGCGTTTTCCATCGTGTATCGGATGACAAGCCTGCGAACGCGCTGCTGCCAGTCACGCCTGCGGTTTGCGCCTCGGGGGCCAGTGTCCACCGGACGGGACGCCCAGGGTTCCGAGGGCAGCGGCGATCCTCTGGTCGTTGGCCCCTGCTCGGCGCAGCATATCGGCGCATTTCTCGAGATCTTTCGGCGACGGCTCCGGTATCCGGTACTCAGCGCCGATCATGTAGTAGGCGTCGGGGTTGTGGCCGGCGTGTTCAACTACCATTCGAATCACGGCGGGCGGGAAGCCGTGCTCTCGCAGGCGTCGGGACAGGAAACGGGCCCGTTTGCCGGTCAGCCATCGGGACCTGACGCCGCACCGGTCGAGGATCAGCTTTCCCACGCTGGGGTGTTCGTGCAGGTGCAGCAGGACGGTCCGCTTCGCGTCGTCATCGAGTCCCGCGTTGTGGAGCACTTTGCGGATTTCCCTCCCCGTTCTGTGGTCGAAGGCGTGGAGGCCGGCTTCGGCCACGAGCAGCATCGTATAAGCACGGTCGCGCGCGTGCTCGTTGCCGGTGGCGATCAGCCGGATGAGAACGTCGCGGCATTGGTCGATGGCGTCGCGAGTCGGGTAGCCGCGCGGGAAGGGGCCGTCGAATGCGCGGTGGGCAAGATGTCCATTTGACGTGGTCCACGACACGCGGACGGGGTTGCCGTCGGGTCCAGGGACGATTAGTGCATCTGGATTTCGGCGGCTGGCATCGTCGAGGGCCGCGGCGAGTTTCCGCTTCGTCTGATGCGGGATGTAGCCCGACATCCGTTGGATGGCGTCCAGTTCGGCGCCGGCGTCGTGGGCGGTGAGCACCCACGTTTCGAAGGCGTGGGCCTGGCTGGCCAGCGCGTCCGGCATTTCCCGCTTTCTGGCCTCTTCGAGCAGGAGGCTGGGGTAGTGGCGTGGCCAGCGGGTCTTGGTGCGAATTGCGGTTTGACTGAATCCGCGTCGTCTGAGGTCGCAGTACCGCTCGACGAGCTTGGTGAGTTCCGGTTCAGGAACGTCGAGCGTGGGCTTGGGTCGTGGCTTGCTGGTGCGCGCTGGCGGAGCCACAAAGGCTTGAGGCGGCAACCTGATTTCGTATGCCAGTTTCGTGGGCCGGTATTGGTCGTGGACAGGACGGCCGCAGGACATGCACGTGATGGTGACGTAGTCGCCGTCGCGTCTTCTGATCAGTGTGCCCCCGCAACGGCGGTTCGGGCATGTCGGTGTGGGCCGCCGTGGTGCGCGTCCTCGATGGATGACGGAACTTGCTGGCTGTTCGGTCGTCATGGACTCTCCCCTCCGTTCCGGCGGGCGGTCTTCGCTCGAGCCTGCTGCTCGGAGCGTGCCGATTGCACGTTGCCGGAAAATGCCCGGGGATTTTCCCGTCGACGGCGGAGTTTGGCAAGAGGACGAGGCACTGGCGCAGCGGTGCCTCGACGGGTGCTCTACCTACTGTGCCGGCTCGAGGACCGGTTCACTGGTCAGGCTGGAGAAGATCGGCACTTGGTCGGTGACGGCTTCCAGTTCGTTGGCCTGTGGGATGGGGTCGCTTTGGTTCTGCGGCGGCACGAGGCCGGCGACGGCGTTCACGGAGCCTCGGTGGACGGGGTCCCCTTGGACTGGTACGTAGACTGAGAAGTTGACCTTGAAGTGCAGTTTCCCGTCTTGGGACGGCAGTTGTTCGAAGGCCTTTCCTCTGC
>JAJEIA010000093.1 GCA_022823505.1 Dehalococcoidia bacterium
AGCTTGGTGGTGTTTTCCCTGCTCAACGGCGCCACGATGTTGCCGTTGGCCTCGATCCTTTCCTTCAGCGCCGCGTCGTTGTTGACCTTCACCAGGGCCGCTTCGATCACGGACGCGATGTTGGCCGGGGTCTTGGGCGGCAGCGCGTAGAGGTTCTGCCCCACCAGGGAAGCCGATCCCAGTGCCGGAAACCCCTGTTCCACGCCGGTGGGGATGTCGGGGAACTTGGGATGCCGCTCCGGCAGGTAGACGGCGATGGCCTTGGCCTCACCGGACTGAACCGCCGTGGTCCAGCGCTTGGTCAAGGGCAGGTTCGTGATCGTGATGTCGCCGCGGATGATGCCCGTGATCAACTCGGGTCCCTTGAAGCCGGCGATGAACTCTACCGGGAAGCCCACCAGGTTGGCGGTGATGACGGAGATGGGGAACGTGTTCCCGCCGGTTCCGGTGATGCCCGCCTTGATGGGCTTCTTGGCCGTCTTCATCTGCTTGAAGTTCGTCCACTGATCCTTGCCCTCCTTGGTGGTGGCCTGGAGGAAGTACGGGTTGGACACCTGGCGTCCGATCCACGTGAAGCTCCGCAGGTCGGGTTTCATTCCGCGCGCGACCTGGTTGACGGCCTGACCGGGCAGGTTGATGGCTGCCATGGTGTGGCCGTCGGGCTTGGCCCGGTTCAGGATGGTCACGGAGTTCCGGCCGCCGGCGCCCGGCACGTTGCGGATGAGCACGGGGACCCCCAGCAGCTTCGACATGACCTCGCCCTGAAGCCGCGCGGCGGTGTCCATGGCGCCGCCAACCGTGAATCCCACCAGGATGGTGATGGGCTTGCTGGGCTTCCAGTCAGCGGCCGATGCCGGCGTCACCGCCAGCGCCAGCGACAGGGCGACGACCACGACGAGAAAGGCCTTGAACAACGATTTCGGAATTCGCATCACGGGCTCCTTTCGGTTTGAAGAAAACCTCTTCACGACATGTTCAACGAGGCGAGGCAAATTCTGGCACTCCTTCGATTTCCGGTCAAGGCGTTGCCGCGCTGAGGCACTACCGCAGCAGCGACGGGTCGAAGGCCTGCAGCAGCCCTTCCAGCCGCACCGCCCGCACCTTGTCCTGCGGCGGGCGCGCCCGCTGCGGGTACTGCACCGGCGGCGCCGGCTTGGTGGCGTCCAGGATCATGACCGCGCCCATGACAGGCTCGTGGGTGCCGTCCACCGTGTAGTTCCAGTTGGACGGCAGGAGGTCGCCCGGTCCGTTCCAGTCCGGGATCGTCAGTACGTCCTTGTCCGGGCGCATGCGCGTGCCAATGGCCCAGGTCACCTCGGGCTCGTGGAACACGTTGATGTCGTCGTCCACCACCACCACGCAACGCAGGTTCTCGGGCTCGGTGGCGATGGCCGCAAGGGCCGCGCGCTTCACCTCGGAGTCGCGGGTCTTGCGGATGGAGATGTAGCAGTGGGTGCGCGCGTGCGCCGGTACGTTGACGTTAACCACGCCGGGGACGGCTTCCCGGACGCGACGGTAGATGGTGCCCATGCGCGGCAGGCTGCCCAGCACCAAGTGCTCCTGGCCGGCCGGAAAGACGTCGTAGTAGATGGGGTTCCGGCGCATGGTCATGGCCGAAACGTGCATCACCGGCTGGGCGCCGACGCTCACGTAGTAGCCGGTCCACTCGCCGAAGGGGCCTTCGAGCCGGGTCTCGTCCGGCAGAAGCCGCCCCTCGATCACGATCTCCGCGTGGGCCGGCACCATGAGGTCCACGGTCTCGGCCCTGACCAGCTCGATGGGTTCCTGCAAGAGCGCGCCGGCCTCGGCGAACTCGCCGCCGATGCCCGGCAGCCGCGACACCGCCCCGAGCATGAACGTCGGATAGTGCCCCACCACCAGGGCGAACTCGGTGGGCTCGCCGCGCTCCGAGTTGCGCCGGTAGATGTAGCCGCCGTGGTGGCTGCCCTGGATGTAGACTCCGAGGGTGCGGGCGTCGTGCACCTGGTGGCGGTAGAGGCCGGCGTTCTGGGCGCCCGTGTCCGGGTCCTTGAGGATCATGACCCCGCCGGTGATATAGGGACCGGCGTCCAACTCGTTGTGGTAGGGGATGGGCAGTGCCGACAGGTCCACCGCGTCCCCCTTGAGTACCACCTCCTTCACCGGCCCGTCGGACACGGTCTCCGCCTGGATCGGCTTGGCCTGCCGCTCTCCGTAGACCCGCACCATGTCGTGCACGTCGGTCCCCAGGGCCAGCGCGAGCCGCTCGTAGGTGGCCGTCAGGTTGATCACCAGCGGCATGGACGACCCGTCCACGTCGGTGAACACCAGCGCGGGAAACTTCCCGTCCTCACCCAGACGCTCCGCGATGGCGGTGATGTCGAACCTGCGGTCCACCCGCCGGGTGACCATGTGGATCTGGTCCGGCGCCGATGCCGCAAGTTGCTCGATGAATGTACGCAGGTCCTTCGCCATGGATTCGTCCCTTGTTCGTGGTTGGGCTGGTGTCCTGTCCATAGCACAGGCGGCCCGCATAGTTCACGGACCCGTGTCCATACCCGTGCAGCAGGGCCCTCGCCCCTTACGCGCCACCCTGCGGTCCTTGAAATCCCTTCGCCTATGTCATAGACGGTAGGTTTTTCGAGAGACTGTCCCATGGGAACCTATCTGCTCCGCCGTCTGGTCGGGACGATCCCGGTCATGGTGCTCATCAGCCTGCTCGTCTTCCTGCTGATCCAGGCCGCTCCCGGTGATCCGACGCTCATGCTGCTGGGCGAGGACACGACCCAGGAGGACATCGATCAGGCCCGGGAACGGTGGGGCCTCGATCAGCCTGTCTACGTCCAGTATCTCAAGTTCTTCATGTCAGCGGCCAAAGGGGACTTCGGGCGCTCCTTCAAGTACGACGAGCCGGTGATGGACGTGATCGTCAACCGGATCCCGGCCACCCTGGAGCTCGCCACCGCGTCCGTCATCATCGCCATCATCTTCGCGATTCCATTGGGGGTGTGGGCGGCGGCCAAGCCCAACTCATGGGTGGACAACACCGGCACGACCTTCGGCCTCTTCGGCATCAGCATGCCCAGCTTCTGGTTCGGAATCATGCTGATCCTGCTGTTCGCCGGCATATTGAATATACTCCCGTCCGCGGGACGGGACACCTACGGCATCGCCGGGGAGCGCATCACCGGATTTTACGTCGTGGACAGCGCCATCCAGGGCAACTGGGCGGGCGTGCGCGACGGCCTGGAGCACCTTTTCCTTCCGGCCCTGGCCCTGGGCTCCAACATGCTCGGGATCCTCATGCGGGTGACGCGGTCGTCGGTGCTGGAGGTCATGCACGAGGAGTACGTGACCACGGCCCGCGCCAAGGGTCTGGTAGAGCGCAAGGTGCTGTGGCGTCACGTGGTGAGCAACGCGCTCATTCCGGTGATCACCGTGGTGGGGCTCGAGCTGGGCACGCTCCTGAGCGGCTCGATCATCGTGGAGACGGTCTTTTCGTGGCCCGGCAGCGGCAGCCTGCTGGTCATCGCGCTCAACGCGCGCGACCACCCGCTGGTGACCGGGCTGGTGCTGGTGTACACGGTGGCGTTCGTCGCCATCAACTTTCTGATCGACGTGCTCTATGCAGTCATCGACCCAAGAATACGGTATTGACACGGGCACGCCGGACTCCGGCCGCGCACGGCCCCGCACCCAGTGGTGGCGTCCGTGGATGCGCACCAAGGTCTACTTGGGCGGTTCGGTCGTGCTGATCTTCATCATCGCCGGCGCCCTCGGACCGCTGGTGGCGCCGTTCGATCCCAACCAGCAGAGCCTGGAGACCATGCTGCATGCGCCCCAATGGTTTTGGGGCCCCCACTTTCTCGGCACCGACAACCTCGGCCGCGACATCCTGAGCCGTATCGTCTTCGGCGCCCGGGTGTCGCTGCTGATCGCCTTTGCGGTGGTGTTCATCTCCGGCTTCGTCGGCGTGATTCTGGGAGCCACGTCGGGGTACTTCGGCGGCAACGTGGATTTCACGATCCAGAAGTTCGTGGAGGTGGTATGGGCCTTCCCGCCGCTGCTGCTGGCCCTGACCATCATGGCGTTCCTTGGACAAGGCCTGTTCAACCTGATCCTCGCCCTGGTGGCACAACGCTGGATCCAGTACTGCCGGGTGACGCGCGGCCAGAGCCTGTCGCTCAAGGCGCGCGAGTTCGTCATCTCGGCCAAGTCGCTGGGCGCCAGCGACGCCCAGATCATCGCGCGCCACATCATCCCCAACCTGATCCAGGTATCGCTGGTCATCGGCACCTTCGCCATGGCCTCGTCCATCATCTCCGAGGCCAGCCTGAGCTTCCTGGGCCTTGGCGTGCCCCCCGAGATCCCCACCTGGGGCACCATGCTCGCCGACGGTCGCATCTACATCAGCACCGCCTGGTGGCTGGCGCTCTTTCCCGGCCTGTCCATCTTCGTGACCGTCCTGGGAATCAACCTCCTGGGCGACGCCCTCCGCGACGTCCTGGACCCCCGCCTCAAGCGGGCGGGAACGGGCATCTAGTGTCCCCGCCGGTCAATCCACATGGTGACCCGCGCTTCCCAGGGTGTGACGCCGCTCGGATGATAAACCGTACAACGCCCGGAAAGGTCATTCCCGCGGAACAGGCTGTATCGAAACTCATGAGGCAGAGACCCCCCGAACCGTCATTCCCGCGGAAGCGGGAATCCAGGGGCGG
>JAJEIA010000111.1 GCA_022823505.1 Dehalococcoidia bacterium
TCGCCCCGATAAACCGGCTCCTCACGACCCGGCAACGCCACCGCCACCGCGATCGTGTCCTTGTGAACGTCCAACCCAACATACGCGCTATACTCAACCATGGCCTGCCCTCCTCAATGTGGCTCTGTGTCAACGGTCCGATCCCAAACATAACCCACGATGCTTGAGGTCAGGGCAGGTCAATCCATAATGTCTAGTCAGCGCCGGGGAAAAACTTCTCCAGCAGCGGTTGGTAGCCCTGAACGGCCGTGCGTTGCAGGTAGAACGACAGCCCACGCAGGCCACCCAGTTCCTCGCCGCCGCCGGCCCGGCCCGGTCCGCCATGGACCATCGCGGGCAGCACGGCGCCCGGACCCGGAGCGAAGCTCGCAACCTTGTCTCCGCCCAGGGTCAGCCGGCCGTGGAACGGCGCCAGCGCCAGCAGCATCTCGCGGGCAAATCGCCGGTCGTTCGAATAGACCGAGGATACCAGCGCGCCGTCTCCCCGGGCACAGATGGCGGCGGCTTCCTCCACTGATCGATACGCCATCACCGTGACCGCGGGGCCGAACACTTCGCGCGTGTGCACGATGTGCGCAGTGCCGGCATCCTCACAATCGAACAGGAATGGCGTGACAAAATAGCCGCGTCCGTTCTCCGTTCCGGGCAGATCGGTGGGCTCGGCATCGCCCATGACCCGCGTCGATTCCGTCTCCAGGGCCTTGAGGCCTTCGCGAACGTCTTCCAACTGTGCGGCATTGACCAGCGGTCCCACCCGCACCGAAGCATCTGCCGGATTGCCCACGATAAACTGGTCAAGCTGGTCCTCCAGCGATTCGATGCAGGCTTCACGACGCTCCGGCGGCACCAGCACGCGCCGGATCGCGGTGCATTTCTGGCCCGCCTTCTGGCGTACATCGGTGGTGATGTCGCGGATCATCTGTTGCCAGGCTTCACTGCCGGGCGCTACATCAGGGCCCAGCACAGCTGCATTGAGGCTGTCGGCCTCCACGTTGATACGCATGGAAGACTGAACGTGGGCGTCAAGGCTCCGCAGGCGTTTCGCGGTGTCGCTGGAACCGGTAAAGGCGAGCACGTCCTGCGGTCCCAGGTGGTGCAGCAGATCGCCGGTGGAACCTGCGATAAACGACAGTGCGCCCTGGGGCAACACTTCGGCGTCCACAAGCAACTCCGTCATGCGATAAGCCAGAAGCGCCGTGCTCGTGGCAGGTTTGGTAATGACCGGCATGCCCGCAAGCAGGGCGACTGCGGCCTTCTCCATGAATCCCCACGCAGGAAAGTTGTAGGCGTTGATATGGACCGCGGCGCCTCTCAACGGCGTGAGGATGTGCTTGCCGGCGTAGCGCGGGTTGCGTGTCAGCCGCTCGGAGTCTCCGTCCACGAGCAGCGTGCGATCGCCCAGTTTCTTTCCGTAGGAGGCGTACTCCAGCAGCGTATAGTTGGCGCCGTCCACATCGAATTTGGCGTCATTGCGGGTATTGCCGCCGTTGCTTACGGAGAGATTCAGCAGTTCCTCACGGTGGGCATAGAGCACATCGTAGATACTGCGCAGGCACGCTCCGCGTTCCGCGAAGGTCATGTTCCGCAATGCCGGCCCGCCGACGTCTCGGGCGTAGTCCAGCGCGTCCCTGAAGTCGATTCCGTCCGTGGAGGTTTCAGCCAGCGGTTCTTCCGTGGCGGGGTTGAGCAGAATGGCGGATTCTCCCCGACCCTCGTGCCAGGCGCCGCTTGCGTGGCTCTTGAGCTTGATCACTGAACGCAGTCTCCAAAACGAAGGCGCTATTTTACGTTGGCGGCAGGGTTGCGTCTGCAAACTTCTTTTTGCTGCGCCATAACAGATCAACGGCGTCGAGTAGCGATCGAAATGCTTCAATTCCTGAATAATTCTTGAGATTCAAGTCGTTACCAATTCTTAATCCATGGTCATACTGTTTTGTGACAACATGATGAGTGTTGTTCGCATGTCTCCGGAACGCCAGAGAGGATAGGTCAGTGCTGCTTGCATCCCGCCATAGCGCCGCCTGTCTGACGGCAATGACGCTTGTGTTTGCCGCGCCTCTTTGCGCGCAGGAAGCTGTCTCGTCCCGGGTCAGCGCCGACAAGATTCTGTCCGTGGCGCGAACAGAGACTCCGCCGGTCATCGACGGCGTACTGGACGATGCCGTATGGGCGAACGCCCCGTCCATGGACGACATGCATCAATTCGAGCCCGTGGACCACGGCGAGCCCAGCGAGCGTACCGAAGTCTGGATTCTCTACGACAGCGACAGCCTCTATGTCGCCGCGCGGATGTGGGACAGCGAACCGGACCAGATCAGGGCACGGCAGATGGTTCAGCATGGGACGCTGCGATGGGACGATTCCATCGGAATCTATCTCGATCCCTTCAACAACAATCGCACGGGCTACAACTTTCAGGTCAATCCCAACAGCAGCCGGGAGGACGGGGTTTTCGAAACGCCGACCCGACTGAATCGGGACTGGGAAGGTATCTGGTTCGCCGAAGCGGCCATCGACGACAACGGCTGGACGGCGGAATTCGAAATTCCGTTCAAGACCTTGAATTTCAACCCGGAAAACCCCGACTGGGGATTCACCGTCGAACGCTCCATCGCCCGCCACCAGGAGGATATCGCCTGGGTTTCCTTCAACAGGGAGGTCAACCCCGGCACGACGGGGACCATTACGGGTTTGACCGGGCTGAGACAGGGCAGGGGGCTGGACATCATTCCGACCGTGGTGATGTCCGGGTCCCGCAGCTACGACACCAGCGCCAGTAGCTCCGCCACGGAGCCCGCACTGGATGTTTTCTACAATTTCACGCCTTCGCTGAGCGGCGTGCTGACGATGAATACCGACTTTTCCTCCACGGAAGTCGATGACCGTCGGATCAACCTGACCCGCTTTTCGCTGTTCTTCCCCGAGAAGCGGGACTTCTTCCTGCAGGATGTGGACATTTTTTCTTTCGGCGGGCTGCGGCGGAACGGAATCCCGTTCCATTCTCGCCGAATCGGCCTGGGTAGGCGGGGGCAGCCCGTGGACCTGGATCTCGGCGCAAAGGTCACCGGGCGGGTGGGGCGCTGGAACATCGGTGTGCTTGACATCCAGCAGGATGAGTTCCAGGGCGTTGACAGTACCAATCTGTTCGTCGGCCGGTTGTCGGCCAACATTCTGGAGGAGTCGAGCATCGGCATGATCGTCACCAACGGCGATCCCCGGAACAATCTCGACAACTCCCTGTTCGGCATGGATTTCCGCTATCGCAATACCCGACTGCCCGGCGGGCGTACGCTGGAAGGCGAGGCGTGGTACCAGCAGTCGGATACCCAGGACCTGGTCGGCGATCAGAGCGCCTGGGGGCTCCGCCTGTCGGCGCCCAACAATACCGGGCTGAGAGGCGAGGTCGCCGTGGAGCAATTCGACGACCAGTTCAATCCCGCGCTCGGGTTCGTGAATCGCCGCGGGATCCGGCGCAGCGAGGTTCAGGCTGGATACACCAGCTACCCGGATCACCCCTGGATCAGGGCGGTGGCCCACGGCGCCTCCGTGGAGTCGTTCGACAGGCTTTCCGGCGGGCTGGAAAGCGAACGCCTGTACGTTGAGCTGTTTGAACTGGAAACCCATTCGGGTGACGAATTCAGCCTCAATTTCAACCGCAGGCGAGAAGTACTCTTCGAGGACTTCGAAGTGGTGGATGGAACGGTGATCCCCGTCGGCGACCATGAATACAGTGGCTTCGATATCCAGATATCCGGCGCGTCGGAACGCGTTCTGGCGCCCGGTTTCGATTACTACAAGGGGGAATTCTTCAACGGCGACCGGGTGGAAATGTCGGCGGAACTGGAGTGGCGACCGAATCGGCGCCTTAACATGGGGCTTGAGTACGAATACAACGACATCGATCTGCCCAATGGCCAATTTGTGACCCGGCTGATGGCCATCAACGCCAACGTCGCCTTCAACGTTCGCTGGTCATGGCTCAATCTCATCCAGTACGACAACGAGTCCGAATCCGTCGGCATCAACAGCCGGCTGCGCTGGAATCCCCGCGCCGGACAGGACCTGTACATCGTCATCAACCACGGTTATTCGGCTGAAGAATCATTCTCCAGGTTGCGCTCGGAACAATCCCAGTACGCGTTGAAATACACCCATACGTTCCGTTTCTAGATATTGGGTTTCTCCCACCACCACCGGGTCCGCCCCCCACAACCCACTAACGGCGAAATCCGCGGTGCGCATTCATCTGCGCCGGCCCGTGGAGTATGCTCTGGGTGTTGATTTCTGAACGGCCGCAGCGTTGTGCTGCGGCAGGGAGACACCATGAGCATTGCTTCACGTACTGTGCTCTTGATCACTGTCGCGTCGGCGGCATGCACCGAGCGGCCAGCCGGCGAATCAGCCGATGCGCATTGTTGTTCCGTCACCGTACGTATCACCGTGCCGGGCGACATCGGCGACGTCTACCTGACCGGCAATCAGGAACCGCTCGGGCCCTGGCGGCCTGACAGTTACCTGATGGCGAGCGACGGGCTCGAACGTCTGGCGCAAATCGAGATGCCGGCCGGGACGGAATTCGAATACAAGTTCACGCTGGGTAGCTGGAACCGGCAGGCGCTCGGGCCGTCCGGAACCGTACTGCCCAATTTTCGCGTTCTGGTCGACGACTCGTTGGAAGTCAGCCACGACATCGGCGCCTTCCAGGCCGACCCGGTGACCTACATTGATGACTGGCAGGGTTCGGGCGTACAGGGGACGCTGGTCTACTGGGAGGATGTCGCGTCAAACCACCTTGCCCGGCCGCGACACGTCGGCATCTGGTTACCGCCCGGATACGACGCTGCCGCAGAGGCGCGTTATCCGGTCCTGTACATGCACGACGGCCAGAATCTGTTCGACCCCAGGCTGATCGGCAGCGGTGAAATCTGGGACGTGGACGACGCGGTCGTGCGGTTGGTGGAGTCGGGCACGATTCCCCCGGTCATCGTCGTGGGCGTTTTCAACTCGGCTGACCGCGGGTTCGAGTATTCGCCGTGGCATGGGGCGCGGGACTACGCCCGTTTCCTGATCGACGAACTCATGCCCCGCGTGAACGAAGAGTTTTCCACGCTGACCGGCCCACAGGACACGGCGGTGATGGGTTCATCCATGGGCGGCCTCCTGTCGTACTACCTGGTCACCAACCACCCGGACGTGTTCGGGGCCTGTGGTTGCATTTCCTCGCACTTCGTGCTGTCGGAGGCCTGGGCCGCACGATTCGCTTCGGACGACGAGACCGCGGGAGGCGCCGACGAGACGCCCTACATCGTTCGGGACATCGCGAATGGCTTCACGGTACCGGATGGCGTTCGCTATTGGTTCGACTACGGCACCGAAGGGCTTGACGCCGAATACCACGAACCGCACCTGGCCGTCCGGGAGTGGCTGTTTCAGCAGGGCCTGAGTGAAGGGGCAGACTTTGTCATCAGGTCCTACGAAGGCGCCCATCACAACGAGGCGTCGTGGCGCGAACGGCTGGATGACCCGTTAACGTTCCTGTTTGCCGCGCGCGGCGCCGATGAAGACGGCTAGGTCGGAGACGCTTACGTGTTGCGGGCGCGATTAGCCACTGCCGGCACATTGACCCGGGCGGCATCCTGCTTCCTGGTCGCCGCTGCGGTCGCGGCGCCGGTGATCGTTGGCGCCCAGGAAAAACCGACTCAGCTTGAAGTCTGGCACACGTTCGGTGCCAGCACCACGGACGAGCGGATATTCCTGAGTGCCGTGGAATCCTTTGAAGCCGCACACCCCGATGTCGAAGTCGAGCCGGTGCGAATCCCCTATCTGCAAAACCTGCAGCAGTTCATCAACTCGTCCCAGGGCGGCGAGGCGCCCGATATGGTGCGGCTGTCGGATACCGAAATCGGCAGGATCGGACATGTTTCCGTCGAAGGCTTGCCGCTGCTGGAGGACCTGAGGCCGCATCTGACGCCCGTTCAGCGCTCACGCTTCGAACCGCGGGCGTTGAACGCTATGCGTTACGGCACCGCTCTTTACGCGGTACCTGTCAGCCAGGGTTGCCTGGCGCTGGTCTACAACAAGTCCCTGTTCGACGCGGCGGGGGTCGAATATCCGAGCGACGACTGGACCACGGATGACCTGGTCGCCGCCGCGAGGGCCTTGAGCGGTGACGAGACGCTCGGGATCGCGCTACCGCTCAAATGGTCGTATTGGTTCATTCCGTTTCTGGCGGGGTTCGGCGGAACCCTGTTCGACTCCGAGGACAATCCCACTCTGGATTCGCCCGGTTCGGCGCAGGCGCTGGAGTGGTTCCTGGACCTGGAGAGGGTGCACGGCGTCGCCGCATCGAGCACCGGCATCGAGGCCATGTCCACCCAGTTCCAACTGTCCAGGGCGGCGATGGTGCTGGACGGTTCCTGGAACTGGAACGCCTACGAGGCGGCCGGGCTCGATCTGGGCGTCGCCGTCATGCCGGTGGTTTCGCAGACCGGCAGGAGACTGGGCCCGATGTTCAGCGTGTTCGGCTGGGGCGTCTCCAAGCAGAGCGCCGCCAAGGTGGAAGCCGCGCGGCTCGCAATGTGGCTGTCGTCCTACAACGTGCAGAAGGACTTTGCCGTGGAGACCTACACGATCCCGACCGACGTGGCGCTGACGGCCGACCCGGAGATCGCCGCCAACGCCACGTTGAACGGGTACCTGCGGCAGGCAGAGTTCGGTACGGAGGTGCCCACCACCCGTGCGACCTACATGGTCTTCGAACAACTGGATACCGCGCTGGAGCTGACGTCCACGGGCAAGATGGATGCGCAATCCGCGCTTGCCGCCGCCGACGCCGAACTGGAACGATTCCTGCGGCAGTGAAGGTTGCGAGTGGAACAGGGCCTGCACCCGCCTGACTCTCGGTCCTGCTGCATTCGTATTCATGGGGCGGAACGTTGCGCCCGCACCGGAACTGTGTCATTTCTGGCGATGCGATGAGAGCAGCCACCTGCATTTCGGTACTGGTGACGCTTGCCGCGTGCATCCAGGACAGGCCGGGTAACGTCCCCGGTTCGGCGGATCCGCAGGCGCCGGCCGGGGCCGATGTCTGCTCTTCCGGCGACGGGCGGTTACTGCACGTGCCATCCCCCGACTGGCGCGACCAGGTCATCTACATGCTGATGATCGATCGCTTCGACGATGGCGATTCGGCAAACAACGACCAGGGCTACGGCGAATACGATCCCGCTCAGGCCAGTCACTTCAGCGGCGGCGACTTCCAGGGCGTCGTCGACCGGCTCGACTACCTTCGATCGCTTGGAGCGACCGCAGTGTGGATCACGCCGCCCGTGTACAACCAGTGGTGGAGCACGCCGTACCAGGCCACCGGCTGGCACGGCTACTGGCCGGTGCATTTCCAGGAGATCGACCCGCACTTCGGCACGCTGGATGACTACAAGCGCCTGTCCCACGAACTGCACTGCCGGGGGATGTACCTGATCCAGGACACCATCGCCAATCACGTCGGCAATTTCTTCGCCTACGACGGCGAATACGACCCCACAGATACCGCCAGGAACTTCTACCTGCTGGAGCCGAACTCCCATCAACCGGGCCCCGTGCAGTACCCCTTCAACATGATCGACCGGCTCGATCCCGAGCACTTCGAGGCGGATATCTACCACTGGACGCCGTCGATTCAGGACTTCACCGACCCTTACCAGGAGCACTATTACTCGCTCGGGCACGTCAGCGACGTCAACACCGAGAACCCGGAGGTTATCGCGAAGTTCAAGGAGATCTACAAATACTGGATCGACGAGGTTGGGGTGGACGCGTTCAGGATGGATACCGTCGTACTGGTGCCGTTTCAATTCTGGAACCGCTTCCTGCACGACGATGACGGGATTTACGCTCACGCCCGCGCGCGCGGCAAGGATCATTTTCTGACCTTCGGCGAGGTGACCGCGGCTTCGGATCCCTACGACGATGCCGGGGAACGCAAGGTAATCGCGTACCAGGAAACCGATGGCATGCCGGGACCGAATTCCATGCTGGGGTATCCCCTCTACCATGAAGTCAACCGGGCGCTGGCCCGTGGCACGGAAACCGCCGCGCTCGCCTACCGCCTGGAACGGTTCATGGAGCTATATCCCGACCCGTTCGTGATTCCGAACTTCATCGACAACCATGACACGGCGAGATTTCTGGCGGCCGGGCACCCGGCGGCCTTCCGGCAGGCGCTGGCGCTTCTGTTCACGATTCCGGGAATCCCCATCCTTTACCAGGGGACGGAACAGGGCCTGCTGGAGTCGCGCATGGCCATGTTTGCGGGTGGTTATCGTAATGCGGAGGGGTCGTTCGATCAGGAATCGGAGTACTTCCAATTCGTTAGGCGATTGACCTCCCTGCGTGCCGAGCATCCCGTGTTGACTCGTGGCGATCTTGAGGTGCTGGCATCCGAGTCCAGCGGGCCGGGCGTGCTGGCTTACCGGCGGGAGTACCAGGGCGAGAGCGCGGTCGTCCTGCTGAACACGGCCGATCACAGTGCATTCGCGCATCGGCTAGATGTGGGCGCGGCACCGTTTCAGCGCCTGGAGGTATTGTTCGCGGAACCGGCCACGGGACAGGGTATGGAACAAACTGCGGAATCAGCCGCAGAACCTGCAATCACAGATGCGGAAGGGCGCTTGAGTCTGCGGCTCCCGCCGAGGGCGGTTATCGTGCTGCGGACTGTCGGCCAATCTGTGTCATCCGACGTGGCGCCGGCCGACCTCGACATTGCGGTCGAGTCGTCCGGCATCGAAGGAGCCGTTTTCACCGAGGATTTCGAACTCACGGGCACGGTCAGCCGCAGCAACGCGCCGCTGCAACTGATTCTGAACGGCAACTTCGATCGCGTTTTCGAGTTTGCCGCGGACGATCAGGGCAACTGGCAGATCAATGTACCCGTTCGCGACCTCGGGGAAACTTCCCACTTCCTGCAGGTGCACTCGGCGGAAACCGACCGGTTGTCCGAGCGTGTCAGCTACACGACCCGAGTGACCGAAGCAGTGCGGACGGCAGAGATGGAGGACGATCCGGACGACGCCTACGGTCCGACCGGCCAATACATGAGTCCGCAGCATTCCGAGAGCGGGCGTCAGCGCGAGATCGAGTCCGTAAGCGCGCGAACCGCCGGACGCAACCTGGAACTCTCGGTGACCATGGCCGAGATCACCACGCCCTGGTTGCCGCCATACGGTTTCGACAATGTGCTGCTGACCCTGTTTTTCGACCTTCCGGACCGCGAGGGCGCAACGGAGCTGCCGTTGCTCGATGCCAGCGCACCGGAGGCTATGGACTGGGATCTCGCTCACTTCGCGCGCGGTTGGGACAGCTATACCTACCTGTCGTCAGGCAGCGACGCGAACCGCCAGGGCGACAAGCTGGGTGTCTCGCCCCGGATAACGACGGACCAGGACAGCCGCACCATCACCTTGTTCTACGAAGGGGCCGCGCTCGGAGTCGATGACTGGACGGGAAGCCGCATCTACGTGACCACCTGGGAGTCTACGGCTGAAGGCGCCTACGCCGACATCCGACCCGAGCCCAGCGACTGGTACTTCGGCGGCGGCGAACCCGGCGACCCGAAGATCATGGACGATGTGCTGCTGGACCTGGGCGGCGGCGCGCGGTAGCTGGGATTCCTGAACTTGATCACCGCGACGCCCGGGCGTCTTGCGACGGCGGTTACGACGAACCGCACGCTTGCGTCATTCTGTCGGCTCTCCGGCCAATTGCTCGCGCGGCGCCTCACGGATCCGGTGGATCTCGCCTTGCTCGTCGATCTCGAAGCGGTACCGGACGCGGCGGCCCTGCTCGTCGAGGATGTTCAGCGACTGCTGGAAAAGACCGGGCGGCGGGGACCCCGGGGGCACCGTCGCCTCCAGGACGTACAGTCGCCTTGCATGCAGGAATATGCCGGCAAAGGTTCTCGAAGCATCGGCGTTCGTGATCTGCAACAGGTGGCCGGGGATCCGGTCGTAGTGCGCCCAGGAATCGTATGTCACCTCGCCGCCCCGCTGGCGGATGTTCCAGGCGGCGTAGTCGATCGAACCCAGGATGTCGCCCGGCACGTCATCCCCTCTGAGGCGCTCCCCGGTGCGCTCTGCCCGTTCGGCCAGCAACCGCTCGGTTTCGGTGTAGTCGACCACCGTAACTGAATAGCGGCTGTCCCCCCGATTTGCCGTATACACGCGGGCGGGCATGATGCCGCGATACTCGGAGAGGTAGGTGGTCTCGGCGATTTCGGGTTCGGCGGGAAAGTTGACGGCGAACCTGTCCTGGAGGTTTGCGTACTGAATCCAGCCCTGAGCAAGGGATTGCCCGCAGGGCAGGGCGAGTGGCAAGAAGGCCAGGAACTTGGGCAAGCGCATAATCGTCTCCGTGGATCGCCGGGATCTCGGTGTTCGGTGTACTGCCGGCGTCTCCGCGTGTCGCCGGCGTTTCCGTGGATGGCCGAGTAAACCGGTGGCCGAACCGAGCCCCCGGCTCAGTCGAATTCTTTCTCCACACCGTTCTCCATGGTGATATATCCGAGCAGGCACCCGGGCGAACCGTCTTTGAGCGGATGGCAGCGCACCGAAATCGTGTCGCCCACCCGGACCATTTCATCGGTCCATCCTTCCCTGCGCAGTGTCGTCGCAGCCGCGCCCTCCAGCGCCCACACGGTGGGCTGGCCATCGGCGCCCGCGACTTCGAGGTACACCCAGGTATGCGGATTCAGCCAATGCACTTCCGTGATCGTTCCCTCCAAGTGTGTGTAGCTGCCCCTGAAGTAATGCGGGTGGCCGTGATGCGCCCACGCGGAGGCGGCCGCCAGGAGGAACGCGGCGATCAACGCGGCGCAAAGGGTTTGTGCGGGGATGAGCGCGCATCTTCGGATTGCCGTCGGCCACCGGCCTGGAACCGCCGTAGTGAGCCACCAGCCTCGAACCGCCGAGGTGCGCCACCGGTTGTGGACCGCCACCAATGGCGATCTGAGGTGGTTCAGGATCATTGTCGCCTCACTCCCCCAGTGCGAATGCGACCAGCGTATCACCTTCCTCCGTGTAAGTGCGCCGGTTGCCCCCCGCGGCGATCGCCACGTACTGCCGCCCCCCGGCCATGTAAGTCATCGGCACCGCCATCCCCGCGTAGGGCAGCGTCGCCTGCCAGAGTTCCTCCCCGGTGCGCACGTCCAGCGCCCGGAACTTCTTGTCCATGGACGCCGCCATGAAGATCAGTCCACCGGCGGTGGTGATGGGTCCGCCGATCATGGCGGTTCCCCAGCCCATGAACTTCGGCACCGTGATGCCGAAGCGGCGGACCTGGCCGAAGGGTATCTGCCAGCGTATCTCGCCGGAGTCCATGTCGATGGCGGTGAGCGAGCCCCAGGGCGGCGGCGTACAGGGAATGCCCAGCGGCGACATGAAGAATTCGTTCTGCGTCCGGTAGGGCGTTCCCGGCATGGGGTCGCCCGGGCCGGACGAACTCGCGCTCACGTTGGGTGCGCTGGCGCCGTCGGCGTCCGGCATGGGGGTGATCGCCCCGCCTGCATTGGGCCGCAGCCAGTGCCGGGTGGCGATGTCGAGGGACTTGACGATGAGGAGATTGGAGTTGGGGTCGAAGGCCGCGCCGCCCCAGTTGCCGCCACCCTGAAAGCCGGGGTAGTGCAACGATCCCTGGATGCTGGGGGGCGTGTACATGCCCTCGTAGCGCAGTTCGTCGAACTGGCGTTGGCACCATCGGCGGTCCAGCGGCGTCAGCCCGAAAAGGTCGTCGCGGGTCAGGGTGGTGGGGGTGAACCACTCCGGCAGCAGCGGAAACGGTTGCGTCGGCGAGGTGACCTCCCCCGGTACGTCAGACGCAGGCACCGCGCGCTCTTCCACGGGAAACAGCGACTCGCCCGTGTCCAGGTCGAAGACGAAGGTGAAACCCATCTTGGTCTGCTGGATCGCCACGTCCCTTTCCTCGCCGTCCTTGCGGATCGTCGCGATCAGCGGATGGCCCGGAAGGTCGTAGTCGTAAACGTCGTGGTGGACGATCTGGTAGTGCCAGACGGGCTCGCCGGTTTCCGCCGACAGGGCCACCGTCGCCGTCGCATACGGAATTGGAAACGTCCGCGTGCCGCCGTAGAAGTCCGACGATGCGCTGGTCGTCGGCAGGAACACCAGGTTGCGCGAAAGATCGGCGCTCAGCGTGGACCAGACGTTCGCCGCGCCTGTCTCGTTTATGTGCTCCGGCGGAATCGGATTGAATTCCCACGCAAGTTCCCCGGTTCGCACGTTGAAGGCGCGCACGAAACCGTCGCTTGCATTGACGACGCTGTCCTCCACGCCCACCGCCGCGATCACCCGGTCGCCGACGACGATGGGTCCGGACGTGGTATGCCGGGGCCCGACGCCGTTGCCTTCGTAGTCCCAGTGCGTCACATAGCCCGGGTGCCCCAAGGCGGCGCCGAAGTCGTTGCAAGAAGCGCCCGTATCGCCATCGATGGCGTAGATGTTGCCGTGAACGTCGCCCTTGAACACGCGCTTCTCGCACATCCGGCCCGGCTGCGGCGATTCGGCCTCCCAGTACGCCACGCTACGGCAGCGGGCGTCTCTCCGAGCCTCTTCGATCAGGCCGAGCCCGCCCTCGTCGGAATGCGGGTCGAACCGCCATCGCTCTTCGCCGGTGACGGGATCGACCGCGAAAACGCGGTTGAGCGCCGTGCAGAAGTAGAGCGTGTCGTTCGCGTGGATGGGCGTGGCTTCGAGCCAGGAGGCATCCCCGGAGCGGTGGACCCACGCAACTTCGAGGTCGGAGACGTTACCCGCATGTATCTCGTCGAGATCGGAATACTGCGCGCCTCCGGGTTGTCCGCCGAAGGTCGGCCACCAGGAGGTTTCCTGCGCCGCCGCGGTACCTGCGAACACGCCAAGCACAACCGCCGCTACGGTACCCGCGAATAGGCCCGGTACGACCGTCGCTGAAAGAGAGTCTGGCTGGAATTGTTCCGAACGATGATGCATTGCGACCCTTCTTGTAGGGAAATTCGACCGCATTGTTGTACAGTTTTGAGCATCAGGCAATCGGCTGCGTGGCGGTACAAGCCCTGCGCAGTGCGCGCCGCGTACGGAGAGGAGCATGCCATGAGCGACGACCTGATCCTTTACACCAATCCGCAGTCGCGCGGACGCATCGCGCGCCGGATGCTGGAAGAAGTGAGCGCCGAGTACCGGACCGAGATCGTCGAGTACGGCGCCGAGATGAAATCGCCGCCGTATATCGACATCAACCCCATGGGCAAGGTGCCATCGATCAGCCACGGCGGCCGTGTGGTAACCGAGACGGCGGCAATATGCGCATACCTTGCCGATGCTTTTCCGGACGCCGGGCTGGCTCCGACGCCAGAGGAACGAGGGGCGTACTATCGATGGCTGTTCTTCGCCGCCGGACCGCTGGAAGCGGCGGTGATCAATCACCACCTTGGGTTTGAAGTGCCTGCGGAGCGCGAGGGGATGATCGGCTACGGGACATACGGCACGGTAATTGACGTACTGGAGTCCGAACTTGCAAAGACCGACTACGCCGCAGGGTCCCGCTTTACGGCGGCAGACGTGTACCTTGGCTCGCACATCGGCTGGGGCTTCCAGTTCGAAACGATCGAAAAGCGCGCGTCCCTGGTGGAGTACTGGGCCCGCCTCGAAGGACGGTCGGCGCGGAAGCGGGCGGAGGAGCTGGACAACGCCCAGTTGGGGCCCGACGCGTGAACAACGATGCCATGCCGCTCTGATGTTAAGTCTACGGCATTCTCCTCGATCGCCGGCATACTGACAAACTGGAAAAACCAAGTGAAAACGAGTGAAATGCCGACTACGCGCCGAACGAGAGCATCGGACCGATCAACGAGGCCAATCCATGGACAGCTCAACGCAGACCGAACTTGACGCCGCCGTGCTGCGCCGCTTATTGCAGCACCTGGACGA
Source organism: Dehalococcoidia bacterium (assembly GCA_022823505.1). GTDB lineage: Bacteria > Chloroflexota > Dehalococcoidia > Lucifugimonadales > UBA3495 > Bin87. The sequence goes on from JAJEIA010000111.1 coordinate 13,974, forward strand.
AAACAAGGACGTGCAGAACATCGAATTGATGATTCTGGCGAAGTTCTGCCGTAACTGCCTGAGCAAGTGGTACGTTGCCGCGGCGGCCGAACGCGGTATGGATGTGGATATCGAGGAGGCCCGCGAGCGCATTTACGGCATGACATACGCACAGTGGAAGCGCGACCATCAGCCGCCGGCTACCGAGGATCAACTCAGACGATTCAGGGCAGCGAGCGACGGCTGAGGAGATGATTTCAAGGGTTGTTTCGGCGCCGATCCTGGCGATGCTGGCAGTAGGGGGAGCACAGGGAGAAACCATGGTCGTACTGGAAACGGAACTTGGCGACATCACCATTGAGGTCTACGAGGAACAAGCGCCCATTTCGTCGGCGAGTTTTCTGGACCATGTCGATGGCGGGTACTTCGAGGGAGGCGCATTCTGGCGGACGGTCACCACGGAGAATGACCACGGCAGCCCGATCATCGAGGCTATTCAGGGCGGGGTGATTGGCGAAGTAACGGAATTGCCGACGGTGGAGCACGAGTCCACGAGCGATTCGGGCATTCTGCACGAGGACGGCGTCGTCTCGCTGGGCCGCAGCGATCTGGGCACCGCAAGCGGAGCGTCGTTCTTTATCTGTGTCGGCGACCAGCCGGCGCTCGATTTCGGCGCCACGCGTAATCCGGATCGACAGGGATTTGCAGCTTTTGGAAAAGTTGTTGACGGCATGGACGTTGTACGAGCCATTCACCGGCGGGAGGCGAACAGGCCCAGCGACGATCCCTATACCGAGGGGCAATTGCTGACCGAATACGTGCATATCGTCTCGGCGTACCGTCGAGGGATTGCGGGCGAGGAATAGCGCCGCCCGGAGTTGCGCTGTTACCCGATGTGTGAGCCCGGTTCCGTGGAGCCGCACTTACTCAAGAGAGCCGCGCCACTCAAGACCAGTCAGTGGTGGGCTCGGCTCAATCGCGGGCTCAGCGCCAATTCTGCTCCCATTCCTGGACGAGTTCTCCGGTCAGCTCGGGCATTTCCTCGGCCAGATCGTTGTGCTCACCGGGGTCTTCGGCGATGTCGTAGAGCCGCCAGGGAGTTTCCGCCCCCATCCCGCCTGCCGCGGGCGTATTGATGATCTTGTAATCGCCCCGGATCAGCGCACCTCCGGTGCCCCGCGACCAGCCGACCGAGTCGCCGGGTGAATAAACGATTGCGGATTCCCCGGTCAGGTGCGGCCAGAACGAGCGCCCCAGAATGCCGTTGATTTCCCGGCCGCGGTAACTCCCGGGCCCCGGATGTGCGTTGCCCGCGATATCGAGAAATGTCGGCAGGATGTCCAGCATGCTCATTAACGTGTCGTTGACCTGCCCGCCGGGGACGGCCGCAGGGTAATGAACGAAGGCGACTGCCCGCAACCCGCCCTCGCTGAAGGCGCCCTTGTAACCCTGCAGCGGAGCGTGGGCCGCTTCGGCGAAGCCTCGGCCATGGTCGACGAAGGAATTCGGGCGGCCCCAATTCTCGAAGCGGTTGTCGATGAAGCCGGGGGGCGCCGGATGGACGCCCGGAGCGGTCGGTACGACACCGTAAGCGGCCGTGGAGGCGCCGTTGTCGGAACTGAAAATGATGACGGTATTCTCCAGTTGGCCGCTTTCCGCAAGGTAATCGACCAGGCGGCCGAAGTTGAAGTCCAGGTTCTCCACCATGGTCGCGTACAATTCCTGGGCCCGGGCGTAGCCTCGCTGATCCTCGGCGGATAACTCGCCCCAGGGTGGGGCGACCGGCTCGAAGTCTTCCAGGACCGCGCCTTCCGGAACGACGTCCAGCTCCGTGGCTCTCGCCACCCGGGCTGCCCGCAGCGTGTCGTAGCCTTCGTCGTAGCGTCCCGCATGGCGATCCAGCCAATCTTCGGGAACATGCAACGGCCAGTGGGGCGTGGTGTAGGGCACGAAACCGAACCACGGCCGCTCACCAGAGTCGATGAACTCGATCATCCTGTCGGTGTAGTAGTCCGTGGTATAGAAATCCGGCGGCAAATCCTCGTACTCGACGGTCTCACCGTCCGATCGATACAGGCTGTAGTCGTCCCAGAGGATCTCGGGAAAGTGGCTGGCCGAGGCGCCAAGCTGCACGAAGGATCGGTCGAAACCGCGTGTCGAGGGCGTATAACCTTCTTCCAGGCCAAGGTCCCACTTGCCGGCAATGTAGGTCTCGTAGCCCGCGTCCTGTAGCAGTTCGGGGATGATCGCCCAGTTCAGGCTCAGCCGGTTGGCCCGTTCACGGCTGGGCTGGGTCGGTCGAATCTCAAGCGCTTCGGTGACGTTTGCGCTGGCCATCATCATGACCCGCGTCTGTTGGCAGGCACTGTGAGTGCGGAAGTTCGTCAGGCGCACGCCGGCGAAGGCCATTTCATCGAGATTGGGGGTGGCGATCTCGCTGCCGAAGGCGCCGATGTCGGTGTAGCCCAGGTCGTCGGCGACGATGAAGAGAATGTTGGGCCGCGTGTCGGTGGCGGTGCCGTCCGCGGTGGGGACGGGTGTGTCCGCAGCGGTGTCTGCTGAGGTCTCAACGGGCGTGCCGGCGGGGTTGTCGGCGGCAGTGTCCGATGGGGGATCGGCAGGGGATTGTACCGGCTGACCCGGGTCCTGGGAGCACGCGGCCACTAAGCCGAACATGGCCAGGGCCACAAGTCTGGTCCAGCAACTCATCCGTGCATCATCCTCAATCGATATTGCTTTCGTCCCGATACATGACCCGGTGGCGCCGGGTCCTGACCCATTCCTCGATCTGTTCCCCGGTCCAGTAGTGCTCCGGATCGAACCGATCCCAGTTGACGATTTCGTCCAGCCGTTTCTTCCAGCGCTTGTACGGGGCCTTCTTCGGCGGACCGAAGCACATGATGTCCAGCACCGACAAATCCTCGGGGATCCCCAGCAGGGGCTTCATGGCATCCTGCGCCTCCTGCTGCCCGATGGCAGTGATCCACCAGACGTTGTAGCCCAGAGCCGCTGCCGCAAGGTGCGCCGACATGGTGGAGGCGGCCACGCTCTGGAGCAGGATGCGCTCGGCGTGTCAATGCTGAAGTAATTTTCCCCAGTTGTGCTGAAGTAAATTTCCCCACCTTCTCTAATTTGGTTGTTTCATTTTGATGTTTTCTTCCGAGGCCGGCCGCGGCGTCGTTTGGGCTTGGTCTGTGCCGAGACGGGCGGTAGCCGCAGGCTGTCCGGAACGAGTTTGGCGTGTTCTCTTAGCCGATAGCTGTTGCCGGCGATCTCGATCACGATGGCATGGTGCAGTAATCGATCCAGGAGCGCGGCGGCCACTACGGTGTCGCCGAACACCTCGCCCCATTCGCCGAAGCCGCGGTTGGACGTCAGGATGACCGCACCGCGTTCGTAGCGGGCGTTGACGAGCTGGAAGAACAGGTTCGCGCCGCCCTTTTGCACGGGCAGGTACCCTACCTCGTCGATGATGAGCAGCGCCGGACGGATGATATAGGCGATGCGCTGGGCGAGTTTGCCTTCGCGTTCGGCCTTGCTCAGGGTATCGATGATCTCCGCCAGCGTGGTGAAGTACACGCTCTTGCCGGCCTTGACCGCCTCCACGCCCAGGGCCACGGCCAGATGGCTCTTTCCGGTCCCGGGCGGACCCAGGAGATGGATCACCTCGCCGCGCTCGATGAAGCTCAGTTCGGCCAGCGCCAGGATGCGGTTCTTGTCCAGCGAGGGCTGGAAGGAAAAGTCGAAGCCTTCCAGCGTCTTGATGCGGGTCAGCCGCGCGGTCATCAGGCAGGACTTGATCCGGCGGGTCTCGCGCGTGGCCCGTTCCTCGCCGAGCAGTTCATCGAGGAACTCAAGCGCCGAGAGTTGACCGTCCTCGATCCGGCGCACGCAGTCATCGAGCACTTCCAGCGCACGGCTCATCTTCATGCCCACCAGGTGCGCACGGATGCGCTCCAGCGGTGTCTCCGGCAGCGCCCTCATGGCCGTTCACCGCCGGCCAGGGCGTGACCGATCTGCTCATAGACGTTCAGATCGCGGCGATGCACGGTGTGTCCGGGGGGCATCAGCACGAGCTCCCCGCCGCGCTTCGGGGCGCTGGAGCCCGGCGGCGGCCACCGCCGGTGACCGGGCGCCAGGCGTCGCAGGCCGCGCCCGCGCAGCAACGGGTGCACCGCCACCAGCCTTCGGCCTTCGTAGATGCGCACCTCGTCGGCCAGGGTGTGCACGTCCACCACGCGCCGGCGGGTGCGGTCCGGCACGCTGTAGAGGTTGCCGTTGACGCTGACCATGCCGTCATGACTGACCCGGCGCTGCAGGCTCAACACCGCGTTGAACGGCGTCCTGGGCAAGGGCAGAAGCTGCGGTCGTTCCTCGGCAAAGGCCTCGTCGATGAACCGCCGCGTGGTGCCGTGACAACGCACGTTGGCCACGCCGGCCCGCCACTCGGTGAACTGCGCGTTCAGATCCTCGAGATTGGCGAAGCGCGCGCCCAGGAAGAAGTCGTCGCGAATGTAGCTGAACGGGCGCTCCACCTTGCCCTTGGTCTTGGCCCGATACGGTGCGCAGGCACGGGGACGGAACCCGTAGTGCTCGGCCAACTCCAGCAGCCGCGGGTGGTAGATCACGTGACGGGCCTCGTCCTCGCCCAACACCGCGGTCTTCATCCGATCGTAGAGGATCTGCCGGGGCACCCCGCCGAGTTCCTCGAACGCCCGCATGTGACAGCGCAGCACGCTGGCCAGGTGCTGCCCGTAGACGAACTGCCCGGTCAGCCAACGGCAGTAACCGAGCACGAGTGAAAACAGCCACACCACGCGGATCCGGCCCGGCTGCTCGGTGAAGTCGGTCTTGAACTGTGCAAAATCCACCTGGGCCTGTTCGCCCGGAGCGGTCTCAAACCGGTGCTCGAAGCCTCGATCCGCAGCCGGTCGGACCTCTCGCAGGTACGCCGTCAGTTGCGAATAACAGCCCGGGTAGCCCAGCTGGAGAATCTCCCGAAGCAGCCGCGTGGCGCGGATCCTGGGGTACGCCTCGACGCGTTCGCGCAGGTACCCACGATACGGATCCAGCAGCTGCGGCCGCGGTGCCCGCGGACCGTAGCGGGGCGCCTGCAGCCCTTGCTTGAGGTACTTGCGCACGGTCTTGCGGTCCAGGCCCGTGTGACGTGCGATCGCCGAAATCGATAACCCTTGGTGACGCAACTCATGAATCACGAATAACTCTCCATTGCCGATCAAGTTCCCGCCCTCGCTGGTGAAAATCACCATACTCAGGGCGCCCGGGTTGACCGGCAACTAGTTGCCGGTCAACTCAACTGGGGACTTTTACTTCAGCAGAAATGGGGAGTATTACTTCGGCAGTGACACGGCGTTCTCCTTGTACATTTCGTTGAGCGCCGAGTCGTCGTCCCGCAGCACCGGGAACGCCCGTACCCACCTGAAGTCGGAGGCCACCACGATGACGCCTGGCGCGGTACCGATCCCCCGGTAGTCGGGTGTGGGGAACTTCATCTTGAGTCTGGCCCGCCGGCGTTGCTCGGCGACGAAATACTCGGCGATGCGAAGTTTGGTTTCCGGCTCGGTGACGATGATGTAGTGCCAGGGTTGCGCGTTCGCGCCCGACGGCCCGTGGCGTGCCGCATCCAGGATCATTTCGTAATGTTCCCTGGGAACTTCGTAGCCGGGATCGAAGGCGCGTACCGTCATGCGCGTTCGCACCACCTCCATCAAGGCGTCGTAGCGGTCGCGATGGATCGGGAACGACTGCTCGGTCATGGGTGTGGGTCCGACGAATTCAAAAGCGCCGATTGACGGCAAAACGCGCCAGTTTGATCAGGCCTTCCCGGTATGCGGAATTGGGGACTCCATCCAGGGCGTCGATCGCCGATTCGGCTTCTTGCCGTGCGCGCTCGGCCGTGTACCTCAGCCCACCGGTGGCCTGAATGGCCAGGTGGATGGAGGTCAGGTTCTGCGTGCCTCCGGTCTCGATGGCCTCGCGGATCATGTGCCGCTCTGCCGCACTTCCCTTGTCCATGGCGTAAATCAGCGGCAGCGTCGACTTGCCCTCGGCCAGGTCGTCGCCGATATTCTTGCCGAGTTCCTCGGCCGTGGCGTTGTAGTCCAGGGCATCGTCGACCAACTGAAACGCAAGGCCAAGGTGGCGCCCGTACTCCACCAGTGCCTGCCGGCACGTCCGATCCTGCCCTGAAATGATCGCCGCACATTCCGCGCCGGCCTCGAAGAGCTTGGCTGTCTTGCGAAAAATCACCTCGAGGTAGTCCGTCTCGGCGAGGTCCGGGTTGTTGCAGTGCATGAGCTGCAATACTTCGCCTTCCGCAATGGTATTGGTTGCGTTGGCGAGAACGTCGAGAATATCCATCTCTCCGACCTCGACCATCATCTGGAACGCTCTTGAATAAAGGAAGTCGCCCACCAGCACGCTGGCCTGGTTGCCGAATACCGAGTTGGCTGTCTTTCTTCCCCGGCGCAGCGCGGACGCGTCCACCACGTCGTCGTGAAGCAGGGTCGCGGTATGGATGAACTCGATGATCACCGCTACGGGAACGTGCTCGGTCCCCTTGTAACCGCAAGCGCGTGCGGCCAACAGCACCGCGAGCGGGCGCAATCGCTTGCCGCCGCCGTGGATGATGTGGTGAGCCACCTGGTTGACCAGGGCGACATCGCTGCCCAGACGCTGGAAAATCAGTCGGTTGACGGCGGCCCAGTCGTTGTTTACGAGAGATCGGAGCGCTTCCAGGGACGTTGCGCTAAGGTGGGTTCCGGCGGCTTGCATCGTGCGCATAATGCCCGATACGAGACCGTTTGGCGAGATTGCCTTCTGATCCCTCACCGGGCCCGGGAATACTGATACCGACGAGATATGCACGCAACCGAACGACTCAGACCCGTGACGTACCGATCCGTCGGGGCAATGGCGTTGCCGGTGATCATCTCCAATGTCTCGACACCCCTGATCGGAATCGTGGATACGGGGGTGGTGGGCCAGATACCCGATCCGGCCTACATCGGCGCCATAGCCGTGGGTGCGCTGATCTTCACGTTCGTTTTTTGGGCGTTCGGGTTTCTGCGGATGGCCACCACAGGGCTGACTGCGCAATCCTGGGGAGCCATGGACATCGACGAAGTCTGCGCCAACCTGGGACGCGCGCTGTTGGTCGCAGTTGCCGCCGGCGCGGCCATGATCGCGGTCCAGTGGCCGATCCGCGAGATCGCCTTTCTCGCCATCGACGGCAGCGACCGGGTCGAGGCGCTGGCACGCACGTACTTCGACATTCGGATCTGGAGCGCGCCGGCCACGCTCGCCAACTACGCGCTGCTGGGGTGGTTTATCGGCCTGGGGCGCACCGGCACCGGCCTCACGCTGCAACTGGTGCTGAACGTCACCAATATCTACCTGGACACGCTGTTCGTGCTGGGTTTCGGCTGGGATGTGCAGGGCGTTGCCGCCGGCACGGTTCTGGCCGAGTACCTGGCTGTTGCGGCAGGCCTGTACATCGCCATGCGCCACATACGGGGGATGGGCGGGCGCTGGTCGCCGAAACGTTGGCTGGATGCGGTACGCCTGAGGCGAACGATCGCGGTGAGCCGGGACATCATGATTCGCTCGCTGGCGCTGATCTTCGCCTTTGCCTGGTTCACGGCTCAGGGCGCCAAACAGGGTGA
>JAJEIA010000149.1 GCA_022823505.1 Dehalococcoidia bacterium
ACAGACCCTCAACATCACCCGCCGTGGCGGATACGCCCCGCATCGTCTATTCCAACCGGCACCACAGCCTGGCAAGCCTTTCCCCTGGCCCCACATCCCTCACTTGAACGGCAACACCACGTCGGATCGGTGGATTCGGGCCAAGGGATGTTTGCCGATCGATGGTCAGCCGGTCGCGCGTGTTGATCCCGGGGTTCCGTGGGTTCCTGCTTTCGCAGGAACGACGACTCAAAAGCGCGATCGTTAGCCGGCCGCCAAAATGCACTGTGGCTCCGAACGCGCCCGGGATGCGATGACTAGTTGTCTTCGCCGATTTTGAGGAGGCTTAGAAAGGCTTCCTGGGGGACTTCGACGCGGCCGACGCGCTTCATGCGCTTCTTGCCTTCCTTCTGTTTTTCGAGGAGTTTGCGCTTGCGGGTGATGTCGCCGCCGTAGCACTTTGAGAGGACGTCCTTGCGCATGGCGCGGACGGTTTCGCGGGCGACGATGCGGCTGCCGATGGCGGCCTGGATGGGGACCTCGAACATCTGGCGCGGTATGGTGGACCGGAGTTTTTCGACGATGCCGCGGCCCTGGGCGACGGCGTTGTCGCGGTGGCTGATCATGCTGAGGGCTTCTACCGGGGTCTGATTGACGAGGATGTCGATGCGGACCAGCGGCGCGGCGCGGTAGCCCTCGAAAGTGTAGTCAAGGGAGGCGTAGCCCTGGGTGCGGGACTTGAGCTGGTTGTAGAAGTCGGCCAGCATTTCGCCCAGGGGCATGGTGTATTCCATGACGACGCGGTTCTGGCCGTCAGAGTCGGAAGCAGCCGCATCGGCGTTATCCGATCGGCCGCCCTGCATGTACTCCATGCGGCGGAACTCAGAGCGCCGGGCGTGCATCAGCTCCATGATCGCGCCGACGGCGCGGCTGGGGGCTACGATGGTGACGCCGAGGATGGGTTCGCGGATCTCCGAGATCTCATTGGGAGACGGCAACAGGGACGGGTTGGCGATGCGGATGACCTCGCCGCTAGTGAGCAAGACTTCATACGCAACGCTGGGAGCGGTGACGATGAGGTCGAGGTCGTATTCGCGTTCGAGGCGCTCCTGAACGATCTCGAGGTGGACGAGGCCGAGGAAGCCGCAGCGGAAGCCAAAGCCCAGGGCGCCGCTGTTTTCCGGCTCGATGGTCAGCGAGGCATCGTTGAGCTTGAGCTTTTCCAGGGCGGCGCGGAGGCGAGTGTAGTCCTCGCCATCCGAAGGGTAGAGGCCGGCGAAGACCATGGACTTGAGCTCGACGTAGCCGGGGAGAGGCTCGTCGGCGGGTTCGGCATGATTGGTGAGAGTGTCGCCGACGGCGCACTCCTGCACGTCCTTGAAGCCGGTGGCGACGTAGCCGACCTGGCCGGCCTGGAGTATTCCAGTGGGCGTTGGCTCGGGCGCGAAGACGCCGACCTCCATGATCTCGACGGAGCGGCCGGAGGACATAACGCGCAGACGGTCGTTCTTCGAGATACGCCCGTCCTCGACGCGCACGTAGGCGATGATGCCCTTGTAGGTGTTGTACGTGGAGTCGAACACGAGGGCGCGGAAGGGAGCGTCGTCGACGCCCTTTGGACCGGGGACGCGCTCGACGATGGCGTCGAGAAGCTCGCGGCAGCCGAAGCCGTCCTTGGCGGAGACGAACACAACCTCATCGCGGCGGAAGCCGAAGATCTGCTCCAACTCGGCGGCAACACGGTCGGGCTCGGCGGAGGGCAGGTCGACCTTGTTGATGACGGGGATCATCTCCAGGTCATACTCCAGGGCGAGCATGGTGTTGGCGATGGTCTGGGCCTCAACGCCCTGGGTGGCGTCGACGACCAGGAGCGCGCCTTCGCAGGCGGCGAGGGCCCGTGAGACCTCGTAGGAGAAGTCCACGTGGCCGGGGGTGTCGATGAGGTTCAGCTGGTATTCGGTCCCATCGGGGGTGCGGTGGGTCATGTGCACCGCCTTGCCCTTGATGGTGATGCCGCGCTCGCGCTCGAGCTCCATCTGGTCGAGGAACTGCGCCTTCATGTCCTGAGGGCGGACGGTCCCGGTGATTTCGAGGAGGCGATCGGCCAGGGTGGACTTGCCGTGGTCGATGTGGGCGATGATGCAAAAATTGCGAATGTGTTGCTGATCCATGACGCCAATCATGGTAGCACGGTGGCAATCGGAGCGGCAACGAACGGCGTCGGCTCGCAACGGCCTTTGCGAGCCCGTAGTCAGATACAGAATTTCCCGTATTTAGGGATTATCAGGATTGCCTCTGGGTCCTGACGGCGTCCTGCCAATCCTGAAATTTGATGGATTCTGGTTTTTGGCGGTTTACGGAAGCGGGCACTCGTGAGATGGCGGCGGTTGACGCGGGCAGGTTGCGCTGGCGCCGGAGCGCGTTGCTCAGCTTTCCCAGGCCAGAAGCCAGGAATAGCTGGATTGCTTGGGGATTAGCCAATGGTCGTTGGGGACGGCTTGGCGGTCGGTTGGAATGGCGCGGATTTTCAGGTTGCGGATGGAGGGACGGCCCAGTTCGTCCCAGCGATCAAGGAGGGCGAGCAACCGGTGATAGGCGGCGTTGGTTCCGTGGACGGCCACCTGGTGGGGGTGGGTATCCCACAGGACGGCGGCGCTCATGCTCTCGCGGTCGACAAGGCCGTAGCCGACGCTGGGGAACATTCCGTCGGAAGAAGGCCGATAGAAAGTGAAGACATTCGGGTCAACCGTGAGGGAAATATACAGGCCGGAGTTGAGGTTCCGGGAATGAAAATGGGTGGCCAGCGAGCGGCCGGCGGGTATCATCCTGGCTTGGCGATCAAACAGCCGGCGCAGATCCTGGCGGAAGGCCGGGTCGTCGCATTCCAAGCCGATGGTTGCCTGCGGCGAGTCGTTTGTCCGGCTGCCGATGGGGAAGTAACCTTCGGGCCTGGTTCCCATGCCGCGAATCGGGATGAACATGCAGGGCGACGCGGACAAGCCTCGAAGTTCGCCGTCGCGCTTTTGCAACGCGACGCTCAGCATGAACCCTTTGAACCACAGAGGGACGACCATGATCCCGCCTTCACGCACCTGATCGACCCAATGGGGCGGGACATCGTAGGCGCCTACGGTTGCGATGATTCGGTCGTAGGCCTCGTTGACAGCGAAACCTTCGAAGCCGTCACCGCACACGCAGCGAACGTTATCGCATCCGACCCGCGACAGGTTCGCGACGGCTTCTTCCACGATGTCCCGGTCGATGTCGATGGTGACGACGCTGCCGTCGTCGCCGACGATGTGACCCAGGATGGCGGCGTTGTAGCCGGTGGCGGCGCCGATTTCGAGCACTCGAGAGCCGGGTTCCAATAGCAGCTGCTCAGCCATGATGGCCATCATGGCGGGTTGGGTTGAGGAACTGATTGGGATCCCGTCATCCCAGCGGATGAAGATGGGCCGGTCGGAGTAGGCGGTTTCCGCATCGACCTCAGGGACAAATATGTGGCGGGGCACCTGCTCGAAAGCGTGCCGTACCGCGTCGCTGGTGATGGCGCCCCGGTCGACGAGGCCCTGGACCAGAGCGCGCCGCAGATGTTCGGGTTGCACGGGCGTGGATGTTTCGGTTGGCATCCTGCGTACCCGCGCTTTTACCACCCACTCACCCGTAAACCGAAGAGATCCTACGCGGCTTCGGCCTGAGGACTGTTCGGGTTGCGCAGGGGGATGACGAGGATGATCACGGCGGTGATGAGGGTGAGGATGCCGGCGTAGTAGTAGACGGTGCCGTAGCTGTCCCAGTAGTCGATGATGAAGGAGGCCAGGAAGGGGGAGCCGATGCCGATGACGCCGTTGATGCCGAAAAGCAGGCCGATGGCGGTGGCCTCGGTGCCCTGGCCGACGTAGTCCAGCACGGAGGCCTGGATGATCTGGTGCAGGGCGAAACTGAAGAGGCCGAGGCCGGCCATGATGGGGATCAGCAGCAGGCTGGATCCGGCGCTGACCACCAACATGGAAAGCAGACCCGCGACGAAAAAGCCGGGAACCAGCACCGCTTTGCGCCCCCACACGTCGGACAGCCAGCCCAGCACCGGGGCCGAGACGATGCCCATTCCGGTCAGCAAGGAGTAGTACACGCCCTGCTGAACGTGGCTCATTTCGAGGGTCTCGCGGAGGTAGAAAGGTGTCCAATTGAAAAGGGCGTTGAGGCCGATCCCGCGGAGCAGGGCCGCGAATATCAAGGCCATGACCACGGGGTTTTTGAGAAGCGCAGCCGCGCTGATGAACTGCTGACGCAGGCTCCGGACCGATGCCCCGCCCTCCTCGGTTCCGACACCGCGAAGAGACCACCACACGAAGGCGGCCATGATGACCGCGAGGCTGGCATAGATGAAGAAAACGTGCCTCCAGACGATAAATCCCAAGCCCAGCACGATGCCCGTGATGATAGGCCCGCTGACGTTGCCCAGGTTGGAACCGAAACCGTGCATGGAGATGGCGAATCCACGTCGATCGGGGAAGCGCTGTGAGATGGCTGCCGCAGAGGGCAGATGCCAGAGGGACCCGGGCATGGACAGGAACAATACGACGACCACGAGGATCGCGAAGCTGGGTGAGGCGCCCACGGCCGCGAAGGTGATCGCGTGGCCGAGCATGCAGGCGGTGAGGATCAGGCCCCAGTAGGATTTGAGCCGGTCGATGAAGGGGCCACCACCCAGGCTGGTGGCGCTGGATCCGGCCTGACGCACCGAATAGAGGGAGGCGACACGGACGGTGCTCAGGCCCATGGCGGCGGCGATTTCGGGGATCAGGATGGGGAAACCCTGGTCGAACATGTGGGACAGGCCGTGTCCCACCGAAAGGCTGCCGAGGACGAAGGAGCGGTTGTTCTTGATGCCGGGGGCGTGGGGTGCTGCGGGAGCTGCGGTGGTCAATGAGCCTCCACTGAGCCATTCCATGGCGTGGGGCGATTGTAACGGGGAGGTGGGGGAGGGGCAAGGATGCGATGGAGCGGCAGGCGTATTGCGTCGGGATCGCCACGGAGGGCTCGCCATGACGGGAAGCGTCCGAACGGAGATTGGTGCTACAATGCGCGGCAGACTTTTGCCGCAGGGCGGGTGTGCCGCCCGTTTTTTAGGAGTGATCAGTGCCTACGTATGTCGACCCCGCCGCCTGCAACGCCTGCGCAGGCGTGCATGGCGGACCCCAGTGTGTCTATATCTGTCCCAACGACCTGATGGTCCTGGATGGGATGGTGAACAAGGGCAGCAACCAGGAGCCGGACATGTGCTCGGAGTGCTACGCCTGCGTGAAACTCTGCCCCGAAAACGCGATCCACGTTCGCGGCTATGCCGACTTCGTGCCGCTGGGCGCGGAGGTGCAGCCCCATTACGAGGGGCAGGACATCGTGTGGGACGTCACGTTCCGGGACGGGCGGACGGAACATTTCCGGTTCGCGTCGCGGTCGACGCCCTGGGGGAGCATCGACCCGTATGCCGCGGTGGGTCCGGCGGACGCGGACGCGCTGCGCACGCAGAGGCTGTTCGGCGAGCCGCATTACCTGATGCTGCCGGATGAGAGCGCGTAGAGCGGTGTAGCGACCTTTCGACGTTTCGACATTTCCGAATATTAACGGCCGGCGCTGTGAATGAGCGGCGCCGGTTTCTTGTTGTCCGAATGAGTGTGAGGTCAGGCCGGGTTTCGGGCGCGGGCCGGCTGGCGGGCGCGGATCACGAAGAGCAGAGCGGCGATGGCAGCGGTGATGGCCCCAACGCGGAAGACATCGCGGTAAGCCAGGAGAAAAGCGTCGGCGGCGGCATGGTTGACGGAGTAGTAGCCGTCCAGCGCTGAGAACGCTGCGCCGACGATGGCGACGCAGAGGACGGTCCCGGAGGCCTGCGCCAGGGACATGGCGCCCGACGCGGTGCCGTAGCGCTCGGCTGGTACGGTGCCCAGCATCAGGGCGTAGGCTGCCGACTGGTACCAGCCCACGCCGAGGCCGACCGCGGCGATCCCGACGGCGGGGTGCCAGACGGCGGAGTTGGCGTCCAGCATGGACATGGCGAAGAGGCCGAGGGCGGACGTGAGCAGGCCGGCAGAGCCGACGGGACGGACACCCCAGCGGTCGCAAAGCCATCCGCCGACGGGTGACGACAGGATGTTGGAGATCGACATAACCGCAAGCATGACGCCAAGGGTCACCGGGCTGCGATCCAGCGCATCGGTGATGTAGAACGGGAAGATGAACCAGATCACGAACTGGGAGAAATGGCCCAGGAACATCGCGCCGGTGGCGGTTTGGAAGCCGGACAGTCGGACGAGCGCGGCGGGCAGCACGGGGGAAGCGGCGGACCGCTCGACGCGGATCAGCGCCACGAGGATCGGCGGGGACGCGGCGAGGAGGGCGAGCACGGGGATCGACGTCCAGCCGATGGCCTGGCCCAGGCGGAGGCCGATCATGAGGCAGAGAAGAAGCGACAGGACGAGGGCGGAACCGGGCAGGTCGAAACGGGGTTTGTCCGTGTCGGTTGCCTGATTTCCGAGCGTTCGGGGGATGGAGAAGAGGCCGATGAGCAGGGCAAGGCCGGCCAGGGGGAGGCGTCCGGCGAATACCGCGGGCCAGTCGAACAATTGGATCAGGGGGCCGGCGCCCAGGGTGGACGTGACCATGCCGAGGGCGAGGCTGGCCGAGGTGAATCCCATGGACAGGCCGCGGCGATGCTCGGGGAACACCGAGGCGGCGATGGCCGGAGCGGTGCTGTAGAGGCAGCCGGTGCCGAGGGCTTGCAGGACGCGGAAACCGACCAGCACCTCGAGGGTCGGCGACAGGGACAGGCAAATCATGGACACGACGTAGGTCGCGGTGCCGAACAGGTAGACGAGCCTGAGGCCGAAACGGTCGGCGAAGGCTCCGGCACCCAGGGCTAGGCCGGCGCGAGTGGCGATGAATACTACGATGACCCACTGAACGGATGCGAGGTCGGTGTCGAAGGCGTCGCGCATGGCGGGGAGGCCGACGTTGACCGCGAAGTCGAGGGACGCCAGCACCATGCCGAGGGCGGCGGCGGAGGCCAGCAGGAGGGTGCGCCACGTGATCCGACCGGGCATCGCCGGCGCGTTGGTGTCGGATTGGGCGCGCATGGCGGTTGATTGTACGCGATGCGATAAACAGGCGTAGGGAGATGGGCAGTATTCCCCGCGGTGAACCCCGGTCAATCGGGTTCAGTGGTGACGAAGCTATTTGCCTCCTGTCGGCACCCGGTTTAGCGGCAGGAGAACGTCAGAATCAGGATTTGCGGGATTTATGGATCATCAGGATTAGGAGTGTTCCGCCCAAAATGGTCCCGATCCGGCCAATCCGCGAATCCTGATTCTGACAATCCACCGAGAGTGGGCATTCCTGAGTATTTGCCCCAGATGCTTACGCGAGGCCGTGTTCGGCGAGGACGGGGCGGATTGCTTCCACCAGGGGGGGCAGGTATTCGGCCCAGTCGCCGACGATGCCGAAGTCGGCAGCGCGGAAGATGGCGGCGCGGTGGTTGCGGTTGATGGCAAGGATCACGCCGGCTTTCTGGATGCCGACGGTGTGATTGAAGGCACCGCGAATGCCGACCGCGAGATACACCTGCGGGGCGATGGTGCGGCCGCTGATGCCCACCTGGATGTGGTGAGGCAGCCAGCCGGAGTGCACGACGTTGCGGGTGGTGCAGATGGAGGCGCCCATGCTGGATGCCAGTTGTTGGGCGGCAGGCACGTTCTCCTCGCCGATGCCCATGCCGAGGCCGACCACGACCTCGGCGGACGTGAGTTCCAGGGCGCCGTGTTCTTCGGAGAAGTGCTCGCTGATCAGTGTGACGTCAACGTCGTCGGTGGGGGAGGCGGGTATGGCCTCGACTGTGGCGGTGGCGCCGGGTTCGGGAGCGCCGGGGGACAGGACGCCGGGACGGAGCGTGACGAGGTTGGGCAGGGTCTTTGAGAGGATGGGGGCGACGACGTTGCCGCCGAGGGCCGGCTTGAGCTGGACGAGCTGGCCGGCATCGTTGATCTCGAGGTCGATGGCGTCGCCGGTGAGGCCCAGGCGCTGGCGGGCGGCGATGCGGGCTGCGAGGTCGCGGCCGTCGGCGGTGGCGGCGAAGAGGATGGCGTACGGAGGCTGCTGGGCGATGGCGTCGGAAAGGGCGCGGGAGACGCCGCGGCCGCAGAGGACGCCCAGGTTCGTGGTGTCCAGGGTTAGGATGCGGTCGGCGCCGGCTTCGGCCAGCTGGGCGGCGACATCGGAAGACACTTGGCCGTCCTGGATGACGACGGCGATCACCTCGCTCCGGGTGATGGGGGTGAGGGCACGGGCCTTGCCGAGCATCTCGAGGGTGACCTGGCGCACGCCATCGGCGGCCTGTTCGGCGACGACCCAGATGTTGCGGTCGCCGCCGGTGTAGCGGGGCAGAGCGTCGTTTGCGGCGTCAGAGCTTGCGTCGGATGCCAGGGCGGACAGGCGCTCGCGGAGACTGTCGGCGACTTGGCGCGCAGCGTCCTCGGGCGTCTCGTCGCGGATTACGACGGCGAGGCGGTCGGGTTCGACGAGGCGGATGTCCTCGACCCAGGTTGGCGAGCCCTCGAGGCCGAACAGGGAGAGGTCTTCGGTGAGGTCGGCGCAGGTGAGCTGCTCGATGCCGCGCTCCTGGGCCTCGGTCATCTCGTCGCGGCCGGGATAGCGCTCCTGTCCGGCGCCCTCGGTGACGCAGACGACGGCAGGGAGCGGGCATTCGATGACCTGATAGCCCTCGTCGGTGGCGCGCTCGGCGACGATACGATTGCCGGCCCGGTCCACGTCCAGCTTGCGGACGTTGCTGACGTGGGGCAGGCCCATGAGCTCGGCGACCTCGGGTCCGACCTGGCCGGTTTCGGCGTCGCTGCTGTTGCGCCCGCACACGATGAGATCAGGGGATTCGCGCTGGAGGGCCAGGGCCAGGGCTTGGGCGGTTGCGAGGGTGTCGCTGCCGGCCAGGGCGCGGTCGGATAGGAGGATGCCGCGGTCTGCTCCCAGGGCGTAACACTGGGTCAGGCCCTCGGCGGCGTTGGGCGGGCCCATGGACAGGGCGACGACGCTGTCGTCCGCGTCGGACTTGAGGTCCACGGCCATGTTGATCCCGAGCAGGTCAAAGGGGTTGATCTCCGAGGGGACGCCCTCGCGCTGGATTACCTTGTTCTCGTAGTCGAACTCGATGCGGGAGACTACTGGGACGAACTTGACGCAGACCGCGATTTTCATCGGATTCGGGCTCCTTGGGGAATTATGAGGTCAGGGCGGCGGTCAGCCGGCCGCGGATTTGGGATTCCAATTGCTGCAGGCCGTCGCTGGTGGACACGGGATAGCGGAACGGGTCTCGGAGGCGTCGGTGTGGCTCGGGCAGGCGGGACAGGCCATCGGCAACGCGCTGGCGGGCGTCTGCGATTGTGCTGGGCGGGACGATGCGCCTGCCGTCCCTCATCGCCTGAACCAGCACAGGTTCGGCGCCTGGTACGTCTTCGGCTGCCAGGCCGATTACGTCGGCGGACATCAGGCCTTGAGCATCGTAATGGCGAAAGACCTGCTTGGCACCCGGCAGTGACTCCTTGTTTTCGCTGAATTTCATGACCGGACGGTCGCCGTAGGAAACCATCTTGTAAACGATTTCGCAGGAAGGGGCGTCGGCCGAAACGCCCACCCGGGTGCCGACGCCAAACATGTCGATGGGAGCGCCACCGGTGACCAGGCGTTCGATCTCGTACTCGTCGAGGCCGCCGCTGGCGACGATGCGGACATAGTCGAGCCCGGCGTCGTCGAGGATGCGCCGCACCTGGCGGCTGAGGGCGTCGAAGTCGCCGGAGTCGAGGCGAACGCCGGTGAGACGATGGCCGTCGCTCTCCATCTCGCGAGCCACTTTGACTGTGGAGTGTGCAGCGTTGACCGTGTCGTAGGTGTCGAGCAGGAGGATGCTGCGATCGGAGAACATGCGGGAGTAGGCGCGGAAGGCGTCGATTTCGGCATCGAACGTGGTGACATACGAGTGGGCCATGGTGCCGGTGGGCGGAATGCCATAGCGGCGGGCGGCGAGGACGTTGCTGGTCGCGCCGAAGCCCGCGATGTAGGAGGTGCGGGCCATCTTCAGGCTGGCCTCGGTCCCGTGGGTGCGGCGGGCAGCGAAATCGGCGATGGGGCGGCCTTGGGCGGCCTGAACGCAGCGGGCGGACTTGGTGGCCAGCAGGGTCTGGTACTGCACCTGGTTCATGACGATGGTCTCGACCAACTGGGCGGCGATGACGGGTCCGGTGACCTCCAGCACGGGTTCGTGGGCGAAGAACAGGGTGCCCTCGGGCATGGCGCGCGCGCTGCCGGTGAACCGGAAATCGCGCAGGTATTCGAGGAAATCGGCGGTAAAGATGCCGGTGCTGCGCAGGTAGTCGATGCTATTGCCATCAAAGGCCAAGGCTTCCAGACAGTCCAGGGCGTCATCGACGCCGGCGGCGACCAGGTAGCCACGGTTCGGCGGGTACTCGCGTACGAACAGGCTGAACGTGGCCTCGCCATGGATGCCTTCGGCGAAGTAGGACTGGGCCATGGTCAGCTCGTAGAGATCGGTGAGCAGACCGATCTCACCGGCGGGCAACGGCAGGTACGGAGGGTCGTTCGGCATGGACAGTATGGGCAGGGCTGCGGGAACGTCTGGAATGGGGGAATGCTGGCATTATCGGGCGGGGTATGGGGAGAGTCAAACGTGCTCGCGGCGGTTGATGCTACACTGCATTTATGGACAGTATCACCCTCCAGAACTACCGCTGTTTTGGGAGCGAGGAGCAGACTGCCCGACTGGCGCCGCTGACGCTGCTGGTGGGCCCGAACAGCACTGGGAAGACGTCGTTCCTGGCGTTGATAAGGGCGCTTTGGGACGTGGCGTTTCGGGAAGTGGTGCCGAATTTTCGGGAGGAGCCGTTTGACCTGGGTTCGTTTGAGGAGATTGTCTATTGGAATGCTCGGCGTGGCACCTTACCTGATTCGTTTACGTCTGGGTTTGAATACACGAACTTGAGAGCCCAATCAGCGACAGAGGTGAATTTCCACACGACTTTTGGACAGATTGATGGGTTTCCGTTTCCCATAATAAGAACCGTTGTCCAAGGTGACGAGGAATTTTCAATTGATTGGGTGGAACCCGGGGATGAGTTCGTACAGTACCGGTCCGGGGAATTCACGGAACGACTTCCATGGCCCGGCGGCAGGGGTGCCCGGTTGAGTTTACTGCCTTTCTGGACCTTCGCAGATGTGCCATTCCGGTTGGGAGATACGGAATCCAGAGATCGGAAGTTTGTCTTCGATTTCCCGAAATCAGAACCACTGGTTGGAGAATTCGTGGCTCGGAGGCACCGTCTCGCTCGTCCTTTCGCAGGCTCGCCGGTACGTTCGCGGCCCGAGAGGACATACGATCCGATGCGTATATTCCAGGATCCAGGAGGCAATCACATCCCCAGCTACCTTGCGTCTGTCGCTCGTCGCGATGCCGATCAGTGGCATGGGCTAAAATGTCGCCTAGAAGCTTTTGGTAGCGCCTCTGGATTGTTTGACGAGATCAACGTGAGAACATTCGGAGTGTCAGAGGGAGATCCATTCCAGATACAGGTTCGCAAGTTCGGCAAGCGACGCAAGGGGCCTTGGCGGAACTTGATTGACGTGGGTTACGGGGTCAGCCAGGCGTTGCCGGTTTTGACCGAACTGCTACGTCCTGATGGGTCGACCATGTTTTTGCTGCAGCAACCGGAGGTGCATTTGCACCCGCAGGCGCAGGCGGCGCTGGGCACGCTGTTTTGCAACGTGGCCGCCGGGGGCAGGCAGTTGGTGATTGAGACGCATAGCGACTACATCATCGACCGGGTGCGGATGGACGTGCGGGACGGGACGACGGGGCTGAAGCCGGAGGATGTTTCGATACTGTACTTTGAGCCGGGTGATCCAGCGGTGAAGATTCACTCCATTCGGATAGATGGCGCCGGCAACGTGCTGGATGCGCCGCAGGGATACCGGCAGTTCTTTGCCGAAGAACTCCGGAGGTCTATCGGCATTTAGATGTGTGCGATAGTAGATGCGAATGTCGGCCATGAGGTTTTTTCGGAGGCAAGTCAATCCGGGGCAGGAAGGTATTTCTACGATTGGTTGATCCGAAGAAACGGGGGGATATTCGTCGTTGGCGGCGATGTGCTGCGCGAGTTGGAGCCCAGCGCAGACTTTCAACGAGCGTTTGGTGAAAGATTGCTGGCCGGTCGTGCCCGACGAATTCCCGACCAGATCGTCGATGAAGAAGCCGAAGCGTTACGGGCACTGCGGATTTGCCGTTCCAATGACGAGCACGTCCTTGCGTTGGCACGGGTTAGCGGCGCCCGCTTACTGTTTACCAATGACCGGGCATTGCAGCAAGATTTTCGTGATACTCGCATCGTCGGCGGGACGAGAGGAAGGGTCTATACGACAAGAGTAAATGCAGACGTGAGGCCGGCGCATCGCAACCTGCTCAGCCGGACAGATTTGTGCAGCGGCTGACCGTTGGCCAGGGCAATCGCGTCTTATCCGAGGAGGATTTTGAGCAGGTAGTCTTCGTCCCATCCGGCGTTCAGGCGTTTCCCCTGGATGCCTACTTTCAGGGTTTTCTCATTTTTCAACAGGTTGTGTCCGATCTGCCGCAGGGTGT
>JAJEIA010000068.1 GCA_022823505.1 Dehalococcoidia bacterium
GCCATCGCTGCACCTCAACATTGAAGTGCGCGAATGGTCGCCGATCTGGCTCCCAAGGTGGGTCAATGACCTCGGAAATACGGGTCAAAGACCTTGGTTATTTTCGTGGTTTACTGGGTCAAAGACCGCGGCAAATGACACTGGATCGCTGCTCACGCCATGGAAACCGGCGCGCAACTGGTCTCGGCCGATCGGCATTTCGACGTGGTGGACGGCATCGCCCGGCTGAGGCTGTCTACATAAGGCCGCCGTTCCGAGCCCCTATAGTGTTCACTTGGGACGGCCATTGCTCTTCAGCCAGAAATTTTTAGTAGCAGACCTATATTTCTGCAGCACCTGCATCGAATTGCCAGTCCACTCGCTCTGCTGCTTGCCAGTTGCCAAATCGATGTTGACGGTCAAAAGAAGCTGATCCTGCTTGTCATCGATCCACGCCGAGACCACTGCATACGTGCAAAGGCGATAAACCAAACGCATGAAGAAATATACGGTCTCGCAATTTGTGCTCTGCGCAGCATCAGCTGCGAACTGGTGCAGCATCTGATCTATCCGGCGTTCGAAGTGTTCAAACGTCTGGAAGAATTCGCGCATAGCAGTTTCCAGGTTTTGCTCGTCCGTGTCGCGTCGTTTCCAAATGTCGGCAACGAAGTCCCACAATTCGTTGCAATACTTATGCCATTGAGCCTGTTGCCTCGAATTGGCGTTTCAAAATAATGCTCCATCGTCTCTTATCCGTTCGACGTAACCAAGCGCGTTCCGCGCGTGGGTTTGGGCAGACAATGATTCAAAACGGTCGACCGCATCCATTTCTTGCAACAATCTTTTGCCGTATCTGGGCATTCAACGTTCCTCCAAACTGCTATGGGAAACACCCATCGGGCTTTGTTGCGGTTTCGGCGCTAAACCCCATACCATCCATGAGTTCTGTCACCAGTCGGCGGATACCGAAACGACTTTGACGTGGGTAGCCACCAGCGAGTTCTCATCGGTATAGCGTTGCATATTCCGACGTATTCCGGCCGCCTGGCAGGCCTAGTCATCCGGCATGTGTAGCGGTCAATGATCGAGGCGATATGGATTGGGTTTCGCCGTTGATGGGAGCGTCTCGCGGCGACGGTTCACGACGTTTGCGGGGCCCTCGGCGCCGGGAAGGCCGAGTAGATGATAGAGGTCGCGACCCGCCCCCCGTGCGTAGAAAAACCCCGTCAAGCCATTGGGCCAGCTGCGCTCACGCGTACCCAGTTACGCGGGAACCGTCATTGCGAGCGAAGCGCGGCAATCTCGTTGGGGCAAGGAACGCTGCTCCGGGAACGAGATCGCCACGTCGCGGCGCTCCTCGCGATGACAAACTGGGCGTGTGTGAGGCTGCCTGCGAGAGTATCGTTTGGAAACACAAAGAAGGCACAGATCCCCATGGGGAAGAAGATTACGCCAGGCAATGCCGGCGACCATAACCGCCTTTGTGTGCATTTCAGCGCCCGCACCACCTCCATGGTACCGGCGGTATCCGGCTAGCTCATTTCGGAGCCGCCGGAGACGCTGATGCTGAGGCCGGTCATGTAGTCGGACTCGGCGGATGAGAGGAAGGCGGCCATGCGGGCAATGTCGTCGCCCTGGGCGATGCGGCCCAGGGGCACGCGCATCTCGCGCTCGCGGACCATGAGGGCGCGGTGCTCCTCGCCCGAGGTCCCCTCCGGAGCCAGGGCGGCCGCGATGAAGTCGACCCGCTCGGTGTCGACGAGGCCGGGGCAGATGGCGTTGACGTTGACGTGGTAGGGCGCCATCTCGTGGGCCAGGGACTGGGTGAAGCCGATCACGGCGAACTTGCTGGCGCAGTAGGCCCCGTAGCGGGCGATGCCGCGCTTGCCGGCGCCGGAGGAGATGTTGATGATCTTGCCCGGCCCCCCACGATCAATCATGTGGCGGCACACGGCGCGGCTGACCAGGTAGGTGCCGCGGACGTTGACGCGCATGACCTCGTCGAAGGCGTCCTCCTCCAGCTCCACGATGAGGACGCGGTCGCGGCCCGGGCGGGAGCCGGCGTTGTTGACCAGGATGTCGATCTTCCCGAACTCGCCGAGGGTGTCGGAGACCATGGCGTCGACCTGGGCGCTGTCGGCCACGTCGTAGTACAGGCCCGCGCTGCGGCGGCCCATGGCCTGGATTTCCTGCACCACGCTGGGCAAGCCCTGCCAGCCGTCGAGGCGGTCCTCGGTGCGGATGGCGTCCAGGGATGCCTCGACGTCGGTTACCACGACGTCGGCGCCCTCCGAGGCGAGGCGGGTGGCGATGGCGCGGCCGATGCCGTGGCGTCCGCCGGCGCCGGTGACGAGGGCTGTCTTGCCGTTGAGGTCGTACATGGTGTTCTCCTGTTTCTACGGTGATCCTATTCTCTCGGTGTTCGGGGGCATCCGCCAGAAAATGACCGTAACATCTTAACAGGTTCCGGCGTTGGCGGCAGGTGGAGCCGTGCCCCACTTGCGGCGGACGAGCCGGAAGGCGACGACGGCCAGCGCGAGGTCAACTATCACTCCGCTGACCATGGTGGCCACTCCGACCGATGGGGCCGACCAGCGGCCGATGCCCACGGCTTCCAACGCGGGGATAAAGGCGTTCATCCAGACCGGCGCCACCGCCGCGTTGGCTATGCCCAATACCAGTCCAAATGCGACCCCGACGATGACGCACCGGCGAACAATGGCAGCGGATCGCCTCTCCAGCAGGCCCACCGCCAGTCCGGCGAGGGCTGCCGCCGTAACACTCAGCAGGATGCCGGTGAGGTATAGGGCGTAACGGTCGACTGGGGCCGGCAACACGGAGATCAGGAAGAAAGTCACCGCGCCAACAACGCTGATCAGAGCGCTGAGGATGACGCCGAACGCCGCTCCGACGAGCAGGCCGGCCAGCCCGCGCTTCCAGTGGCTGGTTCGGCTGCCTGCCGCTGCGCCAGCAACGATGGCGACCAGGACGCAGAGGAACGCCCAGATGAGCGCGCTGGCGTAGAAGACCGCAAGGGACATGGTCAGCCGGGCGGAGCGTCAATGAGCAGCCCGGGCCGGTTACATCCGCACGGGCAAGCAAGGCCGCTGTTCGGAAACTGCGTTATTCGCGGCCGGGCCAGTTGACCGGGTGGTCGTGGTGGTGGAGGGCGTAGGCGCCGCCGGCGGAGTGCACAACTAACTGGTGGCCGAAGGCTTCGGCCAGCACCGCCTCCAGCAGCACCTCCTCCGGAGGGCCATAGGCGATCAGGCGACCATTGACTAGGGCCACGTCGCTGGCACGCGCGGACACGCACGTGAGGTCGTGGGTGCTCATGATCACGGTGACGTCCTGCTCACGCAGCTGGTCGATGATGTCCAAAAAGCGATGCTGAGCGGTGGGATCCAGTCCGTTCATGGGCTCGTCCAGCAGAAGGACAGACGGGCTGGAGGCAATGGCCCGGGCCAGCAGCGCGCGCCGGCGCTGGCCTCCGGACAGCTCGCCGATGCCGCGTTTTCGCAGGTCGATCAGGCCCACGGTGGACAGAGCGTGGGCGGCGGCCTCGCGGTTGGCCCGGCTGTGTCCTCGGAACAGGCCGCGCTGGGGGGTGAGGCCCATCATCGCCACGTCCCACACGGTCACGGGAAAGTTCCAGTCGACCTGCTCCAGCTGGGGCACGAAACCGATGTGCTTGCGCATCTGGGAACTGGGCTGGCCCTGAACCAGGACGCTGCCGGTGTCGAGATTGACCAGCCCGACCACGGCCTTGAGCAGGGACGACTTGCCACCGCCGTTGGGCCCCACCACGCCCGACAGGCTGCCGCATTCCACGGAGAAGGAGACGTTGTCCAGGGCGCGGATCATCCCGTAGCTGACGCTGACGTCCTCGAAGCAGACCACCTGCGGCGTGGCGCCGGCGTGGGTGTGCGTCTGCCCGTCCCGAGAGTGGGTATGGCTGTGCTCGGCGTGGTTGTGGGTCGCCCCCGTCGCCGCGTGCAGATGGTCGTGCTCGGCGTGGGCGTCGCCCGCGTGATCGTGTGCGAATGTCCGTTGCATGGGGCTAGTCACGGAACCAGTCGTCGCCGGCGGGAGGCCAGGGGTTTTCGGCGTCCAGCACCTGGGAGAGCTGGGTGAACGCGCCCTTGAAGGTGGCGGGGTGCAGCCAGATGCTGTTGAAGCCCAGATTGACGTAGTTGTCGGTGCGGCGGGAGGTGGTGAACCGGATGTCCTGGGTCTGCAGGTAGGCGTCGGTGGCCAGGGAGTCGGCGATCTCGTAGATGGTGAGGTACAGACCCTCGCCGTAGCGGGCCAGGAAGCGGCCGGACGGCGAGTCGGCGCTGGTGGGTTGGGCCAGCTCGATGAAGGTATCGCCGCCGGTGAGGGGCAGGACCGCGATTTCCAGGTCGGTGAAGCTGATCTCGAACCGGCGGGTGGGCTGGAGTCCGAACATGCGGCTCCAGTGGGCGATGGCGGCGTCCAGGTCGTTGACGATGACGGCCATCTGGCGGAGTTGGAGGGTGCCGGGCTCGTGTGTGGCGGACTGCCAGTCGGGGCCGGCGGCGGGCCAGGGGTTGCCCGGGTCGGTCACCTCGATGATTTCCAGGAAGGCGCCGTTGCAGGACGCGGGATGCACGAACGCTGATCTACTGCCCTCGTGCTCGGTCTCGCCGGTGATGCGCACGCCCAGGTCGCGCAGGTGGGGGATGAGGCGGTCGTACTGGTCGGTCTCGAAGATCATGAGGTACGGAGCCTCGCCGCGACGCTGCAGGAAGCGGGCGCCGGCGGAGGTCTCGTCGGTGGGGGCGAGCAGCTCCACGAAGGTGCCGTTGCCGGCCTGCAGCACGGCGTTGTCCAGGCCGAACTGGGGCAGGGCGCCGGTCCGGCAGGGCTGCATGCCGAGGATCCGGCCGTAGAGGTCGATACCCTCGGGCAGGTCGTTGACCATCATGGCGATCTGGCGGAGCTTGGTGAGCATGGCGGTGGGTGTCCGTTAGCGGCGTTTGCGGCGGCGCTGGGCTTTCAGAGCGAGGAGTTTGTATTCGGCTTCGTATCGCACCGCTTGGCGTCGTGCAACTGGCGTTCAGCGACCAGCCTTTGGATGGTGAGTTCTTCGAGGCTGCGCTGGCTTTCCTGTAGTTTCAGCTGGCTTTCCCGGGCCTGTCGCTGGCTTTCCCGCGCTCGCTGCTCCGCTTCCAGCGCCCACTTGTGGAAGAAATAGCCCGTGAACATGGTTGCTACGCTCCCGGCGACGCGCCGTTGCGGAGCCGGCGGCGGTTGCGGCGGGGCGAGGTGGCTTGTTCCAGCTGGGTTTTGAGGGTCTCAACCTGTGCTTCGGCTTCCTGGCGTAGACGGGCCTCTTCTTGGCGCTGCTGCTCGGCTTCCTGGCGCCGGCGAGCCTCCTCCTGACGCTGCTGCTCGGCCTCCTGGCGGAGCTTGGCCTCTTCCTGGGACTTGCGGGCGAAGAAGTAGCTGGTGAGCACGGTGACTGCGCCTCCGGAGACGGTGAAGGTTGGACTGACGATGCGGAAGATGTCGATCCAGCGCCAGTCAGCGCCGTCCTGCCTTATGCTGGCATCCAGCGCGGGAATTGTAAAGTAGATGGCGACGCAGAGCAGAGTGGCTACGGTTTGGAACAATACGAAATCGGCCAGCGCCAAGAGGATGGCGCCGATGTGTTCCAAGAGCAACGATGCCCGTCCGTCACCGGTCGAGGATGAACTGGCGCTCGCCACCGCTCGGGGAGATTGATCCATCCGGGTGCCGGATCAGTCGCGGGACGGCAGGTTCAACCGGGCGGTGCCTATTACGTACGGTCGGTCCGGCACGGGGCCGGTCATGGTGATGTCACACTGGACGTGGTTGCCGTCGTCGTCCTGCTCGGTGTCGCTGACCTGGATGCCCACGTGCAGCGGCTGGTTGTGCGGCACCGTGCCGCGGAACACCAGGTCCAGGTCGGCCACGGTGCCGGCGCCGGCCCAGTCGGTGATCACGCGGGACACCAGGGCCATGGTCATGATGCCGGGAACAATGGGCCCGTCCAGCCCGATCTTCTCCGCCTCGGCCTGGTCGGTGAAGCGGTTGGGAGCGGGGTTGCCCCACAGCGAGCAGAAGTCGACGACCTGCTCGAGGGCGACTGAGACGATGGCGGGGCCGATCTCGTCGCCGAGTTCGACATCCTCGAAATAGAGTTTGGCTGCCTGGGTCATCGCCGCATCACTCCCGGACCACCTGGGAGCGCTGCACGTCGGCGACGACCACGCCGTCCTGGTTGCTGAAGGTGGTCTCCCACACGACGTGGACCATGGTGCCGGAGCGGCCGGTCTTGGTGTAGACGTCCTTGAGGTGGGACGATGCGGTGAGCCGGTCGCCGACGACGATGGGCGCGCGGGGCTCGACGCGCTGTCCGCCGTGGAACTGGCGGCGGCCGAACTGCAGCTTGATGTCGGGCAACTCGCCGCGCTCGAAGAGGGCGCACAGGGTGGGCGGCGCCACCTGGTCGGCGTAGCCGGCGGCCCGGGCGGCCTCGCCGTCGGTGTAGATGGGGTTGTCCTCGCCGACGCTGCGGGCGTAGACGTCCACGATCTCCCGGGTGACGTCGAAGGGGCCGGACTCGTGCTCGACGCCGTACAGGGAGTGGTCGTATTCGTAGTCGATCTGGGTGGGCATATTTGGCGCTCCTGATGCGTGCTCCCGAAGATATTGGACTGCGGTCAGGCCACGGGGGCGGCGGCGGTTTCCTGGATGTAGACGGGCCGGAACTCGCCGGAGAGGAGGGCGTCGACCAGTTCGGGCTCGGTGCGAATGTCGGCCTTGAACTCGGTGACGGCGCGGGCGATGTGGCTGGCCAGGTGGGCGTCGCTGCCGGCGGTGCCCGGGTAACCGGTCCGCTGGCAGAGATCTTCGGCACGCTCGTTCTCCTCGGGCTTGCTGCCGGCGTTGACCCGCTCGACGATGGACACGTCCTCGAAGACCTCGCCCTGTTCCATGTACTCCACCAGGCCGATGCCGAAGCGACCCGGGTGGGCGGGGACGACGAACCCGCCGTGGTGGCGGGCGGCCTTGATCAGCTCGCGGCCGTCCATCTTGACGTCGCCGAAGTCCACGTCCTTGGCTAGGGCGGGGGTGATGTTGTAGACCAGCATGTGCCCGAAGCAGGTGTCCAGCTCGGCGCCCTTGAGCACGATGACGCCGTACTCGGCTGCCAGTTGGGAGTAGTCGACGTCGAAGTCGAACTGGCGGTGCTCGGTGAGGACGATGCCGTCGATGGTGTAGCCCTTCTTGCGGTGCACCTGGATGAACTTGAGGTACTGCTCAACGGTGGCGCGGGAGTCGTCGGACGCCACGGAGTGGCAATGCAGGTCAAGATAGGTCAAGGAACAGCCTCCGGCGGCCCGATGCAATGGATAGCCCCTCCAAGACCGCCAACTGCCGATTATAGGGCGGCGGGGACGGGGGATGCAACTGCGGGGTTTCGTATATCGTCAGAAGCAAGATTTACGGGATTTTATGATTTGACAGGATTGGGAAGCCTCTATCACGGAAAGGTTTTCCGATCCTGATAATCCTCGTATCCTGAAAATCCTGCTTCTGACAAACGCCACCGCCGTCAGTTGCCGAAAATACGGCGGTATTCCAGGCTACGCCCGCCGAAGTTCAACAGGAGACCCAACCTGAAACCGTAGGCAGCTACATAATTTTTCACCTGCACCAGGTGGACGGCTTCCAATTCGGCCAGGGCTTTCAACTCCACGACGACGCGGTTTCCCACGATAAAGTCAGCCCTTCTGGAACCGATCTCCACTCCCTCGTAATAGATTGGCTGTTCGACCTCCCGGCCAAAGTCGATACCGGCGCGGACCATCTCGATGGCCAGGGCGCGTTGGTAGATGACCTCCTGGAAACCGCCGCCAAGCGTGCGGTGCACCTTCATGGCGCACCCGATTATCCGGTAGGTGAGATCGTCATTGACCATTTGGTGCGGTCAATCCGGGGGAGTCGTCAGAAGCAGGATTTTCAAGATTTATGGATTATCAGGATTGGAGCCGTTCCGTGACGATGTCGCCCAATCCTGCCAAATCATAAAATCCGGTAAATCCTGCTTCTGACGATTCCCCAAATGGGCGCCCGTGCGCATCATGGCGAGATTGCCGCGCTGCGCGCACAATGACGATGTTGCCCACCATCGGCCGCTACCTGGTGTCCCGAATGTCGGGCAACGACGCCAACCAGGCTTGATATTCCGGGTCATCGTCCGGGCTGCCGGGTTCGCCGAACCACTCGGAAAGGGCCAGAGTCTCCCACTCGTGCTTGTCCCGGTCGCCCCACACGATCAGGTGGCCGTCTTCCCAGTAGGCCATGCTGTCCACCACCTCCATGGTCCTCACGCTGACGGTGCAGACGCGTTGCAGCAGGTCGATGACGCGCTCCTTGTGGTCGGCGAAGCGGTAGGTGTTGAAGCGCTCGCGGATGGTCGGGTCGCGGGGCCTGCGCTCCCTGTACTGGTCGAGGACCCACTCCAGGGCGGAGCGGCTGCCCAGTTGGTAGCGCCAGGCATCGGCGGGGACGCCGGTGAGGGTGGTCTGCTCGTCCAGGGTGATGGTGCCGCGCTCCTTGTCGGCGCGAAGGATGGCTTTCCCACCGTCATTCCCGCCCTTTGCTCCGTTATTCCCGCCCCTTCCTCCGTCATTCCCGCGAACGCGGGAATCCACGTCCACCCGTTCCAGCGGGTAGGGGTCGGCCGTCTCGAAGCCGAGGTGGAGGTCCAGCAGTTCCCGGCCCATTTTGGCCCAGGCATCAAAGTCGTGGTAGAAGGGCAGGCGGGGGAACTCGCGGAGGAGGTCGACGCGGTATTCGTGGCGGTACACCGGGTCGTGGAGGACGGCGTAGGTGTAGGCGAAGGTGTCCTCGGCGGAGATGCCGTCGGGATACCGCTCGTCAAAGTGTGCGCCCCACTCCTTGCGGTAGTGGTCGTTGATCCGGCGCAGGCCCCACTGGGTGATGTTGCTGACCCGCTCGCCGTCGGGGGTGTAGCGGTAGAGTGGGAGGCATTGGGTTTTTTCAAGCAAGTCCAATGAATGCACTTGGTCAGTCGCCAACGCTTGGAATGGTTTACTGGACGAAGTTCCAGACAAGCAAATTATTGTGTTCTGACCGGGGATGCCGCCAGGGAATATCAGCGGGATCTGATACTGCATTTCGTTCAATCGCTGACTGAAGTACAGCGGCTTTTTGACGAAAGGTCGATATAGCGTTTGAGAAACGCTCGTCCTGTCGAACACGTTAGACATATCCAATCGCAGTTGGCGTTTGAGGTCACGGGTCCACTTGATGGTTGTCCCCAGCACACTGTCATCAATGCTTTGTCCGCCATACAAAGCGCGACTTTCTTCGTACTCGCTTATGAACGCGCGTACCTTGCTTCCCAATTGTTCGGGATCAAAGTCATAAACCCATTCGTCGCGATTGGTGACCACCCCCAATGAATACAGTCCGAACACAGCCTGCTCATCCGCAGTCGACTTGGCTAACTTAGTCTGCCGGTTGGCGAGCGGCAGCAATCGCTCAAACCCGCTATCGGATTGATCGAGCCAATTGGACTTGGCGTCTGGAGTTATCTCTTCGAATTTGAAACCTCCCAACGACTGCCCATTTACGTATGCGACTTTGTCGTGTGCTTTGGCGTAGTCGTCGACCACGTTGTAGAAAAGTCTGAATCCATCGAGGTTTTTGCTGCGCACCAGAAAATAGATGGCTACGCCAACGCGGATCTTGTCGGAAAAGACGTTGCCGCCCTCTTGCCGGCGGCGCTCGCCGCTGGTGCGGGCGTTGCCTTTCAGGTCGACGGCCCAAAGCTCGTTGAACTCCTCGGCGACAACCTTGCGGAAGCCGTCATCCTGCCGGGCGTCGAGGAACGCGCTGTTGCTGACGAAACCGATGATCCCGTCGTCCGCCAATCTGTCCGAGGCCCAGCGGATGAACCGCTTGTACATGTCGTACTGCTTGGTCTTCTGGGCGGTGCTGGCGGCGATATAGGTCTCGCTGATGCGGCGGTCGATGGCGGGATACTCGCGGTTCTTGTTGTTATCGTTCTCGTTCTGCTGGTTGGCGTTATAGGGCGGGTTGCCGATGATGACGGAGATGGACTTTTCGTTCTGCTCCTGGACGCGGATCCAGTTCTCCTCGGAGACGCCGCCGAGGTTGAAGGCGCCCTGTCGGGTGACGGCGCCGCCGCTGGCGCCCTGCCAGTCCATGTTGTCCAGGGTGTCGACGAAGCAGAGGTTGGGGAACTCCAGGTAGCGGCCGGTGCGCTCGCGGTAGGTGTACTCGATGTTGAGGTTGGCGATGTAGTAGGGGAGGATCGCCACCTCGTTGGCGTGGATCTCGTTGCGGTACTTGTACTCCAGGCGGTCCAGGGGCAGGTGGTTGATGAGGCTGGTGATGAAGGTGCCGGTGCCGGTGGCCGGGTCGAGGATCTGCACGTTGTCATCGGCCAGCGTGCGCCCGAAGTGCTTCTGCAGCAGGTGGTCGGTGCCGCGGATGATGAAGTCGACGACCTCGTTGGGGGTGTAGACGACGCCGAGGCGGTCGGCGGCGGCGGGGTTGTAGGCCTGGTAAAAGTCCTCGTAGATGGCCTTGAGGAACTGCTGCTTTTCGGCGTAGTCGGCGATCTCGTCGGCGGCGCGGCCGATGGCGCCGTAGTAGCGGGTAAGGCGGTCCCTAGCCTCGTACCGCACCGAGCCGGTGAAGAAGGTCTGTTCCAAGGCATCCAGCTGGCGGGCGACGTTGTTCTCGCGGTGAAACTGATCGTCGGCGAAGACGCGCAGGAAGATGTCGCGGGTGAGGATGTGCTGCAGCAGCATCTCGCGGACGTCGGCGTCGGAGACGTCGGGGCTGATGGTCTGGCGGCACAGGGAGAGGAAGAGGGCGGCGGCGTCCTGGTAGTCGGGGTTGCCGGCCTCGGCGTCGGCCACGGCCTCGCGGAGGCTCTCCAGGACGGCGGGGAGGTCGGACTTGAACTGCTGGCGGGCCTGGCGGAATTCCTCGATCTCCGGCAGTTCGTAGTCCAGGAAGCGGCGGATGAGGCGGTGGAGATCGCCGGGGCGGGCCATGTCGACGCGCATGGACTCGGCGCCGTTCTGGAAGAGGACGGCGGTCTGGGAGTCCTCGAAGAGGATGTTGTCGCGGGGGTAGCCGCGGTTGAACTTGGCCTGGATTTCGGCGTCGAGGTCGTCGTGGGAGTCCTTGGCCTCCCAGTAGCCGCGGGCCATGCGGAGGGAGTCCTTGACGGCGCCGTCGGGGCGGTTCCTGGATCCGGTCACGCGGGAGCCGGGGCCGGCGTCCAGTTCGTCGACGAGGGCGAGCTTCTCGCGGTGGTCGCGGCAGTAGGAGTCGAGGCAGACGGCGAAGGCGCGGCGGATGCTCTGCTCGTTGTCGGAGCCGCCGAAGTCGAGGAAGCGCTGCCGGTCGGCGCGGTAGCGTTCGATGTGGGGGTAGGATGGCATGGTGGGCGGTATTTTACATTACCGCCCCTGGCGGCCCACTTCCGTAAATCG
This sequence comes from Dehalococcoidia bacterium, assembly GCA_022823505.1. Lineage (GTDB taxonomy): Bacteria > Chloroflexota > Dehalococcoidia > Lucifugimonadales > UBA3495 > Bin87. The sequence goes on from JAJEIA010000068.1 coordinate 11,532, forward strand.
TCAGAAGCAGGATCTACGGGATTTTGGGATTTGACAGGATTGGGATCCCTTCGTCACGGAGCGGTGCCAATCCTGATAATCCCTGAATCTTGGAAAACCTGATTCTGAAGGTTTACGAAACCGGGAACACGGGATCGGTGGCGGCTGGGTGCATCCCGTATAATGGTCTGTAGGTGATGATGATGACCCAGCCCAGCGCCGGCAGCTTGCGGGATATGATGAACGCCGTTGAGCAAAGCCCCGATTTACAGCGGGAACTGCGCCAATGGGTGCTTCAGCTCGTCCGCAGCAGCGACGAGTTGCGCCAGGAACTGCGCCGAGAGATCCTCACCGACGAGTTGCTGCAGCTTCCCGTCCGTTTCACCCGGATGGAGCAGGACGTTGGGGTTCTGAAGGATGACGTTGGGGTTCTGAAGGACGATGTGGCTGGATTGAAGGAGGACGTGGCCGGTCTGAAGGACGGGCAGGCGCGGCTGGAGCAATATGTCGTCGATCTTAGACTAGGGCAAGCCCAGGTGTCCGGCCACATCAGCGACCTCAGGGGCCGTGATTACGAATCCAGGGCCGTAGAACGATCGCGGCGACCGATCCGACGGCTCCATGACATGGAAATGGGCACGGTAATCCACGTCAGCAACCCGCCGTCGCCAACCTTCGATGCCGAAATCCTGATACCGGCGATTCGGAGCGGACGGATAACCCGGGATGAAGCCGACGATCTGGAAGACGCCGACTGCATCCTGCGCCTGGAAGACCCGGATAAGGAAACCATATACGCCGTCGTTGAGATTTCGATCACGGTCCAGGAAACCGACCGGGTGAGGGCCGCCCGCCGCGCTGATCTGTTCAGTCGAGCCATGGGGATTGAGGCGCTGGCCTACGTGGTGGGGCAGCAGGAGGAACCCTCGGGCCACACCATTTCCCGGGTGACCTTCGTCAAATGCCCGCCCGAATACCCGGCTGAACTGTAACGGGTTGCCCTTGATCGTCAGAGGCAGGATCCACGGGATTATTGGAATTTCAGGATTGCGGCCATACTCAGCGCCATCTACTCAATCCTGCTAAATCATTAAATCCCGCAAAACCTGCTTCTGGCGTTTCCCCGCCGCAAACCGGGAACGCGTCAGGGCGGTAAGCACCCGGCGCTACAGCGCCGGGAACACCTCCCCGCACAGCAGGGTCATGGCCTCGTCCACGTCGGGGCCGAGCTCGGAGAAGAGGAGCTGGTGGAAGCCCTGGGATTGGGCGATCTTCTGCACCTCCACCATGCGCTCGGCGCACTCGCCCGGCGCGCCGGCGATGAAGATGGCGTCGACCATCGAGTCGGTGACCAGGGCATCGAAGTCCTCGCCCGAGGCGCCGTTCTTCTCGGCCGCGTCCAACCGCTCCGCGTCGGCTACGGACACGCCCATTCTCTCGATGTCCTCGTGGGTGTAGCCCTGCCGGTACATGTTCAGCACGCGGCTGCCGGAGCTTTCGCGCACCCAGTTGCGGGCGCGGTCGGCGTCCCGGGAGACGGCGATCTTGATCTCGGCGACCCGGGGCGCGTCGGCGGCGTTTCTGCCGGCGGGCACGGCATCGTCGAAGATGCCCAGCAGTTCGGGCACGCGACCGGTGCGCAGCGCGGCCAGGTAGTGTCCGCCGAAGATCAGGCCGTCCATGGTCTGGCCGCCGACGGCCATGCCCAGGGGACCGTTGCTGCCGCAGTAGAGCCGGACCGGCGTGGCGGGACTGAAATCCATCCGGAAGGTGGCGTCGGGGTTGAAGTGATAGTAGGAGAGCAGCGCGGGATAGTCCGCGAAGCAGACGCCGTCGCCGTCCAGCAGGCGACGCAGGCTCAGGGCGGTCTCCCGGAGCACGCTGACCGGCCGGGGCGTGCGGATCCACCGCGGGGTGCGCGGGTTGCCCCGTCCCAGGCCGATGCTGAGCTCGCGGCCGTCCATCAGCTCGCTGAGGGTGGCGACGGAGTCGGCCAGGTCCACCGGGTTGCGGAAGTACTGCACCGTGACCGCCGTGCCCAGCTTGACGCCGACGCTGCCGGCCATGGCCGCCAGGGCCACGAAGGACTGCCGGCTGCGCAGGTTGTCGGTGACCCACAGCTGGGATACGCCGCCGGCCTCCGCCTGCCGGGCCAACTCGACCATGTGGGGCAGGGGAACGTGGGCGTAGGTGGGCAGGTGAAACTGTATTCCGATTTCCATACTCACGGCTGGTTAACCTCTGCAATTGCGTGATTTCGAAGGGGCGGCCGGATTCTAACATCCGCTCCCACCGGCCAATGCCATCCGATTGTGGTCGGGGCAGGCGATATAATGGGCACCGGCGCCATTTCCGGCGGCAGACGCGGCCGTGCGGGTTCGCTACCTGCTTTATTGCCACGGCCGGTTCGCAGGCAATGTCCATCGCCGCGGGGTCTGATATGGAACTGTACCAGTTGGATTGCATCATGCACGAACCCTGCGCAGACCAGGGATGGCTTTACATGGCCGAGACGCCGGACCTGCCCGGGTGCAGGGCATGGGGAGAAACCGCCGCCAGCGCGCTGTCCGAACTCACCGTGGTGGCTGAGCAATTCATCCTCTCCTACAGAGAGCGGGGCAAGCCATTGCCCGAGGGGATAATCCGGTCCCAAACCGGCACGTAAATCGTCAGAAGCAGGATTTGCGGGATTTTATGATTTGGCAGGATTGGGAGCCTCCCATCGCGGAGCGGTTCCAATCCCGATGATCCCTGAATCTTGAAAATCCTGCTTCTGACGTTTCCCAACTGCAAATTCGGTACGCATGCGGGTAAACGGGATCTTGCCACGGGAACCGTCCACGGCATCCGCAGGGACCTGGGCATCAGCAGGCAGGAGTTTGACCGGGCATAGGGCCGGGCTGGGGATCGGGTCGGCAAGGGGATTGCCGCCCCCGCATCGAGTGCGGGGTCGCAATGACACCGGGGGCGAGATTGCCGCGCTGCGCTCGCGATGACAGACCGGGGGCGGAACTCAACCCGACGCGCGCATGGCTGTATAATGCCCATGTGCCGCTGCGAGAGAGGCGGCGTTTACCAACACACTCACAGGGAGCGGATTTGTCATGCCCAGCAACGCTGAATACATTGCCATCGAGCAGAAGTACTATGCCCAGACCGTGCGCCGACGGCCCGTGGTCATCGTGCGGGGCGAGGGCTCTCGAGTGTGGGACGCCGACGGCAAGGAGTACATCGACTTCGTGGCCGGCTGGGCCGTGGACAACCTGGGGCACTGCCCGCCGGTGGTGGTGGACGCCATCGCCCAGCAGGCGGCGACGCTGATCCAGACCTCCAACCAGTTCTACACCCTGCCCCAGTTGGACATCGCCGAGATGCTCATCGAGAACTCGTGCATGGACCGGGTCTTCTTCTGCAACAGCGGCGCCGAGGCCGTGGAGGGCGCCCTCAAGCTGGCCCGCCGCTACGGCAAGCTGCACAAGAACGGCGCCTACGAGGTCATCACCGCCTTCAACTCCTTCCACGGCCGCACCATGAACGCCGTGGCCGCCACCGGCCAGCCCCACTACCACGAGCTCTTCGAGCCCATCCCCGAGGGGTTCACCTACGTGGACTTCAACGACGTGGAGGCGGTGATGAACGCCACCACCGAGAACACCGTCGCCGTGATGGTCGAGCCGGTGCAGGGCGAGGGCGGGGTGAACATCCCCGACGACGACTACTTCCAGCGGCTGCGGGCCTGGTGCGACCAGAACGACATCCTGCTGATCCTGGACGAGGTGCAGACCGGCATGGGCCGGCTGGGCAGCCTGTTCGGGCACCAGGAGTACGACGTGGAGCCCGACGTGATGATCCTGGCCAAGGGGCTCGGCTACGGCGTGCCCATCGGCGCGTTCCTGTCCAAGGAGAACGCCATGGCATTGACCTACGGCGACCACGGCAGCACCTTCGGCGGCAATGCCCTGACCACCGCGGCGGCGGCGGCCGGCACGCGCTACCTGCTGGAGAACGACGTGCTCGGCAACGTGAAGCGCATGGAGGTCGTGCTCAGCGACAAGCTCAACGGCCTGAAGGCGCGGTACGGCTTCGTCGAGGAGATCCGGTGCAAGGGCCTGCTGGCCGCCGTGCAGTTCGACAGCGACATCATGCCGGCGGTGATGGACGCGGCCGAGGCGGCGGGCGTGCTGCTGAACGGCGTGCGCCCCAACGCGGTGCGGATCATGCCGGCGCTGAACATCACCGAGGACGAGATCGACGAGGGCGTGAACCGGCTGAGCGAGGCGCTGGGGAACGTGTAGTCCGAACGGGGGTTAGCGTAGACGCCGGCGGTGTTCCTGCGGGGATGCCGCCGGCGTGCATATCGAATTTCTACTACTGTTCATGAGGTTGGCTTTGTGAGTATTCCGCCAACACCACGGGATCTGGAGGCGCGCATCGCCGATTTGGCCAAGCGGCTGCACTACCACGGTCCCAACGCCCGGGAACAGATCCTGCACCGTGCGCTGAAAACCCTGGAGGACAGCTTGCCACCGCCACGCCCGCAGCGGTCCAGGGAAGAAAGCGCCGCCTTCTGGGCGGATATACGCGAGGGGGCTCGCAAATATCGCGAAGCACACCCATATGATCCCGCCAACCCGGAGTCGCGGGTATGGCAAGAAGAACTCTACGACGAGAACGGGTTGCCCAAATGATGGCGGCCGACACATCGGCTTTGATCGCTGTGATAACTGACGAACCAGATGCCGAAGCTTTTTCACAAGCTATCGAACGGGATGGAGAAGTAATAGTGTCAGCCGCTACTATGGTGGAACTACTGATAGTAGCGTCAGGCAAGGGTGAAGACGTACACCGCAGGGCAATCAGATTGTTGCAAGGGCCCGATATCGAGGTCGTACCGCTGGACTACGAACAAGCATTGGTAGCCGGCGAAGCTCACCGTCGCTACGGCAAGGGCCGGCACCCCGCCGGGTTGAACTTTGGGGACACGTTTGCCTACGCGCTGGCTTCGGTGCGTAATCTGCCGCTGCTGTTCAAGGGGAACGATTTTGCGCGGACGGATGTTACGGCGGCGGTTTAATGGTGGAAGCGGAGTACGAAGAGACGCCTTTCGAGCGCATCGCGATTGACCCGGAGATCTGCCTGGGCAAGCCTCGAGTGCGCGGAACCCGCATGACGGTGGAGTTCGTTCTCAAGCTGATGCGCAGCGGATGCAGCGTCGACGATATGATCCGCGACTACCCCGAGCTGATAGTGGACGACATTCGCCAGTGCGTGGCTTATGGGGCTGATCGGATCGATTAGCTACTGGCTCCGCCGGTGTGGTCGAACTCGTCGGCCTTCCGGGTCCGTTCAAACACCTTACTCTTGAGGAATCGCTCGGTTAACCGTTACGGAGAGGTTATGACATGAAACTGGATGGTCGGGTTGCGGTTATTACGGGCGCCGGGCGCGGCATCGGTCGGGCCATCGCCCTGGCCTACGCCCGGGAAGGCGCGAAGCTGGGGCTGGCCGCGCGCAGCGAAGTAGAGCTGGAGGATGCGGTGGGCGCCGTCGCGGAACTGGGCGGCGAGGCCATTGCCGTTCCTACGGACGTCACGCGCCAGGAAGACACGGAGCGGCTTGCCCAGCGGATGGTGGAGCGTTTCGGGCGGATCGACGTGCTGGTCAACAATGCCGGGATCTCCGGGCCGGTGGGACCCCTGCAGGGCAACGACATCGCCGACTGGGTGAGCACCATCAACGTCAACATCACCGGCACCTTCCTGGTGTGTCGGGCCGTGATACCCGTGATGCTGGAGCATGGCGGCGGGAAGATCATCAACCTGTCGGGGGCGGGCGCGACCAACGCGTGGAGCAACATGTCGGCCTACTGCTCCAGCAAGGCGGCGGTGGTGCGCCTTACCGAAGTGCTGGCCCAGGAACTGGACGGCCAGGGGATCACGGTGAACGCTCTGGGGCCGGGGTCGGTTCACACCAGCATGTGGGACCGGATGACCGAACAGGCCGCCGAGGCCGGCGCAGACTTCATCCACCAGCTGGGGCTGCGGGTGACGTCCGGCGGCGGCGCGTCCATCGACGAGTGCGCCGAGTTGGCGGTGTGGCTGGCCTCGGAGGAGAGCGGAGCGCTGACCGGTCGGTTGATCTCGGCAGCGACCGATGATTTTCGCGGCCTCCCGCCGCGGATCCCCGAGATCATGGCCGGGGAGGCGTACACGCTGCGGCGGGTTGGGCTGGAGTAACGGGAGCGAGTTAGCCCGCCGTAGATCGTCAGAAGCAGGATTTTCAAGATTTGGGAATTATCAGGATTGGAACTGTTCGTTGACGGGGAACTCCCAATCCTGCCAAATCATAAAATCCGGCAAATCCTGCTTCGGACATTTCCCCGTCGCAATCCGGGTGAGCATAAGCATCCGGACCGCGTTGACTTTTCATCGTCATTCCCTCGAAGGCCAGAATGACGGAAAATAGACAATGCTGGAAATATCGGTATTGTCTAATCGCCCTGCTGGCGGCGTTGGGTGCGGACGGGCAGTCCGTAGATGTCGATGAAGCCCTTGGCGGCGGTGTGGTCGAACTCGTCGGCACGGTCGTAGGTGGCCAGGCCGTAGTTGTACAGCGGGCGGTCGGCGGTGCGGCCGACGACCACGCAGGAGCCCTTGTGCAGGCGGACCCGCACGTCGCCGGTGACGTGGCGCTGGGTACTGTCCACGTAGGCGTCCAGATCGCGTCGGTGGGCGGTGTACCACAGGCCGTTGTAGACCAGCTCGGAGTATTCCTGGGCGATGCGTTCCTTGAACCGGCTCTGCTCGCGGGACAGGGTCATGGTCTCCAGGGCGCGGTGGGCGGCGTGCAGGAGCACGGCGGCCGGTGATTCGTACACCTCGCGGCTCTTGATGCCCACCAGGCGGTTCTCCACGTGGTCGATGCGGCCGATGCCGTGGGCGCCGGCCAGGGTGTTGAGGTGGCTGATCATGGCGACTCCCGCCATGGTCTCGCCGTCGACGGTGGTGGGGATGCCCTCCTCGAAGCGGATCTCGACGTAGGCGGGCTCGTCGGGTGCGGCGGCGGGACTGACGGTCCACTCGTAGGCGTCCTCGGGCGGCTCGACCCAGGGGTCTTCCAGCTCGCCGGCCTCGGCGCTGCGGCCCCACAGGTTCTCATCGGTGCTGTACTTGTTGTTGGAGGGTGCGATGGGCAGGCTGCGCTCGCGGGCGTACTCCACCTCGTCCTCGCGGTTCATGCCCCACTCGCGGATGGGGGCGATTAGTTCCACGCCGGGGGCCAGGGCGGAGACGCCAACCTCGATGCGCACCTGGTCGTTGCCCTTGCCGGTGCAGCCGTGGGCCACGGCGTCGGCGTCGTGCTCGCGGGCGACCTCGGCCAGGTAGCGGGCGATGAGCGGCCGACCCAGGGCCGTGGCCAGGGGGTACTGGCCCTCGTAGATGGCGCCGGCGCGGAGGGCGGGCCAGAGGAATTCGTCGACCAGGGTTTCCCGACCGTCCACGGTGACGGCCTGGGAGGCGCCCACCGCATAGGCACGCTGGCGGATGGTCTCCAGATCCACCATGCCCAGGTCGATGGTGCAGGTGATGACGTCGGCGTCGTAGTTCTCCTTGAGCCAGGGCACGGCCACGGAGGTATCAAGTCCGCCGGAGTAGGCGAGGACTATTTTCTTGCTGGGCATTGGCGGGGTTTGCTCCTTGATGGATAGTTGGATCAACAGAATGTGTCGGACAATTCGGTGATGGTTACCAGACCGCCGGGGATTGCGTCAACGCTGAGATTACTGCCTTGGAGGAGGCCCATGCCTATCAGTGGGGCCGGCCCGAAAGCAACGACTTCGACCTGTTTCAGACGGCCATGCCACATCACCTGAGCAATGTAGAGACCATGCCGGTCAGATGATCCGTCAGCCTGAGTAACTCGAACGTATTCGTCAACGGACGGCGAGAGGCTGAGCCGGTCAACGATTTCCGGAGGCAATACCATCGAACCAGTGGCGCCGGTGTCGATGATAAAAGAGATACGCTCAGTGTGCCCGTCGCTGCCTTGAACGGTGAGCCCGACGCTGCATTCTTCTCCGTCGTCGTTGACCGAGCCGTAGTGCATCATTGCTGCGTCTTGCTCACTCGAGTAATGCGACGAGGGCTGCGTATCTTTATGACTCGAGGGCAGTGGTTCTGGAAGGTGCTGATGACACCACCGGGTCGCCGCGCGCGGAGCTTGTGGCCGGTTTCAATCGAGTTCTCGCCGATTTCGTAATCGCCGCTCAGCACGTCGATCATGACGTACTTACGCGTATCGCCCGGCCCGATCAGGTGGCGGATACTGGAATCATAAATCGCCTGCGCTCGGCGTTCTCGCTCCTCAAATGACATTTTGCCGGGTGCGGTCATCTCATAACCTCCGAAACGGCAAATAACCGTGCAAGCAGGGTAGCATACCGGGACCGCGGCTCGACTTCACGCTGCCTGCTCGTCTCGTTCGCGGAGGCACCCGTTGCTGCGGACGCCCTGGGTGAGTTCTGGTTGCTCTCCAAGGCTATGGCGTTTGAAGCATCCGATGACCATGATCGGAACTACGACGGTCACGCCGGAATGATTAGAAGCAAGGGCGACGAGACCGCTGCGCTTCGCTTGCAATGGCATGTTGAGGGCTCCAAATTGGGCCCGCACCCCGCTATTGGACCGGCTCGGTGCGCAACTGGTTCACGTAGTTCACCAGTGCGAAGACGCCCGAGGCCTGTTTGACGGTGAACTCGGAACCCATCAGGCCGCCCAGGCGGCTGAACACATCCAGCCGGATGCGGCGCCCGTTGCTGACGACGGACCGGTCCCAGTGGGCCTTCACGCCGTCGATGGTTGACATGGGGACGCGGGCGGAATCGGCGGAAACGGACTTGCCCAGGTAAACAAACTCGCGGTCGGCCCACATCATGCCTCGTCGGCACTCAAAGGGGCCGACGATCTCGGGGGCTTCGCCAGAGGTTTCGCCCAGTTCGGTGGTCTTCTCATCGGTGTAGACGTGGTGCAGGTGGGCGGTGAGACCGATCATCCCCCAGTATTGCAACGGCCCGAAGCTGGCGCGGACGAGGCCCGAAGGGCCCTGGATCATGATCCTGGTTTCGGCACGAGTTGGGTTCTCCTTGAAAAAGTCCCAGTCGGCGACGATATCCGACACGTCGGTCAGGGGCAGACGGAAGGACTGGCTGGTATCCATGCCCGACTTGTGCAGGCAGCCATCCTCGATCCACACCAGGCCATCCAGGCAGGGGATCGGGCTGAACGCCTGGGGAGCGCGGGTCTTGCCGTCGCGACCAAAGGATGAGCCGTCGGTATCGCCACGGCGCCGCCGGAAAATGCTAATCATGCCCACTCCTGCTTTCCATCGCCCTGGCGCCAGCGGGAATCATTCTACCAGCATATTCTGAGCACACCTACCACCGGTTCCAGTGGACGATGTCATCCAGCGACTCGCGGTGGGCGGGGCGGAAGCGGTCGCCGATGGTGTAGGCCAGGGGGATGAGGCCGGCCTGCATGATCCGCCGGTACGGGATGTCCAGCACGGCGGCGGCTTCCTCCTCGTGCATCAGGTGGATGCAGGTGAACACGGAGCCGATACCACGGGCGCGGGCGGCCAGCATCAGGCTCCAGGCGGCGGGCATGATGGTGCCCCACTGGGCGCTCTGGGAAACGGTAGGCGCGGCGTCGGTGCGGCCGGCGATGCAGGGGATGACCATGACGGGAGCACGGTGCAGGTTGTCCGCGAGGTATTGGGCCGAGTCGCCAACCCGCTCCTGGACGGCGGCGCGCACGGGATCATCGTAGGTCAGGTTCGTTGCGGCCGTGGGAGACTGGGTGTACTGGTTCCACCCCTGGCGGTAGAGGTCGGCGATGGCGCGGCGCCGGTCGGGGTCGGTGACCACCATGAAGTGCCAGTTCTGCCGGTTGCTGGCGGTAGGAGCCTGCTGGGCCACGGCCAGACATTCGCGGATGACTTCGTCGGGAATGGGGCGGTCGAAGTCCAGCCGCTTGCGCACGGCGCGGGTGGTGGTCAGCAGGTCGTCAGGGGACAGGTCGTGGATCACGGGCATGGGAGGGGCTCCTTGCGTTTTTTGAGGATATTATCCGCCGGTAACATCTCAATGACGACTCAGTGCGGGAGAATGCCAGCGGTACGGGCAGGGTGGAGGTACGGTTCCGGCTGCGACCACCGAGCCGGCAACGAGACTGCTGGGTTGGCAATGACCGGCCTGCCACGCCGGATTGAAGGTTCAGCGACCGGAAATCCGCGGTCGATTTGCCGTTATCCCGTGGAGGCGACGCGCGTCATGCGGTCCAGTTCAGCGGCCAGGACCGGAAGCAGCCTTTCCAGCTGGCCGCGGTGGGTGTCGCCCATGAGGCAGATCTGGAGCCAGTTGCGCTGGCGCAGGTACCCGCTGGCGTAGGAGGTGTAAAAGCCGTGGGCTTCCAGGTTGCGCCCCATCTGCTGGGCCTCGAGGCCCTGATGGGTCGAAGGTCGGTTGGCCGATGCGGGAGAGGGCAGGGCGATGGTGGTCACCGCGCCGGCGCTGTCGGACTCGGCGGCCACCAGGGTGAAACCCAGGTCGCGCAGTTGCCGGCGCAGCCAGCGGCCCTCGCGGTCAATGCGTAACAGCAGCGCTTCAGACTGGCGGGCCAGCCCGGCGTCCAGCGCGGCCAGCAGATTGGACGACAGGGTGAACGGCACCGCGCCGCTGTCCTCGCCGGCGCAGTGGAGCCCCAGGTCCAGGTAGCGCGGCAGGGTTGAATCGGGCTGCGGCCGGTAACCGGAGAAGACCAGGCCCAGGCCGGGGTAGGCCGCCAGGGCCTTGCCGCTGGCCCCGCTGGCTAGCCACACATCGCCAAGGTCCACCGGCGTTGCGCCGATGCTGCTGATGCAGTCCAGGGCGAGGCGGGCGTCGTGCTGCCGGCACAGTTCTTTGAGACGGGTCAGGTCGGCCAGGGCGCCGGTGGAGGTCTCGCAGTGGGGCATCCAGAGCCAGCCGGCGGGCCGTCCGTCCGCGGCCTCGGCCAACGCGCGATCAATGCGGTCGTATTCCAGGGGAGTGCCCCATTCGTGCTGCACGGCCGTGTAGCGCAGACCCATGCGGTCGGCGTGATCCAGCAGGCGTTCACCGAACTCTCCGGCCGTCACGACGACGCCCGGCGCGTCCAGGCGGGAAAGCTGGGCGGCCACCACGTCGTTGGCCATGGTGCCGGACCCGACCATCACGGCGCAGTGCCTGGCGTTGGTGAGGGCGAGCAACCGCCGGCGTACACTCTGCATCAGGGCGGCGAATTCCGGAGACCGGTGGGACAGCGGCGGACGGCTGAAAGCGCGCACCACCGCATCGGGCATTGCCACGGGCCCGGGCGTCAGGATCACCGGCTCGCCGGGAGGGGCGTCAACGTCGTCGTGAAACAGGCCGGCGAACTCGGCGCCCACGTTGCCCACGGGCCGGTACATGGGCTGATAGGGCGCGGCCTCATCGCCGACGACGGGGCCAAAAGGTATGAAGCCAATGTGCCGGTACAGCGCCTGCTGGGACACCCGTCCGGACATCACCACGTAGTCGTAGCCGCCCTCCTGGCAGTAGCGGGCCATCATGGTCAGCAGGCCGGTGAGCACCCGGGTGCGCCGCATGTCGGGACGGACGGCCAGCAGGCGAACCTCGCAGACGCGGGCGCCTTCCGCCTGGGGCAGGTACTTCTCGAGGCTGCCCAGTTTTTCGTCCAGGGAGAAGGGCCGTCGGTCACGGACGCAGATCATGCCGACCAGATCGTGGTCGCGGCGGCAGATGAAGTAGGTGTTTTCGTCGTGGAACCGGTCCACCAGCAGGCCGTCGTCGTTGGACGGATGCTGGGGCACCTCCTCGACGAAGGAGGCATAGTTCAGCTGGAAGATTTCCTCGAACTCCCAGGGCTCGTCGGCCTGCTTGAACGTCAGCCGGGGAGCATCGTGGTTACTGCCGTTCGCGGACACTTCGTCCACGGGCAGCGACCCCGATTCCGCGATGTTGCGTTGCGTCATATCCGTCACCGGCGGGTGGGCCGAGAACCTGGCTGGCGGCGTGACATTATACTAGGGACATGCAATCAGTTATTCAGAGATTATCAAGGGCCGTTTTACCATAAAATCCCGTAATGCACACTATCGTCCGGGTGGGATATAATGCGACAAACGGTGAAACCCGATTCGCCATCCTGGGAGGTAACGATATGGCCCACACCCCGAAGCAGCTTGGTCACCTGGTCATCAAGGTCCGGGACATTGAGCGGAGCGTCGACTTTTACACGAACGTACTTGGCCTCACGGTCATGACTGGACGGCCCGGCGGAATGACCTTCCTGTCTGCGGATACCACCATGTCCCACGAGCTGGCCCTGATCCCGCTGGGAATGGACGCTCCCGGCCCCGAGGACCGGCGGGTTGGCATGGCCCACATGGCGTGGCAGATGAACTCCTTCCGCGACCTGAAGGAGCTGTACCAGCGCTGCAAGGACCACGGGGTGAAGTTCAAGAGGTTGGGCGACCACGGCATCTCCATGGGCGTGTACATCTACGATCCCGACGACAACGAGATCGAGATCTACTACGAGTCGCCGGAGAGCGAGTGGGGCAACAAGGACGGCTTCCTGTTCGAGGGCAACTTCCCCTGGCAGCTGGACCCCATCGAGGAGAAGGAGCCGGCAGCAGTGGGCGACGACGACTAGACGACCGTCATACACCCCGCCAATTATTGTAGGGGCGACGGATGCGTCGCCCCTACAAGCGTATCTGGCCCTGGAACGGGCCTTCCCTCCCCTGGAATTCTTCGTGATTGTAAGCCCTGGCATACGGATCAGCCGACCGGTGCTCCAGGCCGGCCCCCTGGCGTTGATCGCCGCGGTTCTGATGCTTGGCGCCGGCTGCGTTTGCGACGGGGCGGTGCGGCGCGCCAAGGAGGGGAATACCCATCTGATGGCGGGCAAGCTTGATGATGCGATCGCTGCCTACGACGGCGCGATTGAGCGCGACCCGGAACTGTCGGAGGCGTACAACAACCGCGGCCTGGCCTACGCCCACAAGGGGGAGTATGACCTGGCCATAGAAAGTTACGACCTGGCCATCCGATTCGATCCGGAATCAGCGGCGGCGCACAACAACCGGGGCAACGCCCATGCCGGCCGGGCGCAGTACGACCGGGCCCTGCAGGATTATGATGAAGCCATCCGGCTCGATCCGCAGTGGGCCCAGGTATACAGCAACCGGGGCTGGACCTACGCCCGCAAGGGAGAATACCAAAGGGCGATCGAGGACTATGACACGGCCGTGGGGCTGGATCCGGAGTTTCCCCAGGCCTACAGCAACCGGGGCAATGCCCTCGCCCGTTTGGGAGAACACGACCGCGCGATCGAGGATTTCGGCCAGGCCATCCGGCTCAACCCGGGATCTGCGGCGGCCTACAACAACCGCGGCGCCAGCCACGCCGACCGGGGCGAGCTTGACCGCGCTATTGAGGACTACGAGTCGGCCATGCGGTTGGACCCGGCCTGGGCCGCGCCGTTTTACAACCGGGGCAGCGTCCACCAGGAACGGGGCGCCTACGACCAGGCCATTTCGGACTACAGCGTCGCCATCGTGCTGGATCCGCAGGACGCCGAGGTCTACTGCCAGCGAAGCCATGCCCTGAGGGCATCGGGGGAAGAAGGCAGAGCCGATCAGGACCAGGCAACGGCCATGGCCCTGGGATATGATTGCGAGCGGTGAACGTTGGCGACGGCCCACGCTGATATGGAATCAACACGGCACGGCCGCATCTGCACCTGGCAGGCCCTTGATGAACGCCCGATCCGGCATACGTGTCTCCCGATATTGGCGCCGGCCCGCACTGTTGCCGCTTTGATGTTGGGACTCGCCTGCGCAGATGACGAAGTGGACAGCCTCATACGGGAGGGCGATGGACACGTACGTGCGGGGGAAGCGGAGCAGGCTATCGCGGCCTACGATGCCGCGATTCGACTGGATCCGGAACGATTCGCAGCGCATTACAACCGGGGTATCGCCTATCACCGGATGGAGGAGTACGACCGGGCCATGCAGTATCTCAACACGGCGATACGGCTCGCTACGGACTTCGCCGTAGCCTACAACAATCGGGGCGCCGCCTACGACGAGACTGGCGAGTACGACCGGGCGATGCAGGGCTACGACGCGGCCATCCAGCTCAATCCGGAATACGCGCAGGCATACTGCAACCGAAGCCTTGCCCTGAGGGCATCAGGCGACGAAGGCGAGGCCGATCAGGACCGCGATATGTCCGTCGCGCTGGGGTACGATTGTAAAGAGTGAGTGATGGCAACTGCTGACATGGATACGGCGCACTACGACTACATCATCATCGGCAGCGGTATCGCTGGGCTGAACACCGCGCTGCTGGCCGCCGAGCACGGCCGCGTGCTGGTGGTGACCAAGGAGCGCATCGACGACTGCAACAGCCGCTACGCCCAGGGCGGCATCGCGGCGGCCATCGGCCCGGGGGATTCGGCCACGCTGCACGAGCGGGATACGCTGGACGCCGGCGCCGGCCTGTGCGATCCCGAGGCGGTGGGCGTGCTCACCGGACAGGGGCCGGACAGCATCGCCGGGTTGATCCAATGGGGCGTGCCCTTCGACACCATCCACGGGCAGATCGCGCTGGGGCGGGAGGGCGCGCACAGTATGCCGCGCATCCTCCACGCCGGCGGCGACGCCACCGGCCAGCACATCGAGGACACGCTGGCCGACCGGGTGCGGGCTTCGGAACGGATCACGGTGCTGGAGTACACCCACGCCATCCGCATCTGCGTGGATGAGGGCGAGGTGGCCGGCGTGGAGGTATTGGACGGACGCAGCGGGGCGCGACGGGAAATCCCGGGGCGCGTGGTCGTCGTGAGCACCGGCGGAGCGGGCCGGCTGTACCGCTACACCACCAACCCGGAGGTGGCCACCGGTGACGGCGTTGCGCTGGCATACCTGGCCGGCGCCGAGGTGATGGACATGGAGTTCTACCAGTTCCATCCCACCGCGCTGTGGCTGGAAGGCGCGCCCACATTCCTGCTGTCGGAGGCAATGCGCGGCGAGGGAGCGATCCTGCGGAACGCGGACGGGGAGCCCTTCATGGCGACCCATCACCCCATGGCTGACCTGGCGCCCCGGGACGTGGTGTCC
>JAJEIA010000137.1 GCA_022823505.1 Dehalococcoidia bacterium
GCCGTTGCGGTGGGTGAGCCGGTCCGGATTGCGTTCGCCATGCTGGGCGCCAATCTGCGCCGAGACTTCGGCGTCCCCCGTGTCGGGGCACGGGGCAGGCTATGATGCCCTCCACCAGCACCTGCAGGGCTTCCCGCAGAAAGTCCACATCGCCGTCCATGCCGGGCTTGCGCAGTAGTTCCAAAAGGTCCATGCTGTTCTTGGCCACCGTCGTACTCCTTGTTGGGTCTGTCTCTTCCATCAAGGATGACGCGGTGGCCACCTTCTTGCCACCCGGTTTCCGTTACACCACCTGCGGGGACTTTACTCATTTCTCTCCCTCGCCATGTCGCCGGAACCATCCCACATGTCTAAAATCCAACTCACCCAGCGACACATGGTCTTTTCTTCCCTGGCCTACGCAGCCTAAATGCGTATAGTCCAGTTGATTTGATATGTTATATCAATAATTGCGAGACATCGATATTGGCAATATTCCGCAGCACTGAGGGAAAAGAGCGCTAGACCGGGGCCAGGGGCAGCGGCCGGAGCGCACGAAGCAACGCCCGCGACCTTCCCCTGAACGGTCACACTTCCTACGGCCGGAAACATCGAGGACGCCATCGGCGATTCCGTCCACGACGCCGAGGGGCCAAGTCGACAGTGGTTGGCGCCGGCGCAACGAACGCGCCGCCCTGGTTCTCAGGTGGAGGATTTGCCCGCCTTGACTGAGCTTGGTCCCCATGCCACGGTGGACGCCACGCCGCGTCGGCTCAGCCGGAACTGAGAGTCGCGCCGTGACACCCACCGACGGGGCCAGCCCATGACCGGCCCAGACGGGCCAATCTGAAGTTAAAGGGCGTGGCCCCGCCGGCAGGCACGGAACGGCTGTGCCGCGCGGGAAGTCCGGCGGGGAAACGAGGTCGGCCACTAATGCTCCTTCTGGTTCGGGATCCGCCGGCTTTGGCGATCCCGAACCTGGTTGCCGCCTGGTCTTGTTGGCGGCGGAGCTGGCTCACCCGCAGATTACGGCGGGTCCGGGCGTCCCTCCATGCCGGTGTGACGGTGCATCATGCGTTTACAATCCACACGCCACCGGCATCGCGAATCAACAACGGAAGCGAGTACACAAAGTGTTATGTGAGCAAGAGGCGAGTATCACCATGAATGTATGTGTAATTATGTGTTAATGTCTCCACCAATGCACAACGCCAGCCGACCGGGCGGCGGGACCACCAAGGGCGCAACCCCATCCGTCGCAGCGTGCGGAGCGCCGCGGGACTACGGGCCAGCAATGCCGGCAACCACAATGTCGCAAGCGCCGCGCAACGCTGCCCGTGTCAGTCGCAGCCGTGGCTGCGCGAAGCGGACCGCGCCATGCGGTAGCCGACCCGAGGCTCGGTGAAGATGTACCTGGGGCTGCTGGAGCCCTCGCCCAGCTTGCGCCTGAGGTTCTTCACCACGGTGCGCACCGGCCGGGGATCGGCCTCGGGGTCCGCTCCCCAGACCTGCTCCAGCAGGTGCCCGTAGCTCAGCACTCGGCCGCCGCTGGCAGACAGCTCCGCCAGAAGCCGGTACTCGGTGGGCGTGAACGCCAGCCGTTGCCCGGCCAGGCTGGCCTGGCGCAGGTCGTAGTCGATGACCAGGTCGCCGGCAACATAGGGTTCCACGGGCTCCGGCCTGGAGGTGCGGCGCAGCGCCGAGCGGATGCGGGCCGCCAACTCCGTGGGCGCGAAGGGCTTCACCATGTAGTCGATGGCTCCCATGTCAAAGGCCCTCGTCACCACCTCCTCCTGGCCGTAGGCGGAGAGAAAGATCACCGGCACGTCGTGGGTTTGGAGGATGCTCCGCATGAGCTCGATGCCGTCCGCGCCGGGGAGCATGAGGTCCAGCAGCACCAGCTGGGGCCGCTGCGTGGCCATGAGTTGATGCACCTCGTTGTGGTCTCCGGTTACCACCGGCGCGTAGCCCGCCCTGGTGAGGGCGTCGCGGATGTAGCGCAGCGTCTGGGGGTTGTCGTCCACCGCCAGGACGCGGGCCGGTTCGGGACCCACCTCGGATGACGGCTCCGAGCGGGGAGCGTCCACCCTCGGGCCGCCGTAGCCGACCTCCCCGGCCACCGGCAGCGTGAAGGTGAAGCGGCTGCCCCGGTTGGGTCCTTCGCTCTCTGCCCAGATGCGCCCGCCGTGGGCCTCCACGATGCCCTTGCAGATGGCAAGGCCCAGTCCCGTGTCGTCAGGGCCGGCGCCCCATTCCGCTCCATCGCCTCGTGAGAACTTCCGGAACAATTGCGGCAGGCGGTCGGCGGGGATGCCGCGACCCTGGTCGCTCACCGAAACCGCCACGTGGACCCCGTCCGGCCTCGCCGCCACGGCTATCGGCGACCCCGCCGGGGAGTACCGGGCTGCGTTGATCAGGAGGTTGCAGAGCACCTGCACGATGCGCCGCCGGTCCGCCATGACCTGGGGAAGACCCGGGGACAGGTCGAAGCTGAGGTTGCCGCGGCCGCCTCCGTTGAGAAAGACGTTCCGGGCCTCGTCCACCAGGTCGTTCACGGTTGCGGGTCCGGGCGCCACCGGCAAGGTGCCTATCTCCAGGCGGGCCACGTCCAGGAGGTCGTTGATCAGTCCGCGCATGCGGTCGGCCTGGTCAACGATGATGCGCAGGAACTGGCGCATCTCGGCGGGGTCCGATGCGTAGGCGTCGTCCAGCACCGTGGTGGCGGAACCCCTGATGGCCACCAGGGGAGCGCGCAACTCGTGGCTGACCATCGCCAGGAAATCCGTGCGTGACCGCTCCAGTTCTTCCACCGGCGTCATGTCCTGCACGATGGCGACGATGGAAACCGCCTCGCCGTCGGTGGAATACATTGGCGTGGCGTTCACCAGGACCGTGGCCGGCGGGCCTTCACGGCGCACGACCACCATCTCCTCCGCCTGGAGCCTCTGTGCTCCGCTCATCACCAGCGCCAGGGCCAGCGCGCTGAGGGAGATCTCGATCCCGTTGGGCCGGCGCACGGACAGGTTGCTGAGGACGTTCAGGGCCCGATCATCAGGCATTCCCCGCACGCCGCCGATGCGCCGGGCCTCCCCGTTGGCCATCCGCAGCAATCCCGTCAGCGCGTCGAAGACCAGCACCCCCACCGGGGACATGTCCACCAGAGCTTCCAGGTCGGCTCGGGCCCGCTGTTCCTCCCGATGCCGCCGCGCGTTGGCGATGACCAGGGCAGCCTGTGCGGCGAACATCACCAAAGTCTCCTCGTCCTCGCGGCTGAACTCCAGACCGTCGCGGTCCCTGGCCAGGTGGATGTACCCGATGCTCTCCCCGGACTGGCGGATCGGCGCGGACAGGAAGGGCCCAACCGGCAGAAGGTTGACCTCGGGCAGGCCCAACCCACGGGCGTAACTGGCGACGTCCTCCAACCGCAATGGGCCGGGTAGTTGTCTGAAGTGGGAGAAGAGTTCCCATCGTCCCGGCATTTCCTGCAGCAGTTCGCGGTCCTCAGGGGAAATGCCCGAGGTGAGTAAGTTCTCCGGTCCGCCCGGGCTATCCACCATGATCAAGATGCCGTAGTCGGCCTCGCTGAGAGCGCGGGCGTTGTCCGCCACCTGCTGCACGACGCTGTCGAAGTCCAGGCTCTCATTGATGCCCAGGGTGGCCTGGCTCAGCCGGGACAGGCGCTCCCGCAGGGCCGAGTTCTCAGGCGTCATCTCTTCGGATGATTGCATTGTTCCCTCTCCACAGGACCTGGCATGGGGGTTTTCCGCCTCGGTTTGGTCACGGGACCATCTACCTACTGGTGCTCATAATCATACACGAATAATATTATGAATAATCACATAATGCACATTTTTTTGGTGCAATCGCCGTATGTGGGACGAACACGGAATACTCTGTCAAGCGACCGAGGTTCTTACTGCGCCAAAGACCTTCTCCAGGATGATCTTGGTGTATCCCGTCCCCGGAAGCCCGAACCTACCGCAGTGTGAAACGGGGCCAGTCTGGAGGAAGATCAGCCGAATATGTATGGATTGCTCACATGTGCTACACAGGAGTCGTGCCTGCTCTCCGCGAGGAAGTCGAAACCGCGGTTGCATTCGCCACCGAGCTGGAACAGCGCGAAACCGTCGTATTCCATGCGGAAATTGTAGCAATCCGACGTCCATCGAAAGGCATGCCTGGCTTCCCTCGCGCTCGCTGGCGTTGCATCTGTACCAACAGGGTATGGGCTACCTTCGAGGACACCGCGGCGCTCCAGGCAATCCTCGGCAACGAAGCTCAGGAAACCCTCGGCAACGAAGTTTCGGAAGTCGTCGCAGGTCTCTCGCTTCTGGTGACCGGCTGCGCGGATGCGCCGGCCGTCGCCATAACGCCGAAACCGTTCCCAGGACTGCAACAGCCCAGTTCAGCGCATTTGATCGCCGCGGAGGGCGAGAGGCCGTCTGACCGGGCGGAACTCGCCTTCAACGGACCACGGAAACCGGAGGATGTCTCGCCAAATCGACTTGTAACGGAACGGAACTGGCGGCACAGCAAATCCGACCTAGTGTCATGTATCCAAAGTTCGTTGGCAAAAGCGGGCGACGTTGGCCAGTATCTGGTCGGCGGTCTTGGTCCACACAAAAGGCTTGGGAGCTTCGTTGGTAACGTCCAGGTAGCGGTAGATGGCCGCTTCCAGTTCACCGCTGCTCTGATGCACTCCCCGACGGAGTTGCTTCTCCGTAAGCAGCGCAAACCACCTTTCCACCAGGTTCAACCATGATGCGCTGGTGGGTGTGCAGTGCAAGTGGAACCGCGGCCGCTTAGCCAACCAGTTCCGGATGCGCGCCGTCTTGTGGGTAGCGTAGTTGTCCACGATGAGATGCACGTCCAAGTCGGAAGGCACCTCTCCCTCAATGGTATCGAGAAACTTGCGGAACTCCACCGCTCGGTGTCGTTGGTGGCAGCGGCCAATCACCTTGCCGGTGCTGGCGTCCAGGGCGGCAAAGAGCGACACCGTGCCATGGCGCAGGTAGTCATGGGTGCGCCGTTCCACCTGTCCCGGGCGCATGGGCAATAGCGGACGGGTACGGTCCAACGCCTGGCTCTGGGACTTCTCGTCCACGCACAGGACCAGCGTGTAAAACGCCACGAACTATGTACCAGTGATCTGCGAAATCGCCACGAACTATAGGCCAGTTCGCCAAGGTCTATGACCACCGGTGGGCGCCAACGAGGCGACCATTGCCGCACTTCGATTTTGAGGTGCAGCGATGGC
>JAJEIA010000023.1 GCA_022823505.1 Dehalococcoidia bacterium
ACGCCATCGCTGCACCTCAAAATCGAAGTGCGGCAATGGTCGCCTCGTTGGCGCCCACCGGTGGTCATAGACCTTGGCGAACTGGCCTATAGTTCGTGGCGATTTCGCAGATCACTGGTACATAGTTCGTGGCGTTTTACAATCATTGCGGCCAGAGCCACCAACCAGGCCTCGGACAAACAGCAGGCGGTGGTGATGATCGAGGGAGCCATCACCAATGTAGGAGTGGTACCCAGGGAGGTGTCCGCCGATGCCGGCTACTACTCGGCCCAGGCCGTGGCAGAGCTATCGGCCCTGGGCACCGACCCCTTCATCGCGCCGGAAAAGACCCGCCACGGTCATAGGCCGCCGCCCGCGCCCAGAGGACGCATCCCCAAAGAAATCTCTCCCAAAGGCCGGATGCGCCGTAAGTTGCAGACCAAACGAGGTCGCCAGAGGTACGCGTTGCGCATGGCGACGGTGGAGCCGGTATTCGGACAGATCAAGCAGGGTAGAGGCTTCCGGCAGTTCCTGCTGCG
Organism: Dehalococcoidia bacterium; assembly: GCA_022823505.1. GTDB lineage: Bacteria > Chloroflexota > Dehalococcoidia > Lucifugimonadales > UBA3495 > Bin87. The sequence goes on from JAJEIA010000023.1 coordinate 519, forward strand.
GGGATTGGAGAAGGTTCAGGGAGAGTGGTCGCTGATCTGCACCGGCCACAACCTGCTCAAGCTCTTCCGCCACTGCCGCCCGTTGGGCAATACCACATCGCCAAGCCCGCTAACCGTGTGAACCGTGCCTACCACATGGCCTCATCAGCAGTCACCCTCCAATCCTCAGACGGGCTGCTAGGCATGGGTGGCGTCTCCGGATATCGTGCACAGCGCACATTATACGCACGGAGATGCCTTCCAGAATTTCGTCGTCGTTGCAGCAGATCGATTGCCAACGACTATCATTGGCGATGCTCTTGTTGACGTTTTTGGGAGGAGTGGCAGGGATTAAAGGGCCCCTGCCACTCCTCCACCCCCCACCACTGTAGTGGTAGGGGGTAGAGGGATGCCGGAATCGCTGTCAGCCATTCAGTTTTGAGTAGGAAATCCCCCTCATCTGGGCAGGCTAACCGGGCTGCCGGGCAGACAAACCGGGGAAAACGGCAGGCTAACCGGGGAAAACGGCAGGCTAACCCGGCTATTTGGGCAGACAAACCCGGCTCTCCGGGCAGGCTAACGACGATGCAATCATCTCAGGCCGTCGTTGACCTGCCCGCGCGCTCATTTTGAGTAGGATTCTCCCGATTTCATAGACGAGCTGCCATCCGTTCCGGGCAGGCTAACGATGATCGCCGCTCTCCTCTCCGCGCAGTGGCGGCAGTATCTTCCCATGCACAACCCGCAGTTCGCCAGCTTTCTCCAGCTGACGCACGTATCCGCTATTCAGAATCTGATGAAATCTGATACTCCACGCTTGGTGGAGGTTTCATCCGACTCGTTTGACGCTTCACCGACCACTGCCAGCATCGCCGGTCTTACACGGTCTCCACGTCCTGTCACCGGGAAGCTCAAACCCGGCCATTGCTCTAGATTCTGCGCGGCGTTGAAATCGCGGTCGTTCAACACCCCACAACCACCGCACCACCACTCCCGCTCAGAGAGCCGCAAATCATTGTTCTTCCAGCCGCAGTGAGCGCACAGCTTCGACGATGCAAACCAACGGTCCGCTTTCACGTACTCCGCGCCGTACCAACCGCACTTGTACTCCAGCTTGGTGAGGAAGCCAGACATTCTGGCATCGGCGATGGCTCGGGCCAGCCGGCGGTTACGGATCATCCCCGCCACGTTCAGCGCTTCCACCACCACCCGGCCCGCCGACTTGGCTATCGCCGTCGTCGCCTTGTGATGATGGTCGTTCCTGACATTGACCACCCGAGCGTGAAGCCTGCGCCGCTTGGCGTACAGCTGCTCCCTGCGGTTGGATTGATTGCTCCTGCCATGGACGTTTCTGCTGCGGGCAATCGCCTTGTCCAGACGCCTCAGGCGTCCCAAGGCATCAGTCAGAACCTTGGGGTTGTCAACCGTGGTTCCATCGGAACAGGTCGCCATTGTGCCTACGCCCACGTCCACCCCGATGGTCAGCCCACCTTCCACTGGCGGCGCTTTCTCCCCGTCCTCAATGCAGAAGCTTGCAAACCAGGTTCCTGCCGTCCGGTTGATGGTCACCTCGCGGATGCTGCCAGCAAAGCGCAGGTGTTCCACCATGTCCACTCTGCCGATCTTGGGCAGGATGACCACCTTGCCGTCCACGCGCACCGTGTCGGGCCCGTTGTCGGCCCGAAAACCCTGCTCGTGCTTGCGCCGCTTGAACTTGGGGAACCCAACGCGGCGACCGGGTCGATGACCTGCCTTCACTTTGCGACGATACGCGCCCCAACTCGTCGCGGCCTGGCCAAAGTCAATGATGGCGTATTTCGCCGCGTTCTGGGACAGCGGCGCGGACCACGGGGCGATCATCCCCTTGACATTGTTCCAACGCGGCCGCAACGTGCGTTCGCCCAGCCACTCGCCTACGTCCAACCCAGCCTTGAACTCGCCCACCGCCCAGTTGTAGGCGAAGCGGGCGTAGCCAGAGTGCTGCCCGAACAAGATCGCCTGCTCGGGCGTGGGCTTCAGGGCGACGCGGTGGGACCTCTTCATGAACATCACTGTAACGGCGTCGCTCACCAGTGGTCCTGACCGTAATGTCACCAACTTGACGCCGCAGTTGCCGACCCTTGCCAATCATCAGATAGCATCATTAACCATCAAATAACGACAGATCCCAGCGAACAGTTGCACGCCCTCCAAGAACGGCTGGAGTTTCTTCTGCCCTCTGGAGCACCGCAAGAAGAACGCGCCGGCCGCCGTCTGGGTGAACGAGGAGGGGCAGGCTAACGACGATCTCGGTTGCTCTCCTCTCCTCGTATTGGTGGCAGGATCTTTCCGTTCGCTACCCTGAGTTCACCGGCATTCTCTAGCTGTCTCACGTATCCCCACGCCTCCCCCGGCTTCCTGCGCTCCGCCCTGCTGGACATGGTCGGGAAGGTGAGGAATACCAGATCGTCATCCTTGATCACTGGATACCGTTCCGGATCGTCCACCTGCACCCATCGGCGCGCCTTTCCCTTTCCGATGGGTATCTTCGTGACGCCGGGATTGTGCCACTGGTAGGCCAGGTTGATCAGCAGCCGGTAGGCCGGCGCGGATTTCACCCCCCACAGCCTCAGGTTGTCCGACACCTGGGGGCCGTTGCCGGAGCCGGGGGGCAGGTCAACGATGATGCGCACCGACTCGTCCAGTGCTCCAGGACCTCGCGGTATGCCGCCCACGGACACGACCCTGCGGAGCTCGCTGCGCTTGGTCTGGGGATCGTACAGGGGGACACGGGCGTCCCAGCTGTCCAGCGCCTCCACCGCGGCCATCAGCCTGGGCCAGTACTCGGCGGGGCTCGGGGTACGGGTCGGATACAGCCATTTCAGGAACTCCCGCAGCGAGACCGACATGGCCACCGGCTGGCCCCGTTCCCGTTCCTGCATGGGCACGCTCAACACCGATTCCACGAACATCCGTAGGGCCAGGGGGGCGCCTCGGCCGGGGCTGATGGTGGGGCCGGCGCCCAGATCGTAGAGGGCCAAAGGCAGGGCCGGTGAGGGCGTATCCGCGTTGGAAAAGCCGGGCATCACCAGTTGCTTTCCGTCCGGACCGTACTCGGCGTGCGCCGCCGGGCTGAACAGCAGTCGCTGGTTGGTGGCGGTGTTGGCCATGGCCAGTCGGGCCGGTATGACCCGGTCGGTCAGACGGCGATTGGGCTCTACGGGGCGGGGGCGCTGCTGCCAGGCATTGACCAGGGGCGCCAGAGGCCAGCGCACGTCCTCGCCGGTGTCCACCGCGCTGCGGTACACATCCCAGAGGTCCCCGATGGAAACCGCTGTATCGCCGGCTGTGATCACCCCGTCGCACAGCTTCAGCGGCGGCTGGATCTCATAGCCAAGCAACGGCGACAGACGCTCGCACACGGCGTCCACGGCGTCGGGTGGGCAATCGTCGCCGTTGAGCCACTGGGCCAGGTCCTGAGCCGTGGGGCGCTCTCCCCTTCCCTGGGCCAGCACCTCGTCGGCTTTCTGGGTATCCGCCGCGTCGGTGCGGTGCGCCAGTGGGTGATCTCGTAGGGCTCGCCGTCCCAGGGCAGCAGGGTATGACGCTCCTCGTCCTGGAAGACCACCAGGGGCTTTAGTCGCGTCGTGCCGTGGACCCGCTGACCGGCCACTTCCAGGCACCAGCGCTGGGCTTCCGTACGCTAGTGAGCCAACCCGTTGAAATCACCGCCCTTGAAAAGACGCTCCCTGACGTAGGACACGCTGCGTTCCACCTTGGGCTTGTCCTTGGGGTGTCGCGCCCGG
>JAJEIA010000018.1 GCA_022823505.1 Dehalococcoidia bacterium
GGCTGCGCAGGACCTTGCCGAAGAGCATGCCGCTCATCTCGAAGTCCGCGCCGTACTTGGCCCGGCCCGTAACCTTGTCGGCGCCGTCGTGGCGAACAGGCCGCGTGCCGACGACATTATAGTTGGTGTTTGAAAGCACGATATTGGTCATAAGTCGCCTCGCTGCTGGTAGTAATTGCTGGCCGATTTTAGCACAGCGCTACGTTAGCCCCAACCCCGGAGGTTTGGTAAATTCCGCACCCATGCGACACGCGAACGCGACGCAGGTTGGAAGAGGGGTTGGACATTGGATGCCATATTTGACTATGTGATCGAATCCCTGCGCCGGTATACCGCGCTGCGGGCGTGGATCGCGGAAATCCTGCTGATTTTCGCTATACTGATGCTGGCGAGGCTGGCAGCGGCGGTCTGGGATGGGGTCGCGATCAACGGCGAGACTTTGTGGTTCGCCTGGTGGCATACTTTCGATAACGCCGGTTCATTTGCCGATGACGCGGTGGCGCTGTCGATCTCGCTGACCGCTATTGTCGAGGGAAGTTTCATGTTTCTGGCAAAAAAGCGCATCGCCATCGCCAGGGAAGATGGTCGAGAGGAAGGCCGCCAGGAAGGCCGCCAAGAAGGCCGCCAGGAAGGCCGCCAAGAAGGCCGTGCTGAGGTACGCGCCGAATTGGAGCCGATAATCCGGGACCTGCAGGAGCGAATTCAACGCCTCGAAAACGGCGGCCCGCAGCAATCTTCGTCGAGCGACGATGCGAGCTGATTCTGGCGTTGGTTTCAGGTCAAGGGCAAAGGGGGCTGCCACAGTTTTCCGGTCTGGTTGACCGTGATTGAGTCGACCCACTTCACCCAGTCGTATCCGCGCTTGTGAGGCTCCACCATGCGGGCGGGAAATCCGTGTCCAGCGGAGAGCGGCTGACCATCCACGCCGCTGGCCAGCAGCGCCCTGTCGGCTTCCGCCAGAGAATATCTACGGAAGTAGCCGGTGCGTGACCGCACCGTAATGCTGCCAGCGCCGGGTTTGAGTCCGGCGCGCTCCAGCAATCGAGCAACGGGTACCCCGCGCCATTCGCGGGTCGTATGCCATCCGCCGGTGCAGTCCAGGGTGGCGGTGATGCGAGTATCCCAAGAGATAAGCTCCGCCACGCCGATGCTGTAAGGAGTCTCGACATGGCCGTCCACCGTCAGTTGCCACGTGCCGGGGTCGATGGCGGGCACCCGGTCGTTCAGCCACATGGTGACCGGAAAATCGGCTCCGTTTTCCGGGTAGGAGCCGGTGAACCGGCGCTCGGCGCCCGGCCCGGAGGCCAGCACTCCGGCCAACTCCGCCGTCCGCCAGGCCAGGAAGCCGGCCATCGCCAATCCGATCACCCGGAGGACGTGGCGACGGTCGACCACGTAGCGCTGACGCAGGCTGATCCGATGCCGGAACGAATGCCATAGCAGCACTGGGATCAGCATCCACGCCAGGTTCATGTGGATGGTGGTGCCGGAGAAACCCATCCAGTCGTATGGACCGAGGTGGCTCCACGCCAGCCCAAGGCCCATGACCGCCAGGAGGCCGATCAGAAGCACGATCGACCACACCATCGAGTTCAGTGAGCCGCGCCAATTGCTCCGAGTTCGCAGTGAGCCGAGGATGTTGCGACACTTCCAGATGAAGAGCGCCAGGATTGCGAATCCGAAGATCCGGTGGAGGTGCATCGCGCCGATCCACTCGGGGTTGGAGTGGGTGAGGCCCAGGTATCCGGTAAGCAACTCGCCGACGACCAGGGCGATCAACGCGATGTTGGCCCAGGGGAAACGCATCGGCTATCTGTGGTTGGCTAATCGTGCCAGGCGATGCTGATCCCGACCCCACAGGATTACGACGGCCGCCAAATCCAGGTGGAGAAGCGTGGAAATCCAGGCCGTGAACCAGCCGGAGTCGGCGAAGACGGTGAGGCCGAGCGCCAAACGCGCCAGCATCAGGGCGAAATAGGCGCACCCGGCGGCCATAACGCACCGGCCGGCCGTGGTACCCAGGACCCGGGCGCGGTGAACTATGGTGCAAATCGCCATGCCCAGCAGGGCCAGGATCACGATTTGGCAGGCCAGCAGCGCGGGGTACGACATGGCGCTGCCTTGCCACGCGGCGAATGGCGGCAGAAACTCCACGGGGAACCACCGCTGGACGGCTTGCCCCGCCACGCGAATCAGGAACGCGAAGGAGAGCGCCGAGACCGCGACCACGGACCACAGTTCGATGCGAACGCCCGCTTGTATCACGTCGCCGGGGAGTACGCTCGGTACCAGTCGCTGGAGAAAACGTTGCATGGATCGTAGCGCACCTTACGGGCGAGGAACTCCGGGAACTGTGGATAGCACGCGGCCAACTGGTCGGGTGTGGCAAACCTATTGTAGGTGAGGAAATAGCTGCCGTCGCGGTCGATGGACAGATCGATGAGGGCACGCAATGTGTCGGCCACACGCTGGATACCCGCCGGATGATGGTCCACGTGCAGGTTCACGACGATGCACGCGTACCGCTGTCGGGCCCAGTTGAGCATCGTCTCATCGTCGCGCTCGATGAGACGGATTGTGCCATAGATCACGTTGGCTTGCCGGCGCCGCAATTCGGATGCCGCCGACTCCATGAATCCAGCCAGTTCGGGCAACGGCACGTACAGTTCGGTGATGGTCTCGGAGCCCGGAACACGGCAACCGAGACGCTGGTCGAGATCATGGTGGTAGTGATCGATGTACTGACTCAACTGGAAGGTGTCGCTGTCGTACAGTTGGCCGTTGGTGCTGCTGTAAAAACCGGCGTACTCATCGAAGGCGCGGGACTTTTCCGCGTGGGACCAGTAGAGCAGTTGCCTCCAGGCGGCTTGCGTCAACATGTGCTGCGGAGGCCGGGCGTCAGCTTCGTGGTCGGCCACGGGTTGATAGCAGGACAGGACTCCGTCGCGGAGGAACCCGGGCGATTTCTCGTCGGTTCGGTACTGGAAATCGCCGTAGGTGAAGCCGTCGGCGATACGTTCCTTGAACCGGGCCTCCAGCTTGTCGATGGTGGTCATCTCAACGACGCGGCGCACGCGATGTGCCGGCATGAGCCGCAGGTCCACTGTCGCGATCACGCCAAACAGCCCATACCCGCCGATAGCCAGGCGGAACAGATCGGCGTTCTGCACCCGGTCGCAACGGATCAGGTCACCGTTGGCGTCGATCAACTCGAAGGCTTCCACGTCCTGCACCAGGGGTCGGTACGTCAACCCGCGACCGTGGCCGTTGGCCGCGAGGGCTCCTCCGATGCTGAGACGGTCCGCACCGGTCTGCTTCTGCACGACGCTCCAACGAAGGGCAGCGCCGGCCTGCATGTCACCGAGGCCGGCGACCAGGTCCGACCACATGATGCCGGCCTCAACGGTGACGATGCCCCGCTCGGCATCCAGCGCAACGATGCGGTCCAGACGGCATGTGTCCAGCAGGGTTCCGCCGGACAGGAACTGCTGACCACCCATGGCATGGCGGCCGGCGGCGATGCTCAGGCTCTGCCCGGCGTCGCGATTTATCTGCACGGCTCGCTGTGCTTCAGGGATGGTCGCCGGTGCGATTACCTCACCGACCTGTGTTTGGTTCAGTTGAGAATGTATGTCGTTGACTGTTGCCGCCCGCGCAGTTGTCATGTTTTGTGTTCCGTTCCTTTATCCGGTTTGTAGCGCTGCTCCTATCTACGAGTCGGCGGGCCGCGCGGATGGGCCGCCGTGATACACTCCCGTCGCGTCGGGCGGGACGGCATCGACCCGACCCGTGCGTACCCTGGAATAGGCGGGTTATCAAGAATGCAGCCACTTTCAGATTTGCGGGTTTTGGCCGTTACCGTGTTCCTGGCGGGGCCGTTTCTAAGCATGACGCTGGCACGGCTGGGTGCCGAGGTGATCAAGATCGAGATACCGGAGCGGGGTGATCCGGTACGGGGGAATGGGCCCTTCGCCGGGCCGGACGGTATCGTCTCCGAGCAGCTGACCGAGAAGCACATCGCCACCCGGTTTTTGAAGCGCAGCCAAGGCGTCAAAAGCGTTACTTTGAACCTGAGGGACCCGCGCGGACGGGAATTGTTCCTCCAGATGGCCCGTCAATCGGACGTGGTCCTGGAGAACCTCGCGCCAGGCTCGATGACCCGGTTGGGTCTGGGTTACCAGGACGTGGCCGCCGTCAATCCGGGGATCATCTACGCCAGTATCTCCGGCTATGGCCAGACGGGTCCCTACGCCGACCAGCCGGCCCACGACCCCCAGATCCAGGGGATGAGCGGGCTGATGGACATCAACGGCGAACCCGACGGTCCGCCGACCCGGGTGGGCTTCTACATCGGCGACCTGGTGACGCCGATGTTTGCCTCCACCGCCATCCTGTCCACGTTGCGAGAGAAGGACAAGACCGGCCAGGGCTGCTACCTGGACGTGTCGATGATGGACACGCTTGCGTCGCTGATGCTGATGGAAAACCTCGAGGAGGATATGGCGGCCGGCATCCCGCTGCGGACCGGCAACAACAGCCGGAGCGGACCCACCGGGCAGTACCTGGCCAGCGACGGAGCCGTCATCATCACCGCCGCCAGCGACGACCAGTGGCGGCGCCTTTGCAACGCCATCGGCACGCCGGAGCTGATTGAGGACGAAAGATTTGCGCGCTACCAGGTGAGGTCGGAGAACGCCGTTGCCGCCCGCGCCGAGGTACAGGCCCGCATCGGTTCAATGACCCGTGCCGAGGCACTGGAGCGGCTGTCGGCCGGAGACGTGCCCTGTGCCCCGGTTCGCACGGTTCCGGAGATCCTGGCCGACGATCATTTTCGCGATCGCGGGGCGTTGCGGCCGATGCGCAATGCGGCGTTCGGCGGTGAGGTTGACGAAGTGGTGGCCGGGTTCCCCGTTCTCTTTGACGGGCAACCCCTTCCCGACGTGCCGGGCGCGCCGTCGCTGGGGATGCACAACGCCGAGGTGTTGGGCGATCTGTGCGGCGTTGACGAGAGCGAGTTGGAGCGACTGCGAGGAGCGGGAGTGATCTAGCAGCGGCAATCGAATGTTTGTCGTTTGCCGTTGGTTCTACTCCGTCTCCAGCTCTTTCTGCAAAATCTGCGCCCAGTGGACTTCGCCCCGTTCGACCAACCGCTCTATGCCGGGTCTGATGCGCTGGGCTGCCACCACCGCGTGGGCGGGCTGGCCGGTGAACCGGCTCAGGTAGCCGGCGTTGCGAGTGGCGCGGTCAACGTCGCGCCAGTTGCCCGTGTATGACGCCTCTACGGCAATGTAATGGCTGTCGCCGTCGTCGCGGTGGGTCGCCTCGATGATGAGGTCGGCGTTTTCGAAGCTGGTCAGCTCGTTGGATGGGATGCCGGTAGTGTCAGCGCCATCGATCATGTCCAGCAGGTCGCCCAGTTCCAGGACCCGGTATTCCCGGCATCCGACGACCCTGACGATTCGAGCCACCATCCTGAGGGCTCCATTACGAGCGTGAGCTGCGGCTATGGGAGCCAAGCGGGAATCGAGGCGGGTTTGCCCGGTTTCTAGAGCCAGTAGCCGGCGATCGGTATTGGCCACGAACTCGGCGAGGGTTGTTTCCAACGCAGCCAGCCGGCGGTCTGTGCTTTGTGCGAACTCCGCGAATGCCTGCGGCAAGTCCAGCAGCTCTCGCGATAGCATCCTGGTGCGGAGTGCTTCGTTCCATTCCGGGTGCTCGTCCAGGATTCGGATCAGGTCTTCGATTGTATTGACCGTGGTCATGTGGATTGCCCTCTTGTTTTGATTGTATCAGCCAGGCTTGGTGTCTTATCAATCCACGCGTGGGTGGTACGATTGAGAGCGTTTCATCAGGCTAAGGAGGAAATCGTCCCATGGCTCGAATCACCACCAAACCGCTCCGCTCGGTCATGTTTGTGCCTGGCAACAAGGAAGACTGGATGCGCAAGGCGCCGCAGTACGGCGCGGACGCGTTGATCCTCGATCTGGAGGACTCGGTACCCGAGTACGACAAGGATACTGCGAGGCCGCTGGTCGCCCGGATGATCGACGAGTTGTCGGCACGCGGGCAGACCCTGTTCGTCAGGGTGAACCGGTTGGAAACTGGGCTGACCGGTTTCGACCTGGAGGCGGTCACGCGTCCCGGACTGTACGGCATCCTGTTGCCCAAGGTTGAAACTCCGGCGGACGTGGTGGAAGCGGACGTGTTGCTGCGCTACTTCGAGCGCAAGGCTGGTATGGATCTGAACACCGTCTGCATCGACCCGGGGCTGGAAACGGCCTCCGGAATCCGCATGGCCTATGACATCGCCATGGCCTCGGACCGGGTCGGACACATGGGCGGCAGCGGCGGCAAGGGCGGGGACACGGCCCGGAGCGTGGGTTACCGGTGGACCCTGGAGGGCACGGAAACCCTGTATCTGCGGAGCAAGGTCCTGATGGACAGCCGGGCCGCCGGGATCCAGTGGCCCATCAGCGGCGGGTGGTTCGATATCCGTGACCTGGACGGGCTGCGCCATTGGGCCAACAACCTGAAGGCGCTGGGATACACCGGGATGAACCTGATCCATCCCTCCCACGTGCCCATCGTGAACGAGATATTCACGCCGACACCGGAGGAAATCGCATTCTGGCAGGGTCTGCTGGACGCGATGGAAGAGAGCCGCAGGCAGGGTACCGCCGCGGTCACCTACGCCGGCGATATGGTCGACGTGGCGCACGAGGAAACCGCCAAAGCCATGCTGGAGATGTGCCGCAGCCTCGGGTTGGTGGAATAGTCTCCTAACCGCCCTCGCCGGCGCGCAGCACCCGCTGGACCTCCAGCCGGCTGGTTACGAAGGCCAGCCAGATCACAGTGACGACGCTCACCGTGGCCAACACCGCGTAGGCCAGCGCGAGCATCCGCCAGTCGGTCTCAAAAGTCAGCGGAGGCGTGGCGCGGACTCCTCCCTCGGCGACCTCCAGGACCGGCAGCAGCGCCGCGCCAATCTGTGCCCCGGCCCAGGTGCCCACGGCAACTCCGGCGATCACAACGATGGCAAGGTTGAACCAGACCACACCGTTGAGCTGACCCCGGGTGCTGCCCAGCGTCCGCAGCAGGGCGAACTCGGTCTGACGCTCCCGGGTGTCCAGCCAGCAGTACAGCGCGATTCCGGTGGCGCTGGCCAATGCCAAGGCCAGGAACATGATCACCAGCAGGCCGCCCCAACCGGCGTTGGCCAGGGGCTGCTTGCCGCGCAGGGCCGCCTCCTCCTCGGCGACGAAGGTTTTCCCGGCGGTCAGGCCCAACTGGCTGATGCTGGAAACCGCCGCGTCGCTTTCGGCCAGCGCGTGATCCAGGTCTCCGAACGCGATGTCGCGGTCCAGCCACACCTCGCTCGAGCCGCCGAAAATGCGACGACTGTGCCGGTTGGCGTATTCGACGAACTCGCCGAGGTCAGTGACGACGAAGGGCTGGTCGCGCGGGTCGACAGTGGGGAAAAAGTCCACCACTCCGGCGATCTTGATGGGCAGCGCAAAGGTGGACATGCCAAGGCTGATCTGGTCGCCAACTTCGGTGTCGGTCGCCTCAAGAATGCTGGGGCTGACCAGAGCCTTCACGGGCGGTGCGTTTTCCCCGGGCCACAGACCGGGCGCACCGATGCCTCCGGGCGCCCAACTGAAAACCGCGGAACCGGCAGTGCCGGGCCGCGCGACGTTGCGGCTGGTCTCCACCGAATAAAGCCCGGGCCGGACGTAGTCTTCGATCACGCTCCAGCCGTCCGCGGTGTTGAACGGGGCCACGAGCACGTCTCCGGAGTTGGTGTGCGCGGTCAACCCGTCGATGAAGAGCACGCCGGGGCGATCCCCGCTGGTGCGTCCGGCGATTTGCAGGTTGACGAGTGTGTGCGGCGCCACGTCGAGGCGGGGCACGTTGGGGTCGTTGGTCGGGCGTCCGCCCCGCCCCAACCGCAAGGCGGTGCCGCCCTGCAGTTTTTGCCACTCTCGGGTCTCCCGCACGTCACCCAGTTGCACGTCGTAGAAGCGTCCCGCGCCGTCCCGCAGGCGGGCGGTGACCCCTACCAACGGCTCCCGGGCAAACGGGCCGGTTTGCGTCGTCATCGCCCACAACGACAACGCGGTGGTGCCTTCGGGGAGAGCCACGCCATCGGGAGCGTCGGTGTTCGGGGCAATTTTGGCCATCAGCTCCGGCAATCCGTCGCCATTTCCGAAATCGTCCCGCCACCAGGCGACATCGGCCAGGCGAGGAGAATCGACTGCCAGGACAGACACGCGCTGGGAGCCGAACCCCTCGGTCAGCAGGCTGCCCTCGGTTCGCATGGCTTCCGCAGAGTCCGGCAGCGCATCCGAAAGGCCGGCGAAGGCTCGGGATATTCGTCCGTTGTCGTGCTGTATGCGAATGTCCGCGCCCAGATCGTAGCGCACGCGGTCGTCGAGGCTGCGGTTCAGCGTGGCGGAAAACGCGCTTCCAACGACACCGAGGGCGGTTGCCAGCATCAACAGCGCTACGAGACTGCCCGGAGCGATCGGGTCGCGCGCGATCCGGCGGAGACCCTGCACCAGCCAGCCGGGGCCCACCGGACCTACGATGCGGGCGGATATGCCCAGGGCCAGGGGGAACAGCCGCATGACCAACAGTCCCAACGCGATCAGTCCCAGCGCCGGCCCCAACAGCAACGCAAAATCGATTTCAAGATCACGGCTGCCCAGACTGCGCGTCAGTACGGTACCTCGGTTGGAGATCTGCCACCAGAGGAACGCGATGACAACCAGCGCCAGCAGGTCGAGGTAATAGCGATGGACGAACGGAGTTCGCGCGGGACGGGCTCCCGATTGTCGGAACTCCACGATGCCCTTGTTCGCAGCAGCGAGGGTGGCGAGCGAGAGCACGATCACGGCCAACGCTGCACCGGCCGCGCCCATCCCGAACGCCTGCCAGGACAGCGACACCGGAGCGCCCACCGATTCGGAGTCGAAAACCAGGCCGCCGAGGGCTTTGGCCAGCAGCGGCGAAAGCAACGCGCCCGCTATCAGGGCCGGCCCGGCCAGGAGCAGACCCTCGACCAGCGTCAGGATGCCGATCTGGATGGTGGTAGCACCGCGGCTTTTGAGCATGGCGATCTCGCCGGCCCGCGCTCGGATCACCATGCCCGCAGTGATGGTGAGGTAATACGCGAGAATACCCGTGACCAGGAACACCATCAGGAATAGCGGGATCCTCGCCAGCAATAGCTGCTCCTCGTGCCGTTCGAGGATGCGAATCAACCCGGTGGACGTGCTCCCGTTGGGCAGGTTGTTGGTGACATCGCGCCGGACCCGCTGCAGGTTTGATTGCAGCTCGTCGACCCGCTTGGCGGGAATACCTTCACGGTCCACCTGCACAAACCAGGCCGAACTGGTGTAAAGGCCGGGATAGCGACGGCCGATCTGCTGGCGTAACGCCTGCTCCGACGTAAACAGGGGAATCAGCGTCCACTCGTCGTCCTGGTATGCGAGCAACTTTTGCCGGCGGTACCAGTACTCGTCCTGCAGGTCGGTCGGCTCGATGACGCCCACCACCACAACGCGGGTGGAAGGTTGGCCGTCCCCTCCGGTGGCCGGCACGATTTCGAACCCCTCGCCCAGTTCAAGGTCCAGGAATTCGAACCCCAGGGAGTCGACCACGATTTCGACGATGATTCCGTCGGTATTGCCGGTGCTGTCGTCGTATCCACCGTCGCCGGCAACCTCGGCCCAGCGGCCCTGCACCAATTCGGCTTTGCCGTCCCTCATCCCCGACAGGTACTGCATCCGCCCCCGCGGACGCTCGTCGTTGGGCAGATCCAGGTTGGGACGGCCGGTGAAATAGAAAGTCGCGGTTTCGACCTGGAACGAAACGGCCCCGACCGCATCGCCCAGGGGCGGGAGAACGCGCTGCGCCACGAACTGCCGGCTGGTGAGGTAGCGGTCGCTGGCCGGAGTTGCCGTGCGGGGGTCGTCGAGGTCGTTGAACACCCGCACCCAGAGATTGACGTCGCCGGATTCAGCGTCGGCCAGGGCGCGGCGCAGCGCGGTCTCAGCCAGCAGGTCGTTGAAGACCACCGCGCTGGAAAGCAGCACGACCGCCAGCGTGACCCCCAGCAGGACCGTGAGCTCCATCCGGAACGACGACATCAGCCGGCGCCGCGCCAGAACATAACCGAGGTTCAGGATGGCGGTCATGGGCGGTTACTCCGCTTCCCGCAGCACTTCGGGCGGACGCAGCCGGCGTGCCACCGCTCCGGCGAGACCGATGGCGGCAATCGCCGCGACGACGAGGCAGACGAATGTCGCGACCAACCACGGACCCTCCGCCACGAATATGATCGGAGGCGTCACAGAGCCCCCGGCCGCGTTGCCGGCCAGTTCGCCCAGAGTCCATCGGGCGAGTCCCCAACCGGCCAACCCGCCGACCACGATGCCCAAGACGCCAACGATCACCCGCTCCAGGGCCAGCCCGGCGATCCGCTGCCATTGCGGAATGCCCAGGGCCGCGCCCACTGACATGTCGACCCGCTGCTCGCGGACGGCCACGGCGGCGTGGGCGCAGAGGGCCAGGGCAACCGCCAGGGCCAAAGCAGCCAGGCCGATTCCCGTCAGCGCGTCCCAGGCTCCGCCGGCCAACGGGTTGCGGGTTGCCAGATCGACGGCGCTGTCCCGGTCCCGCAGGAATGAGAGACGGTATCCAACGTCGAGGATCTCCTTGGCCACTCGCTCGCGGTCGACGTCTTCCGCCACGTCGAACCACCACTCGTCGGGCGAGATGGGTTGCGCGCCCGGAGCCTGATTCAGCCAGGCCCGCAGCTCGTACACCGAAACCACCACGAACGAACGCCTGGCGTCCAGCGTCGGGAAGTGATTGACGGTGTTGGTGACCCGCGCGGGCACGATGTATCCGTCCACCGTGAACCTGACCGTCTGGTCGGGGATGAACCCGGGACCGGTGATGGCGGGCAATGGCAAGGGAGCCGGCGGGATGACAAGACCCCGAGGAGACCTCCCCAGCGGCTCCTCCCATCGGATTGCGAGGCCGGTGTCCCCGGTGTGGGCGGAGTCCGGAGTGCGCTCGGCGCGATCAGGCACGTTCCCCGCCTGCGGCAGCGGCACCCAGGGGCCGATTTCCTCGAAGCCTTCGATCACCTCGCCGGCCGGGAGCATGTTGGGTCCGTAGACGGTTATGCCGTCGAAGGAGAGGCCGCCGGGCGGGGTTCGAGCGAAAGAATCCCCCGAGATGAAAATTGAAACCACGCGCCATTGGTCGTCGGCTGCGGCGGTGGCGCTTTCTTCCGGCATCGGGGCGGTCAGGTGGTGCCATCCCGTTTGGTGCTGGCTGAGCATCCCCAACTCGAGGTTGCGATAGTACCCCCGGTCGCTGCCGATGCGAAGCCACAGTCGATAGCTGGGCAGCGGCACCGACACGCCGACAGTCGGTGTGTCGTCCCGCCTCACCCAGACTCCGATTTCCCTGATGCCTTTGGGTATCTCGATACCGGCGTTCTCCGGAGAAAGGGTCCGTCTCAGCGGCGCGACCAGGGTGTCCAACGGGGTCGGCTCGCCTTCCACGAAGTCGTCTCGCCACCAGGAGGCCTGTCCGATGGTGAGAGGGTCGACGCCGAGTACGGTACCACGCTGGAACGGTCCGTCGATGAATCCCACCGGCTCACGAATGATTGGCGACACCGCCTGGATGCCGTCGATTGCCTTGAGCCGGTCTATGCGCTGCTGCTCCGTGCGCCCGATGAAACTGGTGCCACCGAGGGTGATGTCGCCTCCCACTCGGTGGTTGGCCTGATCGGCCTCGCTGCGCGCCAGCGTGGTCTGGAAGGTTCCGGCGAACACGCCGAGAGCCGCGGCCAGAGTCACCACGACGGTCAAAGACGCGTAGGGCAGCGGGTGCCGCGCCATTCGTCGCAGGGAAAGGCTCACCCAGGCCGGGGCCAGTTGCTGGGAAATCCACGCGGTACCCATCATCAACCACGGCAACGCCCGCAGCAACAAGAAAGCCAGGGTCAGCAACGCGGCAGAGGGAGCCAGCAACAGGGAAGGGTCCAGGGCGGGTCCCCGGCCGGTCAGCTCGGCTTCCACGAAGCCGCCCCGCTGACGGATCTGCCAGACCAGCACGCCGAGAGCGATCACCGCGATCACGTCGATGTAGTAACGCTGCAGCCACGGCGCGGACGGCGGACGTGCCCGGGCGCGCAGGAAATCCAGGATGCCAAGGCGGGCGAGGCTGCCGCCGGCCACGGTCAAAACCGCCAGGCTCAACAGCCCGCCAACGGCTCCCATGGCGTACATCTGCCAGGACAGGGACACGTCGAGAGGGGCTTCTCCGGCGCCGGCGCGGGCCGCCGGGTTTATGGTCTCCACCAGCAGCAGGCTCCCGATGGCCCAGGCCAGGAGGGGGCCGATCAGGGTAGCCGCCACCACAATCAATCCTTCGCCCACCGCGAGCAGCCCTCCCACCTGCCCGATGCTGGCGCCCCGGCTCCGCAGCATGGAGGACTCGGCGGAGCGAGCGCCGGCCAGCAGGCCGACGGCGAGGGCCAGGAAGTAGAGGATCACCACCACCACCAGGGAGATGAACAGGATCAGCGGCGCGCGCGCCAGGGTGAGTTCGCGTTGATACCTGGCCAACAAGCCGGTGCCCCGGCTGTTCTCCAACCCGGTGAGCACGTAGGAGCGGGGGAACCGGCTGTTGATGTCGGTTTCCAGCGAGGTCAGGTCGTCCCGGGTCTGCTGGACGGTGGATGCGGTGATGACGTCGGGGTTGATGTACAGGAACCACCCGTAGTCGCCGACGAGGGTGGGAAACGGTTCGCCGATGCCGTCGAAGAATGCCTGCTCGTTGACGTAGATGGGGGCAACAGGCCGGCCCTCCCAATCTCCCATACGGAAGTAGTCCGCGGAGCCCATCCAGTATTCTTCGCGTGGGTCGTTGGCTTCCGCGATACCGACGATGGTGACGCCGATGTACTCGGCCGGCTCGTCGTCGTTTCCGGGGAACACCACGAGCCAGGCTTCCTTGCCAACCCCCCATCCCATGAGGCGGGAGGTGTCGAGGCCCAGCACACCCTCGACACGGGGACACCCATCGGACAGGTTGACGCAGGATTGGCGGTCGTAGCTGACCGCAGGGGACGGCCAGTTCCCTTCAACCAGATGGGAGTGTTCCTCGAACTGCGTGACGAAAAATGGACGGCCCAATGGAACGTCGGAAATCCCGAACGGAGCGCCCACCTGCACGAAGGGCAGCGTGGGCAGCATTTTGGCGTATCGCTCCTGCCCCCGTCGCAGGTAGCCGGCGTTTTCGTCGATGATCCGCTCGATGTCAGTGCGCAGTGACGTGTAGTCTTCGGGCCCCAGTGGACGGTTGCGCACCACCATCTGGGTGTTGATCACGGTGGCGGAGGTGACGGCCAGGGAGTGCCGCAAGCCGGCTTCGGCCAAACCCTGCGAATACATCGCGCCCAGCGCCATGATCGTCACCGCTGCCAGGACGCCAAAGGCGGTCACGGCCAGCAACCCCCAGGCGGACCGGATCCGCCGGGGCAACAGCCAGAGCAGCAGGGCGAAATTACGGGTCAAGATGCGATGTTCGGGCGCGAACGCCAGTGCCCACCGAGATCAGCGTTCACCGGTTCTCCGATTCGACCCGCTCGCGAACCAGCGGCAACAGATCGGCGGCAGCCCGCTGGCACTCCTCGACGTGGGGGAAGCCGCTGAGGATGAACTCGTCGATGCCCAGCCGCCAGTAATCCAGCAGCTCATCGGCGACCTGTTCCGGCGTGCCGACCAATGCGCTGCCGCAGTTGACCCGGACTTCGGAGAGGCCATTCCACAGGTGGCGGCCGAGGCGATGGTCCTCGGCTTCGCGCGCCTGGGCCTGCTGGCCCACCATCGGGGTGCCGACGATGGCGGATTGGCGCTGCGCCTTGACCTCCGGCGCGGCGTCGGCGATGAGCCGGCGCGCCGCATCCCATGCCGCGTCCTCGTCCTCACGGATTACCAGGTGGGTTCGGAGCCCGAGGGTGAGGGACCGGCCGGTTCCGGCGAATTGCTGTTTCAGGTCGGCGACGCGCTGGGCGGTGTCATCCAGTGGCTCGATCCAGCCCAGGTGCACATCCGCCTGGCGCGCGGAGAGTCCAAGGGCGCGCGGCGATGCCCCGCCCAGATAGAATCGGGGAGCATCCTGACCAGGCGCCGGAGCGCAGTAGGCATCGGCCAGTTGATAAAAATCGCCGGAGTACGTGACGGGCTGAGGGTCCTGCCACAACGCGCGGCAGGCCTGGATGAATTCCTCTGCCCTCTCGTAGCGGGTCGCGTGGTCGCTGACCTCGCCCACCCGTTCAAAGTCATTCTGGATGCCGCCGGGCACGATGTTGATGTCCAGTCGTCCGCCGGAAATCTGGTGGAGTGCGGCCGCCATCTGGGCGAACAGTCCCAGGGCGATGAACCCTGGTCTCACCGCAACCAGGAAGCGAATCCTGGAGGTCACAGCCGCCAACGCCGTGGCCGTGGTCCAGGTCTCGGCCAGAGGCGCGTCCTCGGCAAACAGCCCGTTGGCGAAACGGGTTGGGATTAGCATTGAGTAGAAGCCGCACTCCTCGGCGGTTTCGGCCACCTGCCGCAGGTAGTCGAAAGTGGGCGGTCGGTCGGCGCGGATGGTGCCGGCGCGCTCGCCGTCCCCGTCGATGGGAACAAACCAGTCGAAACGCGGTTCCGGGCGTCTCCCGTTTTCAGTGGCCATACTTCACCGGTCAGAATTTTCAGGATGGGTCCGACAACGGCTCACATCCTACAAGTAACGTCCGGGTATGGTCAATTTGAACGCCCGGCCGAATGGCCTAGCGATCCGGCTGGTCCGGCTCGATGGCGTCGTCGCCATCCACGTCGGCTACCGGTTGGGGCATGGGGGGATTCGGGTTTGCTTCCATCTCCCGCTGGTACCACATGTACATCACGATCCCGGCGGAGAGGATGCTCATCATGTCGCCCGGCACCCACAGGATCAGCCCGCCGAAGCGCTGGTCGGACAGGTGCGAGAAACCCTCCCACGGGCGAGGGAGTTCCTGGTAGGCCGAGTAGATCAGCTCTTCCTGAAAGGTGATCCCGGCTCCCAGGAGCGTGTTGGGCAGGACGATCAATCCCAGATAGAGCACCCGCAGTCCGTAGTGCAGACGCGAGCGGTGCGGCTTGGGATCGATCACGATCCACCAGAACAGGAATCCGCTGGTGAGCATGGTTCCGTGCATCAGTTCGTGGACCCAGTCGTTGTGCACGGCGAGGTCGTGGGGACCAGGGGCCTGCCAGACGAACAGCAGGGCGAGGAACGTAACGGTGGTGAACACCGGGTTGGTGACCTTGACGTAGGCCCACCTGGCCTGGGGTGACCGCACCAGCGGGCGAACGATATTCTGGCGGGCCCACCTGGGCATCCCGCGCAGCATGGGCGTCAGCGGGGCGCCCAGCAGGATGAGCAGCGGGCCGACCATACGAACCATCAGGTGTTGCACCTGGTGCACGGAGAAATAGTGCTCCGCCAGGGGTTCGATTGGGGATTGCAAGGCCGCGAACAGCACTAGGATGCCCGCGAAGAAACAGGCCTTCTGCCAGGCGTTGACGCGATGCGTCGGGTTGGGCCAGTTGTTGAGACCGTTGACGTACAGGTAGACCGCGCCCATCAGGAGCAGGCTGGGTACGGGGTTGGTGATGAAGCCCCAGGCCGTCGCGGGAGTCTGTCCGGGCGGGATGCCCTGGTGGGCCGCTGCGATGCCGACGTTAAGCGCCGCGCCGGCTGTGGCGGCGGCGACAGCGCCCAGCGCCCAAACGCCCCACCTGCGGTTGACGAGCCCGATCATTGGGGCGCATCCCCGCGAGCAACGGCGCGGGCCTTCTGATTCTGACGAATACGCCAGGTCAGATAGCCGGCGCCAGCGATGAGGATCACGGCGACGCCGATGAACACGTACCCCGCCGCCGAATCGGCGGTCGGGGTGGGAACGTCAAATACGAACCCGTCGGCGCCGTAGGTGCCACCCGTCGGCGGTTCGACCAGGATGGTGGTCTCCCACCTTCCAGGTTCGAACTGCAGCGTTGCGGTGTAAAGCCCCGGAACATTGGGGCTGAGAGCGATGTTCTCCCCGGTCTCGTCGCTACCGCTCCAGGTGGTCAGCACCGATACGGTGAGATGCTCCGCCGGCGTGCCGGTGGCCGTTTCGGTTACGCGGATGAAAAACTGAACCGACTGAAGCGACGGCAGAGTCTGGGCGTCGACCACGACGGTGTATGGCCCGACAACCGACTCAACACGCCGCGAGTCTTGCCCGACGATGTCCTGCGCCCTTACCGGGCCAGCCAGTCCAGACCAAAGAGAAGCCACCACGGCCAGCGCCAGGACGGGGAAAAACGCGCGACGGATCAGGGTCATAAGTCACCAAAAAACGGAGGAGCGAACCAGTGCCCGCTCCTCCATTTTACGCTATCGGATGTTCGCACCCGTTACGGCTGGAACGTCTTGCGCCAGATTCCCGGGGAACCGGCAGCGTGGGTCATGACATCGCGCATGCGCCCGTTGTCAGGGTGAGCCTCCCGCTGCTCGAGCCACGCGGCGGTGGAGGACACCTCCGGGTTCTCGAATTCGTACACCGTGGCGTAGGCAGGTTCGCCGCGGACGGACTTCCAGCGGCGGCCACGAATGCAGCCCGGCACTTTCTCATAATTGGGCACGTAGACGGTGGAGTACCAATTGTTCCATTCGGCGTCGTTGGCCTCGGGGACGTCCATGCGGCCGATTTGCAGCGCAGGGGACATGTCGGCGTTAGCCAGCGCGTCGCTCAACTCGGAGGGATGGATCATCTGATAGACGTTGTTGATGACGGTGGTCGCCACCGCACGCGGGCCGACGCGCTGACCCCACGGCGTGGGAGGTCGGTTCTTGAATGCGTCGGTGTTGATGACGTCGGCGGACTCCAGTTCGTACATCGCGAGGTGCTTGGGGCCGCTGCTGGTGGCCTCGTACCGGGCGGCGTTGAGCACACCCGGAACGGACAGCAGTTCCTGGAGGTGCTCGGTGTTGTACCACTGGTTGAATTCTTCCTCCACGTCGGCGGGAACTTCGCACCAGACCATCATCAGGCCGGTGCCGCGCTTCTTGGGCATAGTGGGCCTCCATCTGCTTGGATGTGTGAGTAGGGATCGCGTCGCCAGTCTAACATAGGGCACGGGCGGGGCAGGAAGACCAGAACGAACCGGCGGGCGTGTGCGGAGGCCCAACCAGGAATCCGATCTTCGGAAATGCCGGGGTCCGAAGTCGGTACGGCCCTGTGATAACATTGCGGCCACCCCAAAAGTGTTTCCAGAGGACATGACGTATTCCCTACTGTCCGGCCTGCGCGTTCTCGAAATCGGTTCGATGATCTCCGCGCCCTATTGCGGCAAGTTGCTCGCCGATGCCGGCGCCAACGTGGTCAAAATCGAACCGCCGGGTGTGGGTGAGGAAGCACGGCGCTACGGTCCGTGGCCCGACGATATACCGCACCCGGAACGCAGCGGCCTCTACCTGTACCTGAACTCCAACAAGGAGGGGATAACCGCCAATCTCGAGACGCCCACGGGTCGCGGGATACTGCGGCAACTGGCGGCAAAATCGGACGTGGTCGTGCACAACGTCCCGCCGGCCGACATGGAACGGTTGGGTCTGGACTATGACGCGTTGGCCGCCGATCATCGCGAGTTGGTAATGGCGAGCATCAGCCCGTGGGGCCTTTCCGGGCCGTGGCGGGACTACAAGGCGTACGACATCAACCTGGCCGCCGCCGGAGGGATTTGCGAGGGTCTGGGCGAAGCCGATCGCGAGCCGCTGACCTTTGGCACTCCAGAGGTCGGATACTTCGCCGGCATGGCCGCCGCATCGGCCATCGTCATGGCCCTGTTGGGTCGGGACATCTACGGTGGGCAGCACATCGACATCGCCGAGGTGGAGACTATGGCCGGTCTGTACAGCGGACCGGAAGCCCTGATGGCCGTGTACGAATGGCGGGTCACCCGTCGCACCGGGCACCACGCCCTGGATTTCCCGTACCCGAACTGCATCCTGCGGTGCAAGGACGGCCATATCTTCGTTGGTTCGCCGGAAGGACGGCAGTGGCGGCGGCTGCTGGAAATCATGGGCAATCCGGATTGGTCGCAGGAACAGAGATTCCGCAACCGCACGGCCATGAACAATCTCTACGCCGACGAGGTGGATGGCTACGTGGAGGCCTGGCTGGCGGATTACACCAAGGCCGAACTGCTGGAGATCGCCCTGGAAAACCGCACCCCCCTGGCCCCGGTTCGAACCTACGAAGAAGTGCGGTCCGACCGGTCCCTGGCAGACCTGTTCGTGGTGATTGAAAGGGAGGACACGGGGCCGGTGTCCTACGCGGGTCCGCCCTATCGGTTATACGACGCAGAAGTAGGTGAGCACATGCCGGCGCCGATGTTGGGGCAGCACAACCGGGCCATCCTGTGCGACGAACTGGGATATTCCGCTGCGGATCTGGTGAAGCTGTACCAGACCGGAATAATCTGACCTGGGACGTCGGATTGGCGGTACCCGGTCCCGACTACCCTCACACCCCAGCCGTCGATTGTCCATGCTAATCAGGATCGCGATTGCCTGCGTGGTGGTGTTCCTGGGCAGTTGCCTGATCGCCCGGCAGATCGCCATGCGGAAGAACCACCGGCCCGAGGTGATAATCATCGCGGGTATCATTGTGGGCGCGATTTGCTTCGGATTGCTCTGGACGCTGAGCCTGGTGTACGGCGGGGGATATACCAAAATCGCGGCGGCGGCTTTGTTGTCGGTCATGCCGGCCCTGGCCGCATGGATCGTCCCGCCCCGCGAGGTGGCCAGAACCCGCGGCGACGGGAATACGAACGACAACCAGCGAGAATGAGATGCAAGCCAGCTCTGGAGTATTGAACGGCTATCGGGTCCTCGACTTTGGTTGGGTGCTGGCGGGCGCGCTGCCGGGCATGATCCTGGCAGACATGGGAGCGGAGGTGATCAAGGTCGAGACCCGGCAGCGCCTGGACTACATGCGCATGGGCCGACCCATCGTCGGCGACCAGCTGGATCCGGAGCAAAACCCGATGTTCCATAACGTGAACCGGGGCAAGCTGAGCGTCACCCTGAACATAGCCGAGCCCGAGGCGGTCGAGCTGGCCAGGCAGTTGGCCGCGCGCTGTGACGTGGTGATCGAGAACTTCTCCCCGGGAGTCATGGAGCGATTGGGTCTGGGATACGAGGCGCTGCGCGGCGTCAAACCGGATATCATCATGGCCTCGATTTCGTCCACCGGACAGGAGGGACCGCTCCGGGATCTGCGCGCCTACGCTCCGTCCATCGGGTCGCTGTCCGGCTTGGACAGCACCATGGGCTACGAAGGCGGCGGACCGCTGGGGCTGAAACATGCCTTCGGGGACATCTGCGGGGCGCTTCACGCGGTTTTCGCCATCGCGTCTGCGCTGTTCCAACGGAACCGCACGGGCCAGGGTCAGTACATCGACGTGTCGATGCTGCGAGCCACGGTCGTCACCCAGGGTGTGGGGCTGATGGAGGAGGCGCTGACCGGGCGTTCGCTGCAACCCCGCGGGAATTACGATCCTACCATGGCGCCGTACGGCAATTACCGTTGCGCCGGCGAAGACCGATGGGTGTCCATAGCGGTTCGGTCCGAAGCAGAGTGGCGTGGTTTGGTGGAGGCCATGGGTTCACCGTCGTGGGCCGCCGATGACCGGTTTGCCAGCCAATTCCGCCGGCAGCGGCATCGCCGGGAGTTGGATGCGCTCATAACGCGGTGGTCGACGCGGCGTGATGCTGAGGAGGTTACCGAGCTTCTGCAGTCGCACGGTGTAGCCGCCGCCCCCGTGCTTGGCGCCGAGGAACGGCTCTTTCATCCGCACTTCATGGAGAGGGGCCTATACAACGACACAGAGCACCCGGCGCTGGGAGCGGAGCCCGTGTTCAACCTGATGTGGAACCTGAGCAAATCGCCGTCGCGGGTGCGTCGTCACGCCCCCTTGCTGGGCGAACACAATCGAGAAGTGTTGTGCGAATATTTGGGGCTGAGCGAGGACCAACTGAGCGAGTTGGAAGAGCGGCGGGTGGTATATTAGCCGGACACCGCACCAACGACGAGGAACCTCCATGACCCAGCAACAGTCCCAGCAACAGGTTGTCGAAACACTGCCCGAGGTGGAGGGTGGCATCTCCGACGAGGCGCTGGCCGCCGCCCGCGCCATGATCGGCGTGAGGATGCGCACCGAGCAGTACGTCCGGCAGGCCACGCTGGATACGATGCTCAACTTCGTCAACGGGATCGGCGACGCCAATCCGCTGTTTCGGGACCAGGAATACGCCGCCTATTCCAAATATGGGAGTGTGGTTGGTCACCCGTGCGCTCCGTACATGCGCCACTGGTCGGGCCGCACCAGGTGGGGGCTGCCGGGCGTTCATGGGTTCTTCGCCGGCAACGATTGGGAGTTTTTCCGCGTGCTACGGCCCGGCGACGCCGTTAACTGCGTGGAGCGGGTCCTGGATGTGCAGGAAAAGCAGAGCGCGTATTCGGGCCGTTTGGTGATCCAGTACGTGGAAACCACGTATTCCAACCAGCGGGACGAGGCAGTTGCCCGCGTTGTGGGCTGGTGCACACGCCACCAGCGTCGGGCCTCGCGGGAGCGTGGCAAATATGCCGACGTGCCCAAGCGCCACGAGTACACCGACGAGGAACTGACTCGGATCGATGAGCAGGTTCTCAACGAAACCGCGCGGGGCGGGCAACCCCGGTACTGGGAAGACACCGAGATCGGCGAAGAGCTTCCCACGGTGGTACGCGGGCCCCTATCGCTCCAGGACGTGAGCGCGTTCCTGGTTGGCACCGGCCGCTCCAGCGCCCACGGCGTACTGCTGCGGGAAGCGATGCGCCATCCCAACCACTTTTTCCGGAACCCGGAATCGGGCGGCGGCCTCGAGTACACGGGCATCGGGCACCTGCGCGATTCGGTAGCTGAGGCGGTGGGGGTGCCAGGGGCCTATGACTAAGGCCCGCAGCGCGTGTCATGGCTGGGCACCCTGATGACCAACTGGATGGGCGACGACGCTTTCCTCAAGCGACTGCGCGTGGAGACCAGGCGGTTCAACGTCTACGGGGACACGCAGTTCTGCAAGGGACGGGTCGCGCGCAAATACGTTCACCAGGGCAACGCGTTGGTGGATGTGGACATCTGGGCCGAGAACCAGCGCGGCGAGGTAACCGCGCCGGGGACCGCCACCGTGCTGCTTCCTTCCCGCGAACCACGAAACCCCTGGTTCACCGACGGCAGCCACCTGTCGTTGCGCGACGTCCCGCTGCCCGAGGAAGCCCCACCGATCCTGCCCGTATAAGGGCCGTTCAGTAGTCGAATATCTGGTCCACGGCGCAGGCGAATCCGGGCAGGACCGGCTCGCAAGTCAAAGTATCGCCGGGACCAAACCTCTGCACGGTGCCGTCGGCATGGTGGGAGTACACTGCCTGCGCTCCGGGGTAAACGGCCAAAACGAGGCGTACACCGGCCTCCAGCCATAGCTGTATTTTGCGATCCATGAGGGGCTGCCGATCGTTGGGTGAAAAAACCTCCACCACGAGGTCTGGTACTACTTGTGCATAGCCCCGAGGCCGCGGCCGACTTGCCATGCGCTCATAAGAGATGAATGCGTAATCCGGAGCGAGAACTGTACCCGGAGCCAGTTGGAAGCCGGTTTCCGCCATCCGGCTGGTGCCAAGGCGATTTTCCCTAACGAACCCTCCGACCGTAACCGTAAATTCCGCTCCCACAAATCCATGGTCGTCGCCGGCAGGCGGCATTTCAAACAACTCTCCCTCGATAAGTTCGCGCCTCATCCCGTCGTCGGGCGCTGACAGCAAGTCATCGACGGTGAAGAAATTCTTGGCGGTGGTCATGGCGTGCCGCCTCCCCGTGTTAGTGAGCCACCACTATCGTGATGCAGATGGAGAATTGGTCAACAGGCGAAAGGCGCGATGGAGAATCTGCTATGCGATCACCCGGACGAACCGCCGCCGGCCGGCGCGCACTACGTCACCCGCATTCAGGCTAGGCTCATCGCCCATCGCAGCGGTGGCCCGCTGACCGTCGGCCTTGATCAGCTCGACCGCTCCCTGACCCAGCAGGCGGCGGGCTTCGCCGTTGCTGTTCACTAACCCGGTCTGCACCAAAATCCGGTGGACGGGCAGGCCGGATACCTCAGCCAGGCGGACTTCCGGGATGTCGTCCGGCAGGTCGCGGCGCTGGACCACCTGTTCGAAGTGGGATTGCGCGGCGTTGGCGGCGTCGCCATCATGGAAGGTGGTGGTTATGCGGTGCGCCAGCCCCTTTTTGAAGTCCATGGGGTTGACGGTCTCCGATTGCATGGCCCGGGTCATCTCTACGATCTCCGCGTCCGGGACGTCGGTCAGGTACTCGTAGTATGACGAGATCAGATCGTCGGGCAAGGACATCAGCTTGCCGTACATTTCCTCGGGTGGCTCTTCCAGGGCCACGTAGTTGCCGAGGCTCTTGCTCATCTTCTGCACACCGTCCGTGCCAACCAGAATGGGCATCATGAAGCACTGCTGCGGCGTCTGGCCCATCATGCCCTGCAGCTCGCGGCCCACGAGCAGGTTGAACATCTGGTCCGTGCCGCCAAATTCCACGTCCGACTCGATGACGACGGAATCGTAGGCCTGCATCAGCGGGTACAGCATCTCCGTGATGGCGATGGGCTGGTTCTGGGCGTAGCGGTTGGCGAAGTCCTCCCGGTGGAGGAACTGGTTGATAGTGAACCGGCTGGTGAGCTCGATCACGTTGGCCAGGGTGAATTCGCCGAACCACTGGCTCTGCCACTCGACCTGAGTGCGGTCGCGGTCAACGACCTTGAAGAACTGGCGCATGTACGACTAGGCGTTTTCCAGCACCTCAGCGTGGGTGAGCATGGTGCGCGTGGCAGAACGGCCCGACGGATCGCCGATCTGGGCGGTCCAGTCGCCCACGATCAGGATGACCTGGTGGCCGAGATCCTGCAATTGCCGAAGCTTGCGCAGGCCGACGACGTGGCCCAGGTGGATATCCGGCCGGCTGGGATCGAACCCCATTTTCAGGCGGAGCGGCGTGCCCCGCCGCAGCATGGCCGTGAACTCTTCCTCGGAGATGATCCGGCTCACGCCCCGCCGCGTGATGGTGGACAGGTTTTCGGGGATCTGGACTTGGCTGGTCAACGCTCACCTCGCCTCTGTTGGTCGATTGTGACCGGCGGATCAGGCGTTTTCCTGCCGGTCGTGCTGCTCGAGCACCAGACGGGCGTTTGCCACGTCGCGGTTCATCTGTGCGATAAGGGCGTCGATCCCGTCGAAGGTCTCCTGCCCACGCAGCCGGGAAACGAACTCGAGCTTCAGGTTTTCGTCGTAGATATCGTCAGAGAAGTCGAGCAGGTGCGCTTCGATCAGGCGCTGGCTCAGGCCGAAGGTCGGCCTCACGCCGATGCTGGTGGCCGCCATGTGTCTGACACCGTTGACGGTGGCATAGGTGGCGTACACGCCGTCAGCGGGTATTACGAAGTTCTCAATGGGTATGATGTTGGCCGTGGGGAAGCCCAGTTGACGACCCATTTTGGCGCCGTGCACGACAATGCCGTCCGTGGCGTAGGGCCGGCCCAGAAGGTATTCGGCGCCATCCACGTTGCCATCGGCCAGGGCGTTGCGGACTCTGCGGCTACGCACCGTGCTGCCTTCCAACTCGAGGGGCGGAACAGTCTCAACCCAAAAGCCGAGAGCCGCTCCCCGGCGTCTCAGGTATTCCAGGTTGCCGCTGCGGTTCCGGCCCAGCGCGAAATCCGGGCCGGTGACGATGCCGCGCATATGCAGGCAATCGACGAGCATTTGCGTAAAATCGTTGGCGTCGAGGTTTGCGATGTCGTTGGTGAACTCGACGCAGATCACGCTCTCAACCCCGGCATCATGCAACAGCCGGATCTTTTCGTCGGGGGTAATAATCTTGGTTACGGTGCGCTCGGGATTGACCACTTCTGCGGGATGGTTGCTGAAAGTGATGACGGTGGGAATCAAAGGAGGTTCCGCCAACTCCAGCATTCGGCTCAACAGGTGGCGATGTCCCCGGTGCACACCATCGAACACGCCGATGGTCACGACCGTGCCCGTGCCGGGTTGGGGAGCGGCATCGGCCAGTGCCTGATGGAAGGCCCCTCGGCCCGGAGTTCCGGAAATTGCATTGTCCGAGGAGAGCATGGCGTCCAGGCGGCCGGTGAGGTTAGACAAATAAAACAGTGGCCGCACTTGGCCGGGGCCCGATCTGGGGTTCCCGCCTCACACTGATTGCGGCCTACATTGGCGCGTTCGATGGTAGCACAGGGCCCCCGGCCGGGCAAGGAGAAGCGCCCTGGCGGACGGACGATATACTGGATGCGACCTGGCGAACGCCACGCAAAAGCTCTGAAATTCGTTGCCGCTGCATTCGGCAACCTCTGCGCGACCGGTTTTACAATGTCCCCACGCAAGTCACATTCAATGCGAATATCCGGCGGAGAGTCCAGAGGCCTCCCTTTGCTGGGAGCGGCGGCGTCCGGTGTAAGACCCACGACGGAGAGAGTCAGATCCGCGATATTCAACATTCTGCGACCCGACAAGGTAGAAGGAAGCCGCGTCCTGGACCTATACGCTGGTACCGGCAGCCTTGGCATCGAAGCCCTCAGTCGCGGCGCGGCGTGGGCCGACTTTGTCGAACGCAATCGACGTCAGTGTCGGGTGATACAGGAGAATTTGGAATTCACGGATTACAGCGACGTCAGTCGTGTCTTTTGCGCCGATGTATTGGACTGGATGAACAAATATTCCGTCGAGCCGGGTGACAAGACACCGTATGATCTTGTGGTGCTGGATCCACCCTACAAAATGGGAGAGCCGACTCCAACCCTGGAACGACTTGCCGGATCCACACTGCTCAGCGCGGATTCCACTGTGGTCGTGGGTTTCAGCAATCGTGTAACTCTGCCCGCCGACATCCGTTGTCTGCATGAAATTGACCGACGCAGTTATGGGGACAATGCGGTAGGATTCTACGCCGTTCGCTCCTGCGAGCATTGACTGACACCACCAACGAATTGGAGTATCCCCGCATGGTAACCGCTCTTTACCCCGGCACATTCGACCCAGTGACCATGGGACACCTGAACGTGGCACAGCGCGCGGCCCGGCTGTTCGACATCCTGATCGTGGCCGTTTACGACACGCCCTCCAAGAGCCTGCTGTTCAACACCGAAGAGCGTGTCGGGCTGATGCGGGAAGCGGTAGCCGACATGCCCAACGTGACGGTCCGCCCTTTCAACGGGTTGGTGGTCAACACCGCCCGGAACGCGGGGGCCGCCGCCATCATTCGAGGCCTGCGCAGCGGTCCGGACTTCGAGTACGAGTCGCAGATGTTCTTTATGAACCGGCGTCTGGAACCCGAGGTAGACATGGTGTCGTTGATGAGCGACCAGGAGCATATGTTCATCAGTTCCAGCCTGCTCAAAGAAGTCGCCCAACTGGGCGGCGATATCTCCGGTATGGTCCCTGACCACGTGGCTCGGGCCCTGGCGGAAAAATACCAATTGCCGCAGCGGTAGCCTTTCGCACGCAATCTGAACCGCCGGCTAAGGGGGTCATCATAGATATCAACAGCATTATCGACCGCATCGAATTGTTGGTGGACTCGAGCAAGTCAGTGCCGCTCAGCAACAACGTGATGGTCGACAAGAGCAAGATAAACGAACTAGTTGCCCAACTGCGGATGGCCGTTCCGCAGGAGATCCGGCGAGCCGAGGAAATGTTGTCCCGCAAGGATGACATAATGTCATCCGCCGTCTCCGAGGCGCACCAGGCGCGCCAGCAACTGGAGCAGGATTTCCGGACGCGTCTCGGCGAGCACGAACTGGGTCGAAAAGCGGAGGAAATGCTGCGGGAAGCGGAAGCCGCCTCCCGCCGGATGATTGACCAGGCGGAGCGCGAAGCAGAAAGTCGGCGCAACCAGGCCGATGCCTACGCCCTGCGTACCCTGAGGGACCTGGAGCGCGAGCTGACCGCGGCGACCGGCTCGGTCCGGAAGGGCATCGACGCGCTTGCCGGCGCAACGCTGGCGGCCAGCCCCAGCCCCAGCATCCCGTCGCCAAATGACTTCGCGCCAAGCGATGATCGGGAAACTGCGGACTACGGGCGCCTCCGTTAGGCGGTCCGCCCACAACGGATGATTGCCGGGGCGGGTGATCTCCCGCCCCTTCGATTTATCGCTGCGTGCAGCGCGTGGCGACCAGGGTCGGCTGAGCGTGTTTTACGCTTGACATTGGCGACTCTCGCGGGTGTACAATCCGGCGTGCCCGCTGGTTGGAATATTGTTGGGGCAATCCAACCAGATCCTGCCGGAAGCGTTGATTGGAGTGACGGAGCGAGATGCGTGAACTGGTAATCGACAGCATCCGGATCAGCCAGATGAACTATCAACGGGTGGTCGTCCTCAAGGAGCTGGCCACGGAACTCTTCCTGCTGATTTGGATCGGCCCCACGGAAGCCGAGGCAATCGCGGTGAAGATGCAGGGGATGTCGGTCCCGCGCCCGCTGACCCACGACCTGTTCGTCGATCTGGTCAAGTCGGTGGGGGGAACGTTTGATCACATCCTGGTGAACGATCTGCAAAATGAAACCTTCTACGCGAAGATCGTGGTGCGGATCGGTGACAGCACCCATGAGATCGACTCCAGGCCAAGCGACGCCATGGCGGTCGCGGTGCGAGCCGAGGTTCCGATATATGTGGCGGACCAGGTCATGGAAAAGGCCGCGATCTCAATGGACCAGGAAACCGGACAGCCCGCAGTGTCCGCTGAATCCGGCGGCGAATCAGCCGCGGCCGAGGTCACGGAGGAGGAACTACAGGGACTGTCCGCCTTCACCGATTTGATCAACGAATTGGACATGGAAGACTTCGAGCGCAAGTAGGTTTCGGATGCGTACCGGTGGCGTGCCGACGAATGCTGCCCTGCCCCTGTGGGTGGGGCGTTTTCGTAATCGCGGCGACGAATTCTGCAACAATCTCCGATTGACAGTTCGGAGTGCGGATGCTACGATGCCTGCCGTTTGGAAACGGAAATGCCGCAATGGGTGGTAACCGCGTTGCGGCTGACCGGCTTGGGTTGGTTCGTGGCTTTATGTATTGTCCTGGGTATTCTCGGAGGGCTTTGGCTGGGCAATGTGACCGGCCAGGTGGCACTGCTGGTGTTAGTGGGGACGGTACTGGGCAGCGTGGTGGCCTTTTATGGGGTGTATCGCATGATCATTCCCGCCGTCTACGGAAGCAACAAACCGAGCCGGACTGCCACAGGTTCCAAAAACCAGTGTACTGACCGCGGAGGCAAGGAAACGTCGTGACCACCAAGCGAGTACTCCTGCTGATCGGCGTTGTATCAGCAGTCCTGCTGATCGTAGGTTTCGTCGTTGGCGCCGTCGGATCCAGGATGTTCGGGCTGGAGCGGCCGTTCGTTTCCCAGCCGGGGATCCACCTGCCTCCAGACCCGGTGTTCCCAGCCTCCGTACGGGAAAGCGTGGTCGGTTACCGCGTCGCGGACAAGAAGACCGAAGACCACGGGGAGCAGAAAACGGAACAGGCGGCCGACGGCAAGGAAAAGGCCGAGGAGGAACACCACGGCCTGGGCCTAATGCAGTTCGCCGTCACCAACACCATGCTTTCGGCATGGTTGACCAGCATCATCATGCTGGTGTTCTTCATCGGAGGGGCGCGCAACCCCAAGGTTATTCCAAACCGGCTACAGGCGCTGGTCGAAATGTTGTTCGAGCTGGTGCTCAACTTCGCGTCCAGCATCCTCGGCCCGGAGATGGGGCGCCGGGCATTCCCGGTGGTAGCCACCATTTTCTTCTTCGTACTATTCAACGCGTGGCTGGCCATTTTCCTGATCCCCATCTATCAGGCGGTGGGCTACGGCGCGAACGTCGGCGGCGAGTTCAAGCTCGCGACGCACCTGATAAGGCCGGCCGGTACCGACCTGAATTTCCCGCTGGCCCTGGCGCTGGTGTCCTTCGTGTTCGTCGAGTACTGGGGCTTCCGTGCGCATGGCTTCGGATATCTGAAGAAATTCTTCGCTTTCGGTGACCTGCTTCGGGGGCGCCCATCGGGACTCATCAATATTTTCGTGGGAATCCTTGAGCTGGTGTCCGAGTTGGTCCGCATCGTCTCGTTTACCTTCCGTCTGTTCGGGAACATGACCGCCGGCGAGATACTGGTAGTCATGATCACCTTCCTGGTGCCGTTCATTGCCACGCAGTTTGTCTTTGGTCTGGAGCTGCTGGTGGGCCTGATCCAGTCGGTCATCTTCGCCGGCCTGACGCTGGTATTCCTGTCGGTGGCCGTAAGCCACGAGGAGCACTGATCGCCGGAACGTCTCAATCATGGTACCGTGGCTCCGTGGTCTGACCACCAGGGGCCGGGCAAAATCACGAGACCAAATTTTGGTTCGGAGGATTATCAACAATGGCATTTGACCTTTCGATGTTCACCACTTTGCTGGCGGTGGGTTCCCAGGCGCTGACTGCGGAAGGCGCGAAGTTCCTGGCAGCCGGCCTCGCCATCGCCCTGGGTGTGGTTGGACCCGGTGTGGGAATCGGCATTCTGGGCGCCGGTGCGATGAACGCCATCGGCCGCAACCCCGACGCCGCCGGCGCCATCACCACCAACATGATCCTCGCCATCGCGTTCGCTGAGGCTCTTGGCATTTACTCCCTCATCGTCGCGGTGATCCTGCTCTTCGTGGTGTAACAACATGGTAGAACTGGGACTGAACGTTCCTGCGTTGATCAGCTACCTGATCAACTATGTGGTCCTCCTGATCCTGCTGGGAGCATTGGCCTACCGGCCCCTGCTCAACGCCCTGGACAGTCGCGTCGACAGCATCCGGGAGAGCCTTGCCGCAGCCGACCGCGCCCGCGAGGAGGCCGCCACATCCCGCTCCGCCATCGAAGAAGAACTCAACGAGGCCCGACGGGAAGGACAAAGCCTGCTGGACCAGGCACGCGAGGCTGCGGAGCGTTTCCGTGAAGAGGAAATGGGACGCGCCCGCCAGTCGGCCGAGGAATTCTCGGAGCGCGCCCGCGCCGACATCGCCCGGGAACGCGACGCCGCCATCAACGAGGTCCGGGCCGCGTTCGGCGACCTCGCGATCTCCGCGGCCGAACGGATCATTCGGCGCAGCGTGGACCGTCAGGCGCACCAGGAGCTGATCGATCAGGTTCTGGCCGAGGGCGAGCAGGCGCTGCGCCGTAACTGAGCAGCGTCGACCCGCGCCGTCCCGAATGACCAATCTTTGTGTTCGAGAATCGTGACGAGCACGCCAACGTAGGAACTTAGGGAGACGAAAACCCGTGGCAAACCGCTTGTCCGGTCAACGCTACGCCCAGGCCATCTTTGAGTTGGCCGACGAGCACGAGCAGCTGGAACCGTGGGATCAGGAACTGCGTCTTGCCGCCGATGTCCTCGGCGACGAGGAGTTCGCGTTGTTCCTGCGGCACGCCGAAGTGCCGCTGGAGCGCAAAATCGCGGCGATTGACGAAGTTTTATCGGAGGCCCACCCAATGGTGCGGAACCTGGTGGCGCTTCTGGTCAGCCGGGGTGGCGTGGACGCCATGCGGGACGTTCAGGAAGCCTATACCCACTTGCTCGACGAGCGCCTGGGGCGTCAACGGGTTGAAGTTACCGCCGCAGTCGCGCTGGAACAAGCCGAACTGGATCGCATTACCGAACTCGTGGCGCGCATGGTAGGGAAGGAAGTGGTGGTCAGCGCCCAGGTGGACGAGTCCATCCTCGGCGGGCTGATCATCCAGATTGGCGATCAACTACTGGACGGCAGCGCAAGTTCCGCCCTGGAACGGCTCCGCCAGACGGTCCGCGCGCAAGCGGCCTGAGCAACGCAACATTTAGGAGACTCGCCGATGGCAGTCAGGGGACAAGAGATAGTTTCTCTAATCAGGCGTCAGATCGAGGAGTTTGGCGGAGACCTCTCCCTCGTGGACGTTGGCACCGTCCTGCAGGTGGGCGACGGCATCGCCAGCATCCAGGGATTGCAGAGCGTGCGATCCAACGAATTGCTGGACTTCGGCAACGAGGTGCTGGGTCTGGCGCTCAACCTGGAATCGGATATCGTCGGAGCCGCCATCCTGGGTGACCCCAACGCGGTCAAGGAAGGTGATCGGGTTCGTGCCACCGGACAGATCATCGAAGTGCCGGTCGGTGACGCCCTGATCGGCCGGGTAGTCGACCCGCTGGGTCGCCCGCTGGACGGGAAGGGGGCGGTGGCCACTGACCGGACCATGCCCGTTGAGCGAACTGCGCCGAACGTGGTGGTCAGGAAGTCGGTGGACACTCCGGTGCAGACCGGGATCAAGGCGATTGACGCCATGATCCCCATCGGCCGCGGGCAGCGCGAACTCATCATCGGCGACCGTTCCACCGGCAAGTCGGCCATTGCCATCGACACCATCATCAATCAGCGGGACACCGACCTGATCTGCATCTATGTGGCGATCGGGCAGAAGCAGGGGAAAGTGTCCCAGGTGGTCGGCATCCTGGAAGAGTACGGCGCGATGGACCACACCATCGTCGTCAACGCCGGTTCCGCCGACTCCGCGCCGCTGCAATTCATCGCCCCCTACGCCGGATGCGCCATGGGTGAGGCGTTCATGGAAGAGGGCAAGGACGTGCTGATCGTCTACGACGATCTGACCAAGCACGCCTGGGCCTACCGGCAGATGTCGCTGTTGTTGCGTCGCCCCGCCGGTCGGGAAGCCTATCCCGGCGACGTGTTCTACCTGCACAGCCGGTTGCTCGAACGCGCCGCCCGGCTGGACGACACCTTGGGAGGCGGGTCGCTGACGGCCCTGCCCATCATCGAGACCCAGGCCGGAGACGTTTCGGCGTACATTCCGACCAACGTGATTTCGATCACCGATGGGCAGATCTACCTGGAGCCGGAACTGTTCAACGTCGGTATCCGCCCGGCGGTCAACGTGGGTCTTTCAGTCTCACGTGTGGGCGGGGCGGCGCAGACGCGAGCGGTGCGGCAGGTAGCGGGCCGTTTGCGCCTGGACCTGGCCCAGTATCGGGAGCTGGCCACGTTCGCCCAGTTCGGTACGGCGGACCTAGACGCCGCTACCCGGGCTCAACTGGCCCGGGGTCAGCTGGCCACCGAAGCGCTCAAGCAGGGTCAGTACCAGCCGCTCAACCTGGGCGACGAGGTGATCGTGCTCTTCGCGGTGAACGCCGGCCTGATGGAGGATGTGCCCCTGGAACGCGTCGGCGCTTTCGAGGAGCAGATGCTACGGCACGTCAACGCCACGCATCCCGAATTCAGCCAGGCGATCCGCGAGACCGGCAATCTGCCCGAAGAACTGACCTCGCAGCTCACCGCAGCCATCAACGATTTCAAACCTACCTTCCAGTAGGCTCCTCCTTACGTAACGTCCCAATCCGGGACGGTCAGGGTCAATTCATGCCTAGCGTTAGAGACATTCGCCGGCGCATCCGCAGCGTCGAGAATACCGGGAAGGTCACCAACGCGATGTCTCTCATCGCGGCCTCCAAGATGCGGCGGGCTCAGCTGGCGGTCACGGACGGTCGCCCGTATGCCGAAAAGATCCACGAGGTCATAGCCACGCTGGCTGCGCAGCCCACGGACGACGACACCGTCCACCCGCTGCTGGCCACCAGGCCGGTCAACAACGTTGGCATGGTGGTGGTTACCCCGGACCGTGGCTTGGCCGGCGGTATGCACGCCAACATCAACCGGCAGGTCGCCCGTTTCATCCTGGGAAGCGACGCTACGGTCCGCAGCATCGTGGTAGGTCGTAAGGGTCGTGACTTCCTGGTGCGTTACACCGATACCGTGCAGGCGGTTTTCACCGACCTGAGCGATCGGGTTTCCCTGGCGGACACCACGGCTATTTCACGCCTGGTCATCGATGGGTACACCGAGGGTGAGTTCGACGAGGTGCACTTGGCGTATATGCGCTTCGTGTCCACCGTACAGCAGGAACCGGTCATCGAGCGCATATTGCCCGTCGAGCCGGCCGCTTTGGAATCGGCGCAACGGGTCGGCTACATCTACGAGCCGGATCCGGCGACGGTCTTGAGCGCCCTGCTGCCCCAGTTCGTTGAGATGCAGGTGTACCACGCGATCCTGGAGAGCATTGCCAGCGAACAGTCGGCCCGCATGGTAGCCATGCGCAACGCCACCGACAATGCGAACCAACTGGCTTCCGACCTGACACTGGTCATGAACAAGTTACGTCAGGACAGTATCACCAACGAACTGTTGGACCTGATCGGCGGTCAGGTCGCGCTGGAGGGCTAAACGCGGAGTTTCGGGCGGTCTGATTGTTTCCCTTAGGAGATGTTCCCGCCGAACTGTACCGCTGGTTTCTTTTGACTTACGGTGTCAGTGCCGCCGGTCGCATCACGATAGAAGCAATCAAACAGCTGACCGTTCTCGAAACAGCTTGGTATGATGTACCCACAGCAGCATTCAATACATTGGGACAAGGCTTCGTCCCACACGCTCTGCTATGTTTAGCCGCTGCGGAGGGAATCAACATGGTACTTGGCGCTCTGATGAAACGGAAAGCTCGAACCGAAGGCAGGGAGGAAGGACGGAAGCAAGGTCGCGCGGAAGCCCAGGCAGAAACGCATAAAGCGTGGCGCGATTGGCTCGATCGGAAGGAGACCGCTGAATCCAATGGTCAGCCTTTCAACGAACCCCCGCCCGACTCACGCAGTTGACCATTCCTCGAGCTTATCCCAGCTGAGCCCATCTGCCTGATAAACCCAACCGGAGGACAAGACAAGATGCCCGGTAAAATCGCCCAAGTCATTGGTACGGTGGTGGACGTAGAATTCCCTGCCGATCAACTCCCCAACCTGTTCGACGCCCTTGAGGTCGACAACTCCGGCGAGCGGCTGGTGCTGGAAGTGCAGCAGCACATCGGCAACCACTGGGCCCGTTGCCTGGCCCTCGGCTCCACCGACGGATTGGCCCGCGGCAGCGAAGTCACCGACACCGGCGACAAGGTTTCGGTGCCTGTGGGACCGGAGACGCTGGGACGGCTTTTCGACGTTACCGGGACGCCGCTGGACAATCTGGGTGCCGTGGAGGCCGGGCAGTTTTGGCCCATACACCGCGACCCACCCGCTTTTGACGACCAAAATCCGACGGTGGAGATTCTCGAAACCGGTATCAAGGTCTTTGACCTGATCACCCCATTCCCCAAGGGGGGTAAGGTGGGGGCGTACGGCGGCGCCGGCGTGGGGAAAACCGTTATCATCCAGGAACTCATCCGGAACATCGGAGCGGTGCACAGCGGAGTGTCCGTGTTCGCCGGCGTGGGTGAGCGTTCCCGTGAGGGCAACGACCTCTGGCACGAAATGGAAGACTCGGGCGTGTTGGGCAGCACAGTGCTGGTGTTCGGCCAGATGAACGAAACCCCGGGCGTCCGCGCACGCATCGGGTTGACTGGTTTGACGATGGCGGAGTATTTCCGGGAAGAGCAAAACCAGGACGTGCTCCTCTTCATCGACAACATTTACCGGTACATCCTGGCCGGCATGGAAGTGTCCGCACTGCTGGGCCGGATGCCGTCCGCGGTTGGCTACCAGCCGACCCTCAGCACGGAGATGGGAGCGCTCCAGGAGCGCATCACATCAACCAAGAGCGGCAGCATTACGTCCTTCCAGGCCATTTACGTGCCAGCCGACGACTACACCGACCCCGGCATTGTCACTACATTCGGTCACCTGGATGCCGTGGTCTCCCTGGAACGCGCCCTGGCGGCGCAGGCCCTGTATCCTGCCGTGGACCCGTTGGCATCGTTCGCCCGCATCCTGGAGCCTCGCATCGTCGGCGACGAGCACTATCGGGTGGCGCGCGGGGTGCAGCAGGTGCTCCAGAGGTACCGCGACCTGCAGGACATCATCGCCATTCTCGGGATCGAGGAGTTGTCCGACGAAGACCGACAGACCGTGTTCCGTGCCCGCAAGATCCAGCGGTTCCTGACGCAGCCGTTCTTCGTGGCCGAAACTTTCACGAACCAACCGGGCAAGTATGTTGCGCTGCGGGATACGGTGCGCGGGTTCGCTGAAATCCTGGATGGGCAGCACGATGAACTGCCGGAGCAGGCTTTCTACATGGTCGGAACCATCGAAGAAGCGGTCGAGAAGGCTGCCCAGATGCAGGAAACCGCCTGACCTGCCGGAGGCATCGACCCCAAGGAGACCGCCCAATGCCGATGCAGTTGCAAATCATCACCGCAGAACGCGAGGTGTTTTCCGGCGAGGTTGACGCGCTGGTGGCCCCAGGCGTTGCCGGTCAGCTAGGGATCCTGCCCAACCATGCCCCGTTGATGACGGTGTTGCAGCCGGGCGAACTACTGGTGCGCGCGGGCGGCGATGAGAGCTATCTGGCGTTGTCCGGCGGCTACCTGGAGGTGCTGGGCAATCTGGTAATTGTGCTCGCAGATGCCGCGGAAGACGTGGACGAGATCGACGAAGCCCGCGCGCAGGAAGCCCTGGCGCGGGCCCAGGAACGGATCGCCAGCCGCGAGTCGGATATCGAGTTGGAACAGGCGGTGGCGTCGCTGCGCCGGGCGCAGGTGCGAGTGACGGTGGCGCGGCGGCGGCGGTCAACGCCGCACCGGTCGTTGGCTCCCCAAGCCCGCCAGTAACTTCAGCGGGCGGGTGCCGACCCGTTGATCGCTGGACCTGCACCGGTGAGATAATAGGTCATCGACTGGAGGGCCAGCACCGGGTCGATGCTGCGCACCCGGATCCCGTCCGGCACCTGTGCAGTGATCGGTGCATAGTTCAAGATCGCGCGTATGCCGCATTCCACCAGTTGGTCGATTACAGTCTGAGTGTGGGCGCTGGGCACGGCCACGATTGCGATACTGATGTCCCGTTCGGCGACCGTCTCCGCCATCTCGGCCATTGGCTGAACCGACACCCCTCCCACCTCGCGACCCACGTTCGCCAGATTGTTGTCGAAAGCAGCCACCAGGTGGAACCCGTCCGGATTGAACCCGGGGTAGTTGAGGATGGCGTTACCCAATCGCCCAACACCGACCACCGCTACGTTCCATTCCGAGTTCAGGCCCAGGATCTGCTTGAGTTCACGCAACAGGTCCCGTACCACATATCCGCGTCCCTGCTTGCCGAACCTGCCGAAGTAGGACAGATCCTTGCGGATCTGGGCTGGCGTAACCTGCAATTGCTCACCCAATTGTTGCGAGTTGGTTACCTCCTCGCCTGCGTCCAACAATTGCGACAGGATCCGGACATATTGCGGTAACCGGGTGATCACCACCTCGGGGACTTCGCCTGTGGTTAGGACCGTCATGGGACTTGCACTCGGTGCGTTTGAACGGGCTGGCGTGTGTTGGTATCGTGCCCTATCTTCAATGCGTCAAACATGGTGGGCGGATTTACGTGTCGCGGGAGCATAGAATAACCGTTCCCATGAAAAGGGGCGACCAGTCATAATCTATCCCGGCGCCTATGCATCGTCAATACCGGCAGGACGGGCCAACGCGATTATCGAGCGGCCCCACCGGCGCCGCTGGCCGTTCGCTTCCATCCGAACACTTTTTCCGGCCGCGACGCCGGACGGTCTGAGGCGAGGGCAAACCCCTACAAACTGTCCCTTTTTGGCGCACCAAAATCATGTACGTTGCCGTAGCCCACATCAGCCTGCGAGTCCCTGAAAGCCGCAGCCTCAAAACCCGCCGGCAGACGGCGCGCAGTTTGATACAGCGGATCCGGGCACGCTTCAACGTTTCCGTAGCCCAGGATGCCGGCGCCGACGGCAACGCGTGGCAGAGCGTTACGCTGGCGGTCTCCTGCGTTGGCGCGAGTTCAGACCAGACCAGAGCGTTGATTGATGACGTAGTTGGCTTTGTGACTGACGTTCGCCCGGACCTTGAGGTGCTGGAGTGTCAAATCGAGGTGATGAGCGGGTTTTAGAGACGGAAATCGCCCGGATCACCGAATGGAACCGGTAATCCGGGCGACGTCTGCGAGATCGGGTCAGATGCGGTCGTGAATCGCGGCCATTAGATCCTGCAGATCAGGGAACAAATGGGCGTCGGGGGTGTGCTTGTGCTCGCCGACCAATTCGCCGTCGATCAGGATGTCGAACTTTCCGTGCTCGCCCGGCGTGAGTTTGAAGGTTGATATGTTGTCCCCGGTGCGGGTCAATGCTTCGCTGGCCATCCAGGCCGCGCGTCCGGCGTGCCCTCAATCCCAGCAGTAAACGATTTCGATTTCCATGCGGTTGACATCTGGCCTCTGTGCCATGGGTGTCCCTCCATCGGGCCCGGCTTAGCGGGTGCCCAGGTTAGGCCGGATAATATGGCAAACCTGCGGAGGGCGCAATGTCCGGCGAGAGCTCAGGGACAGGGGTCAACAACGGACGGGGAACACGGGACGCTGGTCGGGCCGAAGGATTCGGTCCAGCCAGTCGCAAAGCCCTTCCCAGAATTCGGGATAGTCGCCAACATTCATGTGCCCGGCGGTATCCACGGTAACCAGATGCTTGGGCTCGCGCGCCGCTTCGAACAGCTTGCGACCCTGCGAGAGCGGCACGAGTTCGTCGTCCACGCCATGCAGGATCAGCAGCGGGCAGCGAATCCGGTCCACCAGTGCAACTGAGTTGTATCGGTTGCCAACCAACCGGCCCGACCAGGTCAGGGTCGGGTAAAACAGCTTGCCCATGTCTCGCAACGAGGCGAAAGGGGCCACCAGGGCCATGCCCAATGGAGACCAGGATTCAGCGGCCAACCGTATCGAAACCGCGGCGCCCATGGATACTCCCATGAACAGGGTGTGGTCCTGACCCGCTCCGTAAGTGCGCTGGAGGTGAGCCAGCGCGGCCCGCGCATCAACGGCGGTGTTGCGAACCGTCGCTTTGCCACGGCTATTGCCGAACCCTCCGTAATCGAAGCCGAAGATATTCGCGCCGGTGTGTTTCCTGACGGCCGCAAACTCTCCAACCCGCCGGCTCAAATTGCCGCCGGCTCCTCCGAACCACATCCACGTCAGTTCGGGTCTGCGGTCACCGGGCACGTACCAGCATTGCAGCCGGTGCCCACATTCGGACTCGCACCACGACTCTTCGAATTCGAGGCCCAGGTCGGTGGGCAGGGCTTGGCTAACCGGCTCCGGTTGGAAGAGCAATCGGCGTTCCAGGATGTCCATCCACATAACGCAACAACCCGCGGGCGTGACACTTGAACTGGCCTCACCGCCCGCAACGCGCGAGGTTGCGAGCCTGAGGACAGACTCGCATCAATACAGGCGTACAATTAAACCAGCGCCGGTGGACCGCAACGTATCCACCATGGTCGGCGGAAACTGGCACGGGTCGCGGAGCGGCGGGGTTAGTCGTCGAGGCTGTCGGCGAGTATCTCGAGGACATCCCGCGCGTCCTTGGCATCGGAGTGTCCCTTGGACTGGATGCCCTCGGTCAACATCTGGAGGCAGAACGGGCACGAGACGCCCACCGTGTCGGCCTGGGTTTCCAGGAAGTGGTCGGTGCGGGCGTGGTTAATCCGCTCCCCCTGGCTTTCTTCGATCCACATGTGACCACCACCGGCGCCGCAGCAAAAGCCACGCTCGCGGCATCGGGGAGCCATCTCGACCAGCTTCAGACCGGGAATAGCCTTGGCCACGTTCCGCGGCTCATCGTACACCCCGTTGTGGCGACCCAGGTAGCAGGAGTCGTGGTAGGCCACGGACACGTCCATGATCTTCACCGGCTTGATGCGGCCGTCGCGTATCAGCCCGTCGACGAATTGGCTGTAGTGGAGCACCTCATATTCTCCGCCGAACTGGGGGTATTCGTTCTTCATCGTGTTGAAACAGTGGGGGCAGATGGTCACCACGGTCTTCACGTTGTAACCGTTCATCACCTCGACGTTCTGCTGCGCCAGGATCTGGAACAGGTACTCGTTGCCCATGCGCCGGGCCGGGTCACCGGTGCAACTTTCTTCATCGCCCAGGATGGCGAAATCGACGCCGGCGGATTTCAGCACCTTGGCCATCGAGCGGGCGATGCCCTGGCTACGCTGCTCCAGGGCTCCGGTGCAGCCCACCCAGAACAGAACCTCGGCGTCGGGTTTTTCGGCCATGGTCGGGACGTCGAGCCCTTCGGCCCAGTCGGTGCGAGCGAAGGTTGTACCGCGCCAGGGGTGCCCGCGCTGTTCCATGCTCAGCAGGGCGTTCATGCCGGTCTCCGGTATCCGCGACTCCTCCAGCACCAGGCTGCGCCGCATGTCGATGATCGTGGGCACGTGCTCGACCACCACCGGGCACTCCTCCATGCAGGCCCCGCAGGAAACGCAATCCCAAACCGCCTGTTCCGGGATTGCCCCGTCGATCAACGGCATCGGCTCCACGTGCTCGGCGTCCCGCGCCCCCTGGTGCCCGATGGCTATCATGTGCTCCTTGAGGTTCTCCACGATGTGCATGGGCGAAAGCACCTTGCCCGTCGTGTGGGCGGGGCAGGCGTCGGTGCAACGGCCGCACACCGCGCAGGCGTATCCGTCCAGGAGCTCTTTCCAGGTGAAGTCCTGCACCCGTGACGCGCCGAAACGCTCCACGGTTTCCAGGTCCATCGTCGCCAGCGCGCCACGGGGCTCGAGGTTGCGGAAGAAGGCGTTGAGGGGCGCGGCAACCATGTGAATGTGCTTCGAAAACGGGATATACAGCCCGAACCCGAGCACGATCAGCAGGTGGACCCACCAGAAGATCGCCTGCAAAACTCCGGCCGTCGCCTGGGACATACCCAACCCGCTGAGCCAGTTGCCGATGGCGCCTCCGATGAATACGCCGGCTTCGGGACCCGCTCCCCCGGCCGCTACGTAAAACGAATGGACCAGCAGCGTTGCGATCATCAGCCCCGCAGTCAGGCCCACTATAATTACCGACTCCCCCTTGCGGGTGAGGTCGAAACTCAGCCGGTGCGGCTGCGCGATCCACCGCCGGAACAAAGCCCAGATGAGCGCGAGCAGGATGACCGCTGCGAATATATCCAGGTAAATGCTGTAAACGAGGACCCCGGTCCTGGTCAGGATGGTCTCGCCCAGCGGATGCCAGATGGACCCGCCGAAAATGAAGATCAGGTATGAAAGGCTGAAGGACAGGAAGCCCCAGAAGATTGCGGCGTGACCTAGGCCGGCGAGGTCGATGCTCCGGGAACGAGGATCCAGACGGCCGACCCGCTGAAGGACCTTACGCTGGCCCAGCACTATGCCCGCTGCTCCGGCCAACCTGGTCATCGGGCGGTCGAACCTGGCAACGGGCAGTCCCTGCAGCACGAGCCGGAACACGCGGTGATAAACGACGTAGTTGGCCACGCCGAAGGTAAGCAGCGTGAGCACATAGACGCCAACCCATACGGGAATGACGCCGAAAAGCGAATCGGGGGGAACCATGCTCGTCTTGTCCTGGAGCCCCACGCACCGGGCCATGGCGCTCGAGCCTAAAGTCGGCGGCTAGTTTACCACAGGGGGTCGCGTTTCTTTCCGTCTGGACGTGCTGGCGGCAGGGCAATCGCATCTTAATCAGCGATGGTGCCGGGGTCGAAATTGGCGGCAATGAACGGTGAATCTCACCAGGATTGACAGGGTAAACGGGATGGACAGGATGATTCGATGCGGGGGTCTTGGGCAATCGAAGGGTACCTGGGACTTCCAGGTGCGGATGGGTCTGTGCGTTATTGCTCACTCGGATATCGTCCAGGCAATGGTACCGAATATGTTGGACACGCAATCGCCCTGGTGCCTGCCTGAACTGGTTGTGTACCGTCAGAATCCAGCGTTTCCAGATGCGGGGACTACTTTGATTGGAACCGTACCGTTGGGGCGATGCTTCAATCCAGCCGGCTCACTAAAAAATGCAAATTCGGATTCGGAGGTTCCGGCGGTGCAAACCGGGTAGGCATTTGACCAAAAGGAGGAAGCGCAAAAATGTGTGCGCTATCGCCGTGTTATCGAAACGCCGGACGGTTCAGGTTGCGTTTACGGTCGGGGCGAGGCACGTCGAGACCGGGACAATCGCGCGCCAGACGGTCGCCGTGTCGGATTACGGAAATCGGCGTTATAATGGGTGAAGCAATATCAATAGCGACTTATCCTTTCGGCACGACGCGGCAGCGAATGCGCTACCTGCAATGAGGTTGGCAGATGGCAAGCCGGGGACGAACGGGTCGAAAAAAGGGTGCGGCCAGGAGCAGGAACAACGGCCGACAACCCAACGCCAACGGATCGGGCGCCAGGCCCGGGAAGTCCAATGTCTCTGCTGCGTCGGAGGAAGATCAACGCAACGGCAAAGCCCCGGTTCCCGGGAGGCTTACAGCGCCGGTCCTGGTGTTAAATCTCAACTACGTGCCGGTGAATGTTTGCACGGTGCGTCGGGCCATCGTGCTGGTCGCCAAGGGCAAGGCCGAACTCCTGGAACAGCGAGCGGAACCGTCGCGCATTCGTACGTACAACGCCGCGCTGGACGCCCCTTCCATCATTCGGCTGGTCTATCTGGTCAAGCGTCCCTTCGCGCCGCGGCGATTGTCGAAGAAAGAGGTGTTCCTCCGGGATCACTACACCTGCCAGTACTGCGGCAAGCGGTCCCAGAACCTCACTCTGGACCATGTGATCCCACGGCGTCAGCGCGGCCCGCACACATGGGACAACGTGGTTGCGGC
Source organism: Dehalococcoidia bacterium (assembly GCA_022823505.1). GTDB lineage: Bacteria > Chloroflexota > Dehalococcoidia > Lucifugimonadales > UBA3495 > Bin87. The sequence goes on from JAJEIA010000018.1 coordinate 40,882, forward strand.
CTGCGGACGGTGCAACCTGGACAAGGCCGGGCGCACGCCGGAGGAGGCCAACATGAGGTTGAGCCGACCGCCGACCGCGCCGCAGCCCAACCCCTATCGCATCCTGGAAAACCGCACCATTCTGGAAGAGTGGAAGCAGTACATCCCCTGGCAGACGGCCAGCAAGTCGCGCAACAGCAACGAGAACGAGCCGGCGCTGATGGCGGTGGCCGACTGAGCCCTCATGGCCAGTATCGACCTCCACGGCAGGACCTGGTCCGAATCGCTGGTTGAGCTGATCGCGACCTACAATCGGGTGCTGGCCGACGGCTCGGGATCAGAAGTCCTGGAAGTCGTGCACGGTTACGGCTCCACGGGAACGGGCGGCTCGCTGCGACGACGGGTGCGCGCCTTTCTTGCCGCTCATGGTGACCGCCTCGAGTTCCGACCGGGCGAAGATGCCGATGGCAATCCCGGGCACACCCTGGTTACGCCCGTCCGGCCCCTGCCGGCGCTCAACGATCTGTTGGCCGAGCAAGTCCTGGAGTACTGCGAGACCGCACGGACGCAGAGCAAGATAACGGGGAAGTTCCGGCGTTACGGAGACCCCAGCGTCATCCAGGCCATCCGCAGCCTCGAGAGGCAGGGACGGCTCCGCACGGTCAGCCGGGGACGCAACAAGGCCTACGAAGCGGTGTAGGCGCCCGGGATTGGGTTCAGGCCACGCTGGCAGGCACGGCCAGCATCATGCACTCCAACGCCAGCCGCGGGTTGACGTTGGCATCCAGCGCGCCCAGGGTTTCCCGGACGCTTTCCAGGAAAGTGACAATGTCGGCCGTTTCGCTCGCATTGGCTTGGGTTGCCAGCTCGTCGCGCCAGTCATCGTTGTGGACGCGCTCGGCCAGGCCTTCCTTGATCAGCAGCACGTCGCGCCACCAGCGTTCCCACAGGTAAAGCTCCTGCCTCACCGCCTCGCGGTCGCCGGAAAAGCTCCCGGCCAGACTGTTGGCGTAGTTGAAGCGGACATCCAACGGCGACGATGAGAGTGACGCAATCTGCGCCAATTGCTCGCGGTAAGCCTCCAGCAGTCCGGGGTCCTCGAGAGCCCTAAGAGCCCAACCGGGGCACCCACGCGCCAGGCGCGCCAGTCGGCGAGCGGTATCGGAGCCGACGCCCGGTCTCGATGCCAGGCAGCCGTACAGTGCGTCACCGGGCATGGGGCGCAAGGATAGATGGCGGCACCGGGACCGAATGGTGGGCAGGATGGCATCTTCGTTGGTGGTAAGGAGCAAAACGAGCACCTGGGGCGGCGGCTCCTCCAGGGTTTTCAACAACGCGTTGGCCGGTTCGCTCTGCCCGGCCGACAAAGTCTCGGCGCCGTCGAAGATAACGACCTTCCACGAGCCCTCGACGGGCGTAACGGCGAGAAAGCTCTCGGCCTCCCGCACCTGGTCGATACTGATCCGGGTGGCGACTCTGGGATCGCCTCCCACCGCCACGATCTTCAGGTCGGCGAATACGCCGCGCCGGATGCGGGCGCAGGGATCGCAGTTGCCGCACGGCCCCCGTGCATCGTCCGGTTCGCCAAACATGGAACCAACCTGCTTTCCCCCGAGTACCGCGCAGTTGACCGCCGCGGCGAGATCCAGCGCCAGCGTCATCTTGCCGACGTGGGGCGGACCCGACAGCAGGTACGCATGAGCCAACCGGCCGGCGAGCAGGCCGGCATCAAGCTGCTTCAGCAGGTGGTCCTGGCCGATTGTTGACCACACGCTGTTGGACCGACAGCCTAACCGTGTGAGGTCGAACGGTCCGCCGGCCTACAGGTCACACAGCATCATGTCCGCGTAGGATTCGCGCCGGCGGATCAGACGACTCTCGCCGTCATTCACCAGCACGATGGGCGGGCGTGGGTTCAAATTGTAGTTGCTGGCCATGGACGGGCAGTACGCGCCGGCGGCGGGGATAGCGATCACGTCTCCCGCCGCAGGGGCGGGCAGCAGAATGTCGGACGCCAGCACGTCGCCCGATTCGCAGTACTTGCCGGCGATGGTCACGGTGGCGTCGGGCTCGGCGGCGGGCCGGTTTGCCGACAGCACCTCGTAGGATGCCTGGTACAGCGCGGGACGGATGTTGTCGCCCATGCCGCCGTCCACGCTGACATAAGTGCGCACCCCAGGTATCTCCTTGATCGCCCCGATGCGGTAGAGGGCCACACCGGCCGGCCCGATGATCGAGCGTCCCGGCTCGATCACCAGGGAAGGATGTTCCATACCCAGCTCGTCGCAGGTCGCGGTCAGCGTGCTCACGATTGCCTCGGCGTAGTCGTCGGCAGCCGGGGGCTGGTCGTTCCGGGTGTAAGCGATGGCGAAGCCGCCACCCGGGCTGAACTCCTGGAGTTGGAGACCCTGTTCCCGCAGGCCGGCCGCGAACCGCAACACAAGGTCCGTCGCGGCCTGGTACGGTTCCAGTTCGAATATCGGCGATCCCAAATGGAAGTGGAGTCCCCGCAGGTTGAGATGAGGCGCGGCGATGGCCTGCTGGATCGCTTTCTCCGCGTCACCGGTCTGAATAGAGAAACCGAACTTGGAATCGATGATGCCGGTGGTGGTGTAGGCGTGCGTGTGCGGGTCGATGCCGGGCGAAACACGCACGAGAATGTCCTGCGATTTGCCGGCGTCGGCGGAAATCCGTTCCAACAGGTCCAATTCGTGGAAGCTGTCCACCACCACCCGGCCGATGCCGGCAGCGACCGCTTCCTCGAGCTCGGCGGGGGTCTTGTTGTTGCCGTGGAAGTACACTCTATCCAACGGCACTTCGCCGGCCATCGCCACGGCCAGTTCCCCGCCGGAGACCACGTCCAGGCCCAGGCCTTCCTCGGCGAAGATGCGAGCCAGCGCCGGGTTGATATACGCCTTGGAGGCATACACTGCCTCCGCGCCCGCATACCGCGAGGCGAACGCGTCCCGGAATTGGCGGCACTTGGACCGCAAAGTTGTCTCGTCCAAAACGTACAGCGGGGTGCCAAATTCCTCCACCAGGTCGACGGCGTCGCATCCGCCGATGGTGAGATGCCCGATGGCGTTGGTGTCGGCGGTGTCGGGAAAAACGTGCGTCAGGTGGCGGGGCAGCATGGCGTAAAGGCTCCAAATGAGTGTATTGACGGAAGATAATCTAGCATACCAGCGGGATCATTGGCGTCGCCAAGGGACGAGCATCTGCCCGCCGGGTGTTCTCCGGCGGGCTCATGGGACCGAGGCTTTATTGCCGGCTATCCGCGATACTCTTAGCCTGATAACAGGCGGTTGAGTCGCGACAACGCGACTACGGCGAGTACCAGGGCGGCGAGAGCCAACAGAGCGGCCACAACAGCCGCGATCAGGGCGTAGAGTCCGTAGCCATCGGCTTCACTCTTGACACCAGGCGGTCCCTCGTCGCCTTGCGGTCCTGGGGGACCTACCGGCCCCTGAGGACCGGGCTGGCCCTGTGGCCCGGCCGGCCCCTGTGGGCCCTCCGGGCCCCGCTCACCGCGCGGGCCGGGAGGGCCCGTTACCGCGACGGGAGCTACCGTTGGTGCAGGACTCGGCGTCGATGTGGGCTGCGGTGTGGCGGTGGCGCTTGGCGTCGGGTGCACTCCCAATCCAGCGCGCAGCTCCAGGTCGGCCTGGAGGAACCCGGCCTGCCAGTTCATCTCCACGTCCGCCCTTCGTCCGTCTATCAGGAAGTAAACCGGGCCGATGCCGGGAGGCTCCGGCACCTGCAGCGGGCCGAATCGGCCGTTGTTTTTCGCGGTCGTGCGACTCAACCGGACGTCGCCCTGCATCGCCTCGATCAGCGTGCCCGGGCGCACCAACTGTCCATCCAGCCAGGCGGTTCCGGCCAGGACCGTGGGCGGTAAAGGCGGAGACTGCGCTGACACTGTCGGTTGGGTGTTCGGGTCGAACAGAGTCGTTAGACAGATACCTACAACTAATATGAGGCACACGGCCCTTATCATTGGTTTGTCCTCCTCCGCAAGCATCAGGTTGCCCAGCCAAATGGATGTCCCAGCCTCGTCTTTCAAATTGTTGAACGTCCGGCCAGGCGTCGGCGCGGTATCGCAGACGTTCGGGTAATTTCGGCGTACCAACCGAAAATGGCAACGACGGGGTCGAGACCGAGAGTTGCCCTAGAATGATGCCATTACGACGGAGCCGATGTCCCCGGTTCTCGCGGTGATGTTTGTACATCTAACCAGGTTGGCCGCGATCAGGATCGACCGGGAGCGCATCAGTCGGGCTACGGAGACGAGTTCGACGCGCCGCGAATGGCAACCGCCATAACGTGTCCTCTGCCGATCCCTGCATGGCCCGCTCGACGGCGGGACTTCGGACGGACGCGGCACATTTGTTGGTCATTTCGTCCAAAATCTCCCGTCGCATCGACCGCTTCGACCGATTCTTGACGCTGGCGGGATGACGTTGTGAGGCTGTCGCGAATGAGTGCGGCGCGCGAGCAGGATGTCGACGGCTCCCGGTTAGACGCCAATCCGATTGACCGTCCGCCGGCGCGCCGTCTATACTGCCGCACGTGCGAACCGGCGCCGCCATTCGCTGTCGATTCGCTCCTCATCACTACCTCACCCTGCCGCCGCCGGTACGCCGGCCGTTCCTGATAGAGGAGGTGTATTTTGCCGAATAAAGTACCCATCACGGTTACCGTGAATGGCCGCTCGCGTTCCGCCGAAGTGGAGCCTCGGACCCTGCTGGTCCACTTCCTGCGTGAGACTCTGAACCTGACCGGAACCAAGATCGGTTGCGACACCAGCCAGTGCGGCGCGTGCGTCGTCAAGATGAACGGTGTGACGGTCAAATCTTGCACCGCCTTCGCCGTTCAGGCCGATGGCGCAGAGGTGACCACCATCGAGGGCTTGGCCGAAAACGGCAACCTCACGGCCGTGCAGGAAGCCTTCTGGAACAACCATGGCTTGCAGTGCGGATATTGCACCGCGGGCATGATCATGACGGTTACCGAGATCATCGAGCGCAACCCCAACCCGTCGGCCGAGGAAGTGCGGGCCGGCCTGGAAGGGAACATGTGCCGCTGTACCGGCTACAACAACATCGTCAGGGCCGCTTTGGCCGCCGCCGCTGCCGGACGAGGAGGCTGACGCCATGACTACCCGCATTTTCGGATCCGGCATTCGGCGGCGTGAAGACCCTCGGCTGATCACCGGCCAGGCCGCCTACACGGACGACATCAAGCTGGCCGGCATGGTCCACGCGGCCATCCTGCGCAGCCCCCACGCTCACGCGCGGATCACCAGCATCAACACCGACGCCGCCAAGGCCTCGCCTGGCGTGCTCGCGGTGTATACCGGCGCCGACATCGAGGGCGTCCTGAATCCGATCCCCTGCGCCTGGGCCATCCCCGACTCCGACCTCAAGGCCGTCGCCTATCCGGCCATTGCCTCCGGCGTCGTGCGGTACGTAGGCGACGCTGTGGCAGTGGTCGTGGCTGAGAACCGGTACCAGGCTGAGGACGCCCTGGAACTGATCGACGTGGGCTACGAGCCGCTGGCTTCCATCATCAACCCGGAGGCGGCCCTGGCCGACGGGGCACCGCAGTTGCACGAGGACGCGCCCAACAACCAGGCCTTCCACTGGGTCGCAGCGGGCGGCGATACCGATGCGGCCTTCGCGGACGCGGCGGTGACCGTCAGCGAGACCATCAACCAGCAGAAACTCATCCCGACCCCCATGGAGACCCGCTCGGCCATCGCTTCGTGGTCCTCCGCCATGGGTGAGCTGACGCTGTGGAACACCACGCAGAACCCGCACATCGCCCGGTTCGTGACCTGTCTGGTCACCGGCGTTGCGGAGCACAAGATCCGGGTGATCGCGCCCGAGGTGGGCGGCGGGTTCGGCGCAAAGATCGCGGTGTACCCCTGGGAAATGATCACCGCCTTCTGCTCGATGCAGCTTGGCGTTCCCGTAAAGTGGACCGAGACCCGCACGGAGAACTACGTCGCGACGACTCACGGCCGCGACCACGTCGAGTACGTGGAGATGGCCGCCGACGCCAGTGGCAAGGTGACTGGCGTCCGCAGCGTGGTCTACGCCGGCATGGGCGCGTATCTTTCCACCGCCGCGCCGGGCATTCCCACCATCCTACACGGCCTGATGTATTCCGGCCCCTACGACATCGCCAACATCAAGGCCGACGTCTACGGCGTGTTCACCAACTCCACGCCGGTCGAGGCTTACCGCGGCGCCGGTCGCCCCGAGGCAACGTTCCTGTTGGAGCGCTTGATGGACAAGGTCGGCGACGCCGTCGGCATCGACTCGGTGGAAGTGCGACGCCGCAACCTGATCGAGCCTTTCGACAACAACCGCGACGTCGCCATTGGGATCACCTACGACAGCGGCAACTACACCGGGGCCCTGGATCAACTCCTGGGTCACATAAACTACGATCAGTTCCGGCACGACCAGGCCCACGAGCGCGAGCACGGAACCCTCCGCGGGGTCGGTGTTGCCTGTTACTGCGAGATCTGCGGTCTGGGACCGTCCCAGGTTGCCGGCGCGGTGGGCTTCGGCGGCGGGCTCTGGGAAAGCGCGACGGTGCGCATCTACGCCACTGGCAAGGTCAACGTGTTCATCGGCACGTCGCCCCACGGGCAGGGTGAGGAAACCACCTTTGCCCAGATCGTCGCTGACGAGATCGGCGTGGATGTCGACGACGTGGAGGTGGTCCACGGCGACACCGACACCACTCCCATGGGTTGGGGAACCTACGGCAGCCGGACCACCGTGGTCGGCGGCGCCGCCGTCGCCCTCACCATGCGCAAGCTGCGCGATAAGGCTCGCGTCATCGCCGCCCACCTGCTGGAAGCCGACGAGGCCGACATCGAGTACGAAGACGGCCAGTTCTTCGTCCGCGGCGCGCGCGACCGCGCCCAGAGCATCCAGGACGTGGCCCTGCAGGCCAACGTCGCGTGGAACCTGCCCGAAGGCATTGAGCCCGGCCTGGAGGCCAGCACCTACTACGATCCGCAGAACTTCAGCTACCCTTTCGGCGCCCACGCGGCCATCGTCAGCGTCGATCCGGACAACGGCCACATCACCCTGGACCGCTACGTGGCAGTCGACGACTGCGGGCCGCAGATCAACCCCATGGTGGTTGAGGGCCAGGTCCACGGTGGCGTCGTCCAGGGAGCCGGCCAGGCTCTCTGGGAAGGCGCGGTCTACGACGACAACGGCCAGTTGCTCACCGGAACCATGATGGACTACGCGATCCCGCGCGCCCATCTGGTGCCGGACATTGAAGTCCATTCCACCGTCACCCCGTCGCCGCACAACCCGCTGGGCGTCAAGGGCATTGGCGAGACCGGGACCATCGCTTCCACCGCCGCCATCTACAGCGCGGTGATGGACGCCCTCAAACCCCTGGGCGTGTCGAGCATCGATATGCCGCTGACCCCCGAACGGGTCTGGCGCGCCATTCAGGCCACCGGATACACGGGCAACGGACACGGGCACAGCCATGATCATGGCCATGACCACGGTCATGGACACAACCACTAACCGGCCCCGGCACAGGAGGACTGATTGCAATGTTTGCAGCAGATTTTGAATACCGGAAGGCCGGTTCCATCGCAGAAGCGGTACAACTGCTCTCCGACAACCCGGGAGCGAAAATCCTGGCCGGGGGACACAGCCTGATTCCATTGATGCGGTTCCGACTGGCGCGCCCCGAGGTGGTCATCGACATCGGCGGCATCGCCAACATCAGAGGCATCTCCATCAGCGGAGACACCATCAACATCGGTGCGCTGACCACCCACGCCGAAATCGCCTCTTCCGCCGACGTACAGCGGGCCAACGGCCTGCTGGCCGAGGCGGCTGGCGGGATCGGCGACCCGGCGGTCCGGAACCGGGGCACCATCGGCGGCAACCTCGCCCATGCCGACCCGGCGTCCGATTGGGCCACTGTATTAACCGCTCTCGGCGCCACCGTGTCGGCCCAGGGCCCAGGCGGTAGCCGCACCATCGCGGTCGCCGACCTGATCGAGGATGCGTTCGCCACGGTGCTGGGCGAAGACGAGCTCATCACCACGGTGAGCGTGCCCGTCCTCGCCGCAAACCAGCGCGCCGAGTACGCCAAGATGGCCCATCCGGCGAGCTTCTACGCCGTGGTCGGTGGCGCCGTCGTTGTCACCATGGACGGTGACCGGTGCACCGCCGCCTCGGTGGCGGTGGGTGGCCTGACTCCCCGGCCGGTCAAGGCCGCGTCCGTAGAGCAGGCCCTGTCGGGAACCACGCTGACCATGGCCAGCATCTCCGATGCAACCGCGCGGCTGGGCGAGGATCTCAGCGCCGCCGGAGTGGACATTATCGGTGACGTGTTCGCCTCTGCCGACTTCCGCTCCAGCATCGCGCCGGTGGAAGTGAAGCACGCCCTGCTCCACGCCATTGGACTGGCACACCACTGAGCGCCGAACCCCAATCCGGTAGTATGGCTGGCCGCCGTGGTTCTACGGCGGCCAGTCCGTTATTGCTGTTATCCTTCTTCTCACCATAAATGCCGGGCCGGCTCGGCTTCACGAATATCGAGGCAACCTTTTGAAAATCCTGCTTACCAACGACGACGGCATCCACGCCACCGGGATCTGGGCGGCGGCCCGCACCCTGGCCGAGATCGGCGAGGTGGTGATCGTCGCGCCCGATCGGGAACAATCCGGCGTCGGGGCGTCCATGACGCTGCACGCTCCGCTGTTCGTCCACACCGTTCCGGCCGAACAGTACCTCGCCCAGTATTCCCCCGGCGACGACACTCCGCCGCGCAGCGCCGACGCGGTGCTGGTGCCGGCTCCCGACACGACCTCCGCCTATCCCATATCAGCGTGGGCCGTCCAGGGCACGCCAGCGGACGCCTGCATCCTGGCCCTGGAGCAGTTGGTCAATCCCAAACCCGACCTGGTGGTCAGCGGCATCAATCGCGGGTCCAACCTGGGGTGGGACGTGATCGTGTCAGGCACGGTCGGCGCCGCGACCCAGGGTTGGGTGCGGGGATACCCCACAATCGCCATTTCCGTCGGCTCCGTGCAGGCTCCCCGCTACCAGTTGGCCGCCCAAGTGGTTGCGCACCTGGCGCGCCGGCTCGCCGACGCCCAGTCGGTTTCCCCGTCGTATTTTCTCAACGTCAACGTTCCCAACGAGCCGGCCGAAAAGATCGCCGGAGTCAAGGTGACCCGTTTGGGGGGGCGCGCCTACGGGGAATCGGTCCGTTCCGAGGAGTCCTTCGGACACCGCCGCTACTGGATCTCCCGTAACCGGCCGGTCCTGGCCGGTGGAGAGGGCACTGATATTGATGCCAGCAAGGCCAATTACATTGGTATCACGCCCATGGGCATGGCTTTTTCCACCACCGACGAGCGCATCGCAATGGTGCGGGGCCTGGTAGACGGCCTGCAGTTCGGCGGCGACGCCGACTGATCGCGCAAACGACAGTTCCTAGCGTCGCCTTCGCCGGCTCCTGACGCTGCCGCGGTTGGACCGGCGCCGGCGCTCCGGTTGCCCAGCGTCGGTCGAAACCCTGGGCGGCGCAGCGGATGCCGGCTCGTCGTACCCGGCGAAACCACCGGCGTCGCGAATGTGCCGGATACGCGGGCGATCGCGCGTGAGCCACAGTGTCTGGGTGATGACGGTGAGGATCACACCCGGCGCGGCCAGGGCAATCAGGGTCGGATCCACGAGGCTTTCGCCCCCGCGCAGACGCAATTGCAAGCGCAGGAAAATCCAGCCCCCGCCGATTATGATCCACGCCCACGACAGCGCCCCGCTGACCACGCCATTGTGCCACGGCGACCTGATGAACAGGATCGCGCTGCAGGGCCACCACACGAAGGTCGGGACCAAGAACCAGCCCTGGTAGTACCAAGGCTTCAGGGCATCCGGTGGCTCCGGTGGCGGAGGCGGCAGCGGCTGGTAGGCGACGCCGCCCGATTCTCCGTTCGCGGATCCCGTCCGCTCACTATCTTCGGTCCCCGGGTTCATCGACACGATGCGGTTATTCCGTTGCTTGAAAGGTCAGGCGTGCGACATTCGGGCCGTTCGTGGTGGCAGCCAACCGCCGCGGACCATATGGCAATCGATCCAATAGGCCGGCCACGTTGGGATTTCATTCTATCAGGTGACCCGGGCACCAGAATCCGGAACCGTGGGCACACCGTGATATGATTGCGCAATCACGTTCCTCGACCCTTTTGCCGCCCGCCCGGTTCCGGCGGTTCGCCGATGGCAATCTTCTCTGCTGCCCTCATTCCCCATTGGGTACGCACGTATGCGGCCGTCATTCTGGCCGTTTCGCTAGCGGTCAACCTGATCACCAGCTTCTCCCTGTACGTACAGGCGCTGACCATCCCCGGGATGAAGAGCACCTTCGATTTGTCCTACACCACGGTGTTCGTGCTGGTGGTGGCGTTGTCCGTTTCCCGCGTGGTTTCGGGTCTGCTGTCCGGTGCGGCGGCGTCGCGCTACGGCGGGCGATGGATGGTCATCTCGAGCATCTTCGTGCAGGCGGTGGCGATGGCCCTGCTGGGCTGGTCACCCAGTTACTGGGTGGCGCTGGGCGCGATGATCGCCGTCGGCGTGTCCTCCGGGGCGTCGCTGACGCCGATGATGGGCATGCTGGCCCCGTGGTTCCGCGCCACCGACCGCGGGGTTGCCGCGGGCATCGCCGCATCCGGGGGCAGCCTGGCGATAATCTTTACGGGAGTGATCGTACCGCCGTTGACCGGGGTTTTCGGCGATGAGGCCTGGCGATACACCTGGTATGTGCTCGCGGCCACCAGCGTGGTGATCGGCCTGGTTTGCGTGGGATTCATCCGCGAGGCTCCGTCCAGCCCCGCCCCGCCCTCCGGCAACCAACCGGCCGCAACCACACCCAGTCCGGCCCCGGGCCGACGGGGACCCGCGGGCTGGCCGGTCCAGGTCTACACGAACCCCTACGTGTGGCTCATCACGGGAATGGCGTTTTGCTCCGGGTTCGTGCACGGCATACTCACCTCCAGCTACGGGGCCTACCTGGAAGTCGAACACGGAACCGATGTAGCGGTGGTGGGCGCGCTGTTCATGCTCATCGGCGTGCTCAGCATCGGCAGTGGGGTGGCATCGGGCGCGCTTTCGGATCGCGTGGGACGCGGACTCGCGTTCGGCGCCACGTTTTTGATCGAGGTTGCGTGTCATTCCCTGTTCTGGCTGGTGCCCGAGCTGCTTTTCTTTATCATCGCCTCCGTGCTGGCGGGGTTCGCGTTGCGGGCCACCTACACCATCTGCGCGGCGGCGGCCGGAGACTTCGTGCCCGTGTTCATGGCGCCGGCCGCTTTCGGACTGATGGGCATGGGAGCAGGGATTGGGGGTACAATCTCTCCTGCCATATCCGGCCCCATTGCAGACGCCACCGGCACGCTGCGCTGGTCGTTCGCCATGGCGGCAGGTGCGGCTTTGGTCGGAGCCTGCCTGGGTTTCCGGCTCCACTTCATGACGCGAAACCGCATTCCGGGTGCTCACGGATCGGCTGCTTCGCCGGCATGAATTTCGTAACCCGGGCGCGGTGGTCAAACGGAATGCCGTTCACAGGAGACAAGCTTTGGGAGAGAACAACGACATGGAAATAAGCCGCGCCATGGTGGTTGTCGCTCACGCGGATGACGCGGAGTGGGGTTGCGCCGGGACCGTGGCGCGTTGGTGCGCCGAGGGCAAGCACGTGGTGTACGTGATATGCACCGATGGCAGCAAGGGAACCTCCGACGCTTCCATGTCGCCGGAGGAGGTGATCGCCTCACGGCGAGAGGAGCAGGAGGAGGCCGGTCGGGTCCTCGGTCTGGCGGACGTGGTGTTCCTGGGTTTCCCTGACGCCTACCTGCAGTCCAACCTGGAGCTGCGAAAGGCCATAACCAGGCAGATCCGCATCCATCGACCTGACGTCCTGGTCTGCATGAACCCCGTTCGCAACCTGGACGGGGACGGATACATCGATCATCCCGACCACTTCGCATCCGGGGACGCCGCCATGGGAGCGGTCTACCCCTCCGCGAGGGATCCGCTGACGTTTCCGGATCTGCTCGTCGAGGAGGGCCTGGAACCCCACAAAGTCCGGGAAGTGTGGGTGATGGGCCGGACCCACCCCGATCATTTCGTGGACGTGACCGAGCACATCGAAACGGCGGTGGAGGCGTTGCGCGCCCACCGCAGCCAGGTCAGCCCGGAAGCTGCCGACCGCCATCTGAAAGAATGGCGCCGCCGGGACGGGGCCCGGATCGGCGCGGAGTATGTCGAGGTTTTCAAGCGCTTTCGGCTTGGTTAGGCCGTGGTTTGGCAGGTCCCCGCAATGGGAGGTTCGGGTCCCGGCAACGTTGCGCCTGGCGTGAACCCACCCTCTGCGCACGAATGAACTTATTGACATCGCATCCTTCCGGCGATACGATTCTAATCTGATAATCGTTCCGCAATTGGTGGCCTCTGCCGGCTTTTCCCGATTGCGAGGATGACGGTTGTTGCGGTATATTTGCACCACAAGGAATCGGCCAATCGGGATCTAGTCCCCAAGGTACAAGAAAGGAGGAACCAATGGCAGGAAGCAACGACATCGCACTGATGGCGCACCTTCTTCGCCGGGCGGGCTTCAGCGCCAGCCGCGACGAGATCGAAGCCGCTGCTGCGAGAGGCTATGACACCGTGGTGGAGGAGTTGTTGAACCCCGGCTCGACTTCGGGCGTCGAAGACGACATCATGCTCCGCTACCATCCCACCTACAACCACCCGGGCGCCATCGAGATCAACATCCAAAACTGGGTGTATCGCATGGTCAACACCGAGTACCAGCTCAAGGAGAAGATGGCCCTCTTCTGGCACATGATCTTCTGCGCCGGTCACTCCAAGATCGACTCCGGCGAGGAAATGGGCCGGATGATCCAGATGTTCCGGGACAAGGGCATGGGCAATTTCCGGGAACTGCTGATGGAACTGTCCACCAGCCCCGCCATGGTCTACTACCTGGACAACTGCGAGAGCCACAAGACGGCCATCAACGAGAACTACGGCCGTGAGCTGCTCGAGCTGTTCTCCATGGGCGTCGGCATGAACGAAGAGTTCAACTACTCTGAGGACGACGTGAAGGCCACCGCCCGCGCGTTCACCGGCTGGAATATCGCTCCGGGATACCCGCCCTTCCCCTACGGCCGGAGCCCCTGGGAATTCCGGTTCGACCCCGCCGACCATGATGACGAAGAAAAGACGTTCCTGGGTCGCACGGGCAACTGGAATGGCGACGATATCCTGGACATCATCGCGGACCAGAGGGCCACTGCCCGGTTCATCTCCCGCCACATGTACAACTACTTCGTTGCCGACGAGGTTCCGGTTCCCAGCTGGCGGCAGACCCCACCGAAGGACGAGAGCCTGCTGGCCGAACTGGAGCAGGCGTACTTTGACAGCGGCTACAACATCACCGCGATGCTGCGCACGCTGTTCAACTCCGATGCTTTCAAGAACGCCCAATATGCCAAGGTGAAGAACCCGGCCGAGATGGTTGCCGGCACCCTGCGCATGGTTGGCGACCACCGCGACGAGATCAAGCCCGGCATGTTCGAGCTGAGCCAGGAGCCCAAGTACATGGGCATGGACCTGATGAACCCGCCCACCGTCGAGGGTTGGCACACCGGACACGAGTGGATTGACTCCGGCACCCTGGTCGAGCGCATCAACTTCGCCGCCGACTATCTCGGCCGCACGGACCTCCCCGGCGTCCAGAGCATGATTACCAGGCTCATGGCCGCCGGCGACAGCCTCAGCCCCGAACAGTTCGTCGACACCTGCGCCGACCTGGTTGGCTGCCTGAACCTCACTGAGGACACCCGCGACCAGCTTATCGCTCACGCCGGCCGTGGTGGCAGCCTCACCCACGGC
>JAJEIA010000010.1 GCA_022823505.1 Dehalococcoidia bacterium
TCGCCACACCGCACTTTGCTGGGCGCGAAAGGAGGTGATTGACCGGGCAACCACAAACTGATATTGATCAAAATCGCCACGCGCCCAAGGTGGTACATAGTCCTTGGCGATCACTGGCTCAATGTCCGCGGCGTTTCACAATTATGCACCTCGCCGTGTTTCACGTTCATACGGGCTACACCCCAAGTGAGGATCGCGGTGAGCGCAACACTAGTCACCATTGCGATGAGCCACGCACCCCACCCTTGCATCCCAAGTGGGTCCCAGACATCAATCCCAAATTTAATGGACACCCAGGCCAAGGGGACGTTCACCGTCCCGATGAGGAGCACCCATTTGAGGGCACGGGCGTCCAACCCGAACACTCGGATGATGACAGTGCTCGTTAGCATCGGGGTGAGGAACGGCACCACGAACATGCCGCCCAGCACCTGCCCGTACCAGAACCAATCCCCACCAAAATCAGGGGCCATCATGCACCTCCAACTGTACCCGCCGATTAGAAAACGCAAAAGGCCGGTTGTCAAGGGTCGTGTGCTCGTTCAGTACGTACTGCTTCCCGGCGGTACAGCATTACTGTTGAGATCGGGAACCCCGGGCATGTGGTGCACAGATGTAAACACTGGCCCGACCATGAACCACAGGCAATTGAAAGAAGGAAGACATTATGAAAAAGATACCAAGAATGTTGGCGGCGGCCGTTCTGACCGTACTGCTGACCATTGCATCGGTCGGACCGTTTGACGGCGGGACGCCACAAGCGTTGGCCCAGACCGACCAAGCGGAACCGGCTGTCATCCCGCTTGGCCCGGAAGTTCGGCATATTGACCCCGAGCCGTGGGGGTTGATGTATCGGCATGCTGCCGGGGAGGATGTACCGGCCAATGTAGAGGTCGTTATCCACACCGATGCCACGATAACAGTCGTAAAATCGCTCAAAGACCAGATCGCCGAAGCCGGGGGTTCCCACGTTTCGGGAAACACTTGGCGCGTGCCGACTTCCGCGCTGGCTGCGGTGGTTCAGCGGGCCGACGTGGTGATCGTGGAGCGAGTCCCCGGTCTCACCGGACAGGCTTCGATCCCCGCCTACGACCGGATGTCGGGAACTCTGGAGGGCGTGGTCGCCTCCTATCGGGCGGGAGTCATGGCTGACCAAGCCGCGCTCAAGGCATTCATCTCCAACAGCGGGAAAGTGGCGGTCTTGATTTACCCTGCGTCGACGACGCAGAAGCAACAGATCCGTACTTGGATGGCGGGCCAGGGCATCACCCCCATAGAAAAGGTCACTGGTGCCGACACTAGCGACCATGCCGTAGCCGGGATGGTGCCTGTCGACAAGGTGGTGACGCTGTCCAACCGTTTCCCCACGGCAACCCTGTACTCCGAGGGTTACGGAGATCAGAATTTAACGAGCGACCGCAGCACATGGCCGGCTGGTTACCGAGGCTATGAGGCCGACCTTGTCACGTTCTTCACCAGCGGAACGGTGCCTTCGTGGATAGCAGACGGCCCGACGCCCGGCAGCTCAGGCACCAGCAAATCGGGATCGACTGGGCAGGGCGGAGCAACTGGACAGAACGGAGACACGCCAAAGGCTTGGGATGACGGTCTGGTGGAACGCCTGCGCGAGCATGGCGTCAAGGAGTGGCGGGACGACGGCCACACCGCGCTCGGCATCAAGGTCGGCATTATCGACTGGAGTTTTCGCGGTTTGAACGACACTCCCGACTTGGTCGATCTCGATATTTGGGACGAAGACGACAACCCTGACGGCAACGCCTACTGTCAGCCGGTGAAGTGGGGCGTTTGGCCGATGGGGAGGGTGTTGGATTGGTTTTCTCCCGATTGTGAGCCTATCGTTACCGATCACGGTGTCAACATAGCCGAATTGGTGCGCGACATGGCACCCAGCGCGGAGTTGTTCTACGCCCAGGCGAACTCGCCCCGACAAGTGTACAAGGCCGCCCGATGGTTGGACGAGACGAAGAACGTTGACGTCATCGTCCACGCGGCGGGATGGGCCTATGACGGTCCGGGCGACGGCACGTCGCCGCTGGGTGCTGACGACGATTGGATATTCAATGAAAGTGACCCAGCTTGGAATACCAACGTGCATTCCCCGTACCTGTACAAGCCCAGCCCGCTCAACACGGTTGACAAGTTTACCGAGGATGGGCCAGTCTGGATCAACGCGGCCGGTAACATGGAACAACTCACCATGCGGAAGACTGGGCTCAGCGTCGTCGGTGGCACCAGCGTCTATAAGGATTTCTTGGTGTTGAACGACTCTCGCACCGGAACCACCGAGTCGGACGCTGCGGACCGAACTTGCCAGAATGTGCCGTGGCAGGAATGGTCAATCTACATCCACAACCTACGTTGGTCAGACACTTGGGCTTCTTCCAAAGTGGACATGGATTTCTTCTTGGTACCGGGGGCCGTAAATCCATCTACGTACGGTTATCAATCTCATGGCAACACTGCGCCACTCTTCAACGAGCAACTTTCCCGTAACTATCCTGTGCGGCGCACCGTGCATCTGGCTGGAGATGACCTAACCAATGTCTGTCTACGAATCAGGGTCAACCGGGATGACGAGGGCGATCTGCCTACCCTGCCCAACTGGATTCAGTTTCAGATCATAACCCAGGATTACGAAACTGAGGCGTCTTGGAACACAGGCAACGACGTTACTGGTCACAGCATCGTGAACCCGGCGAGCAGCGCCAGCCCGAACTTGCTGGCGGTGGGCGCACGCGACATGCGCTCCTCCAGCGTTGAACTCATGCCGTACAGCAGCCAGGGGCCGGTATATCGGAAGGGCGCCAGCCTGACGTCGGAAGCGCCAGGGCGGATCAAACCTGACGTTACGGCGGCCAGCGGGGCGGCCACCTGGACAAAATTCAACAACGAATGTGGCGAGGATGACACCGCCGACGAGTGCGGCGAAGACCTGTACTTTGGCGGCACCAGCGCGGCCACCGGCCAAACCGGAGGCATGGCCGCCCTCGTGGTACAGCTTTTCAAGGAAATCGGCATACCCTACAGCGCGGCCGACGTTGCGAGCTACCTGAAGGACGCGGGGGTTCAGATCAAGACCGGCAAGGCCGACGAGAATTACGAGTGGGGGCACGGGTTCATCAAGCTCCCCTGTCGGCCCATACCCGTAACCGCGATTCCATACACCAGTTCGTCGGCCCGTTGGAACACTGAGGACTGCAAGTCAACGCGGCGTTCTGGCGCTTACGTCGATTACTACACCTTCCATTCGACCGTGGACCGTAAGATCAGGATCGACGTTGAATCCAGCGTTGACTCCTATCTGTATCTGATTGAAGGGGCTTACAACGGTGGCGACGGGTATCTGGAACGCGACGACAATGGTGGTGACGACGCAGACGACGCCCACATCACCAGGGACATCACGGCAGGTACGTACACGATAGCGGTGACGACGCGCTCGTCCAACCGGACGGGTAGTTACACCCTGAAGCTCAGGAACGCCCCCACGTGGGACTCCACGCTGACCCCGGTCCCCGGGACGATGGTATCGGATGGATCGTGGAACCGGTTCAAGGTGTCTTCCGGCGGCAATGTCAAGGTGGTCGTCAACCCTTCAGGTACCCCTCGGTTGGAGATCGGCACGAGCAAAACCCTCGCGAACCAATGCCCTAATCAGACCAACGACGACTTCGCCTCACGGAGCGACGGCCAGTACATCTACATATCCGGTTGTGTGCCCGGGACAGGCACCATTGAGCTTCGCAGGGTGGAGGACGACAGCCTGGTCAGGACGTACACCGTCACGGTGTCCGCCCCCACTTGGGATGCGATATTGGATCCCGGTCCGGGAACCGTCACGTTTACTGATGATGGGTCGGCGTGGCACAAGTTCGAGGTTGATTCAGGAGGCGACGTCAAGGTTGTCGTCAACCCCACCAGCCCGGCCCGGCTGGAGATCTCCACCAGCAGTAGCTCGGGCAACCTCTGCGGTGGTGAGGTCAATGACACCAAGAACCGCAGCGACGGCGACTCGATATACTTGGCAGGGTGCGCCGCTGGCGCCGGCGCCATCGAGTTGCGCCGTAAGGTGGACGACAGCCTGGTCCGCACCTACGACGTGGCTGTGGTCGCGGCCGCGTCCCAGGCGTGTAACCCGTTGCGCAGCTTCGACACCGACCGCCGGTCCGCAACCAGCGTCTATATCTCGTGGTCTAATCCGCTCACCGGAGGCGCTGCCTCCACCGGGCGAACTATCGAGATCAAGAAGTGGGTCAACAACGCATGGGCGGACGAGCGCACGATCTACGAACCCGCTACCGGAACGTCCGCGTGGCATCTTGGGATTGACGGCAACTCATGGTACGCGTATCGGGCCAAGAACGTCTGCGGAGACAAGGAAAGCCAGTACACTTCGTGGTCTACGGAACGCCCGTGGTCGGGCTTTTCGGGCAGCAGCGGTGATTCCGAGCCGACGCCGACACCGACGCCGACACCTGACGGAGCCAGCGGGACATCCGATTCCAGCAATGATGAGGTACCGCCGCCGCCGGAGGAATGAGGCTGTCGAGAATCCGCGCGGAGCGTCGTAGGCTGTTTCACATCGTTCCACTTTGGTAAACCGGGAAATCCCGAGGGGGAAGGCGGGCAGGGAACGACCTCACCCGTCTTCCTTCTCTCTGTTCGTCGAGGGTCCTCACTCCAATTGTGGGGTGCGGCCGATCTGTCACCGCCTGCTGAAAAGTTTGAAGCCCCGCGGCGTGATTCGTTGTCCCACAGACCACTATCAGTCACCAGCCGGCCGATTCCCGAGTAACGAAATTTCCCCATATGAGGCGTCACAACGCATACCACATCGCGTGCAAGGACCGAAGGCCGACGGCGTCAAGCAAAAGCGCAACTCGGCTCCAGCATATCCGGACTGCGCCAAGCCGGTCCCAACGGCCCGACATTTTCAAGCAGCCCCGTGTGGGACACCCAAAGAGGCGGGTCCACGGCGGCGCGTTCCAGCTCGGCGCGGGCCACGCCGAGGAAGTTGCCCTCGGCGATGAAGTCGTCGCAGACCAGCAGGACCAGGGGCCGGTGGCCGTGGTCATCCAGGGGTTGGTTGGAGGAATAGTAGCGCAGGTAGGGGGCGAGACGGGCGGCCATGGTGGAGGGATGGACGGCGCGGCGCTCCCACTCCAGGAAGAAGGGGAGGGTCTTGTCGTGTACCTGCACCACGCCGAAGGCGTCGGGATGAACGGAGCGGAGGTTGCCCCGGTAACGGAAGTAGCGTGTGGAGTGATGAGGCGGCGACACCTGGAGCACCCGGCACCCGGAAGTCTGCCTGGCTTGGCGTAGCAGGGCGCCCAAAAACCGGTGCGCGCCGTCGGTGTGTTCGACGGTGCGGGCCAGGGGACGGCTGCGGACGCCGGGAACGTCCCGCCAATGGGCGGCGGGCTCGCCACCCTGGTCCTGGACGCTCCAGCGGCGGAGGGCGGTGGACACCGAGGCCCGGTCTCGTCGGGCCAGGACGGTCAGTCCGCGTTCGCCCAGGGCCAGGCGGCGCTGGCCGCCCAGCGAGCTGCTGATAACTAGGCCCAGGTCCTCCAGCCGGGCGGCGACGCGCCAGACGCGGGAATCGGAAATGTCGAGGAAGGCGCACAGGTCGTCCACGGTGGCCTAGGGCCAGTCGGAGAGGCAGTCCAGCATCCGCTTGTCGGCGGGCTTGAGCAGTACGGGCAGCAGGTGGTTGGGGACGTTATCGCCGGGTTCATCAATGCTGACGGTTTCGGGAAAGGAGGCTCTTGCCAGGGGCGATTCGGTCGGCAGCCCGCCGCCCGGTCTCAGGTCGGACAGCGCCTCACCCAGTGACAGAACAGCAGACACCGACGGGGTGCGCCAGATGACGTCATCGGACTGGCTCCGCGCCGCGTCCCGCTCCAGGGCCAGGTATACCGGGCCAGCGGGCCAGCAGGCGGCGGGCCTGGCGCAGGCGCATTTCGTCGGGGAATATGGCCAGCAGGCCCAGGGCGGTGAAGCCGAAGATCCTCGCCCACCGCCGGGTCTTTTCGTGGGCGTCCTGCTCTCCGACCAAGACTTCCTCCAGCCTGCGGTACTCCTCCAGGGCGGTCTCCGTCTCGGCTCGGGCCCGGTCCCGTTCCTGCTCCAGCCGGTCGGCTTCCCCGGCCAGTTCTCCCGCCGTGCGCTCCAGCCGTTCCACCCTGGCCCTGGCCTGGTGCAACAGCTCCCGGTCGCTGGGGTAGCGGGGTCCCGGCAGCTTCACGTACACCCGCCGGCCTTCCCGCTTCACGTCCACCTCCCCCTTGCGGATCATCCGGTCCAGCGTGGATAGCGATACCTCCAACTCCCGCGCCGCCTCCTCCTTGTCCACCCAGTGAACACCGTCCTTGACATCATCTGACATGTAATTCACCTCGTCTTTTGCCTGGTCATGGGCGACACGTCAGGCCCTTGCACTTGATGGAAAATCCCTCTCGTTGTTTTAGCCTGGTTTTTCACAGTTGTAAAAATGAAATTCCTGATTGGTCAAAGGGAATTGCCGCCCGTTTCGTACCTGAAAATCGTGAAAATGACGCATCGCTAGGTCCCGGTCCTGCCCCGAAATCGCCACAGGATTGGACCTTGGCGCCCCCGGACATAGTGTTGAGTAGATAATGCCGTGTCAGCATGACTAACGTGTCTCCGCCCGGCGCATCCTACGTCGCAGCCCGTCCCACTCCCAGGCGCCCAGTTCCCCCAAGCGCCACGGGCGGACACTCCGGTTCCCACAGGGGACGCCAGGACCTGCCCAGCACTCCCCTACCGGACAGCACCTCCCTACTGGACACCAGGATGGGCAACTTCATGGCGGTCATGTTGGACACCGTGCTCACGTAGGTCTCCGCCCCTCCTGGGTGTCCACCAGGAACAGCGTGGTGGGGAAGGGCGGCTGGTCGCCCCGGGGCGCGTCGGAGCGGTAGTAGCGGACGTAGGGCCTGAGCCGGGCTGCCACTCCCCTGGGGTGTCTGGCCCGCAGCTCGTGCTCGAAGTGGAAGGGCACGTGGAGACCGCCCACCAGCAGGTGTCCCACGGCGTCGGGGGCGATGGCGTCATCGCCCCGGTTGAAGGCCCGGTCGGCGCGGGCGGCGGGCACCGACCATTGCAGTTCACTGTCGGCGTCGGCCCGGGCCTCGGCGGCCAGTTCCGACAGGAGCCAGGTGATGCCGTCGGCGTGATTGGCCTGGCGCACCCAGGTGAGGATGCGGTGGCCCCGGGGCCGGGGTCGTCCGTGATTGTCGGTGGCAGGCTCAGCGCTCCACGCCGCCATGTTGGTGGACAGCTGGGCCCGGTCCCGGCGAGTGACGTAGCCGATGCCGCCTTCTGACAGGGTGTAGCGCACGTTGGCCCGTTTGCCGTGCTGCTCGATCAGGCCCCAGGCGTCTTGCAGGCTGCGGGTCATCTGGCTTACCCTCCCGTCGGAGACGCCCAGCCAGCGGGCCAGGTGCTGCCGGGGAATCATGGGGTGGTCGGTGATCAGGTCCAGAACGCGCTTTTCGGCAGGGCTGACGCCGAAGGCCGGGGCGGACCGGACCATCCGCTCCGGGTCGGGCAGGGAGGCCCGCTTGCGCTCCGGCGTCTCGGTGAACGGCCTACCGCCGGCGCCGGCCTGGGAGACCACCTGCTCCAGGGTGCGGTAGGTCCTGCCGAAGGTCCAGTTGGCCGAATGCCAGAGCGTGCTGTTTTCCCACTCCTCCAGCGTTTCCCGGCGCTCCACGGCCACGTAGTAGTCCCGCAGGTCGGCGTTCAGGCAGAAGTCGTTGGTGAGCCGCTGTTCCCAGGGGCTGGGTACCAGAATCAGCACGACGGATGGGCGGCGGGTATAGTGATACTCGGCGATGGCCCGCAGCCGGTCGTAGAGAGAGCGGCGCCGCAGGGCCTGGCCCTGGCGGACCACCCCGAAGCTGCGGCCGTCGTGGAGCGTGACCACCGCGTCGAACCGGCCTCGGCGTTGGAACTCCACCTCGGTGTCCAGCCCGTCCACGCCGGGGGATAGCGTTGCCGCCAGGCGGTACGCCGAAGCCACCGCGTCCATGCGGCGCAGCAGCAGCGCCAGCCACTGCCGGGCCACCGGGCAGGCTCGCACGAATTCGTAAGGCGCGTCGTAGCCCAGGGCGGCGGCGGCTTCTGCGATGCCCCTGCCGGTGAGATAATAGCGGTGGCTGGAGGGCAGGTGGGCCGTGCCGTGGCTGATGCGATTGGCGGCGCCGTTCTTCAGCAGGGCGGTCAGGGCGCGGTGGACGGTCGCCGTCGGCTCGCCCAGGATCAGGGCCAGTTCCCCCGCGTCGATGAAGGGCAGCCGGGCCAGGGCGTCCAGGATGCGCTCGCGGGAGATTGCCATGCCTCCAGCGTAGCAAGGGGAGGCTGCTACGCGCCACCTGCAAGTGTCAGTAGTGACGGGCACGACCCGGTTCGCCGGTCCCGGACTCGGGTGTTGGGGAAATGCGGGTTGGCCAGTCCTCCGGTTTCCCAGCTTGCTGCTGCTCTCCCTGGCGGTTCCCGGCAACCCGGCCTTACAACCCGTGCCGAGCGCCTGACCGCCCGCTGGCTCCCACAGTGCCAGCGCAGCGTCGTTGCTCTTGCCCACGGACCGCCGGCGGCGTAGAATCTCCATTACAGAATTGCTCATTGGGACCGAGGCGGAAAGCGCGGTGGCGCCGGTTCCCTTCGCCTTCGTCAATTGCCAGGTGCGACATGACCACCTCCGACACCACAGCTAAGATTTCCAAAGCCAGGGGCCGCTTCCGGCTGCCGGACCCGCCCGAACGCGAGCCCGACGACATGACCAGCTTCGACCGTCTCGCCGAGAACGGCAACGCTCACCACCTGAAGCAACACCTCATGGCCCGGCGGCCCGGCGAGAGAGAGAACATCAT